>JBBPYA010000073.1:0-24545 GCA_038200385.1 Mycobacteriales bacterium
ATTCCCTGCTCGAGCAGGGAATCCGCCGCCTCGTCTGGGCGCAGCGGGCGATGCCCGGGCTGGCCCGGATAAGGGACCGCTTCGAGCGGACCCGGCCCCTGGCCGACCGCTGCGTCGTCGCGGCCCTGCACGTTACGGCCGAGACCGCGGTGCTCATGTCGGTGCTGCGGGCCGGTGGTGCGCAACTGCACCTGGCCGCGGCCAACCCGCTGTCCACCCAGGACGACATCGTGGCGGCGCTGAGCCGGCAGGACGGGATCTCGGTGCATGCCAAGCGGGGGGCTGACCGCACGACGTACGACGAGCACCTCGAACGAGCCGTTCTCGCCGGTCCCGACCTCGTCCTCGACGACGGCTGCGACCTGATCGGGCGACTGCACACGACGCACCGCGACCTGCTGCCCGGCGTCCTCGGCGGCTGCGAGCAGACCACGACCGGCGTCCTCCGGCTGCGCGCGATGGCCGCCGAGGGGGAGCTCCGGTTCCCGGTGCTGGCGGCCAACGACAGCCCGCTGCAGCAGAGCTTCACCAACCGGCACGGCACCGGTCAGTCCACGGTGGACGCCGTGGTCCGGGCCACCAACGTGCTGCTCGCCGGCCGGACGGTCGTAGTGGCCGGGTTCGGCAACTGCGGGCAGGGCGTCGCCGACCGGGCTCGCGGCCTCGGTGCGAACGTGATCGTCACCGAGACAGACCCCGTCCGGGCGCTCGCCGCGGCGATGGACGGCTACCGGGTGCTGCCGATGCAGGAGGCCGCCGCCCAGGGCGACGTCTTCGTCACCGTCACCGGAAGCCGGGGGGTGCTGGCCGAGCGGCACTTCGCGGTGATGAAGGACAACGCGATCCTGGCCAACAGCGGGCACTTCGACCTGGAGATCGACGTGGCGTGGCTGCGGGCGACATCGGTGGACGTGCGTACGGCGATCCGGCCGCACGTCGACGAGTACCTGCTCGCCGACGGCCGCCGGTTGCTGGTCCTCGCCGAGGGTCGGCTGGTCAACCTGGCCGCCGCCGAAGGGCACCCGCCGGCGGTGATGGACGTCAGCTTCGCCGGGCAGGCTTTGTGCATCGAATGGCTGGCGCGGCACGCCGAGCGGCTCGAACCGGGGGTGTACGACGTCCCCACCGAACTGGACCGGGGCCTGGCGCAGATCCAGTTGGCTGCCATGGGGGTGCGCATCGACTCCCTCGACGCCGAGCAGGAGGCCTACCTGACGTCGTGGCGCACCGGCGACTGATGCCGGCTTGCGACGTCGGACCCGCACGGGCGCGTTCGGCGCTGCCCGGGCCCGCGGAGTGCGACCATGAGCGCATGAGGGGACGTGTGCTCGTCGTCGACGACGATCCCGCACTGGCCGAGATGCTCGGCATCGTGTTGCGCAGCGAGGGCTTCGAGCCGGCGTTCGTCGCCGACGGTATCCGCGCGCTCAGCGCGTTCCGCGAGGTCCGCCCGGACCTCGTCCTGCTGGACCTGATGCTGCCCGGAGCCAGCGGGATCGACGTCTGTCGCGCCATCCGCGGCGAGTCGGTGGTCCCGATCATCATGCTCACCGCCAAGTCCGACACCGTGGACGTCGTCCTCGGGCTGGAGTCCGGTGCCGACGACTACGTCGTCAAGCCGTTCAAGCCCAAGGAACTCGTCGCCCGGCTGCGCGCGCAACTGCGCCGCGGGGAGGGCGAGCAGGCCGAGAGCCTGCCGATCGGGGACCTGCAGATCGACGTACTGGGGCACACCGTCACCCGCGCCGGGGGGGCGATAGCGCTCACGCCGCTGGAGTTCGACCTGCTGGTCGCGCTGGCCCGCAAGCCCCGGCAGGTCTTCACCCGGGAGGCCCTGCTCGAGCAGGTGTGGGGGTACCGGCACGCCGCGGACACCCGCCTGGTCAACGTGCACGTGCAGCGGCTGCGGTCCAAGGTCGAGCTGGATCCGGAGAATCCCACCGTCGTCCTGACCGTCCGCGGCGTGGGTTATCGGGCCGGAGCGACGTAGCCCATGCGGCTCCCGACCGGCTGGGCGACAGCCCGCCTGCGGCGCCTGCGTCGTTCCCTGCGGGTGGCGCCGGCACAGCTTCGGCGGCGGTGGCGGCGATCGCTGCGGCTGCGGGTCACCGCCCGGACCGTGCTGGTGTGCGGCATCGTCGTCCTCGGGATCGGGTTCGTCCTGCTCAGCCAGATCCGGGACCAGATCCTGGGCGTGAAGACGACCGCGGCGGTGGCGCAGTCCACGAACGGACTGCGGTACGCCGAGGCCCAGCTGACCGCCGTCGACCCGGTCAACGGCGACGACGTCCGGACCACCCTGGAGCGCACGGTGCAGCAGCTCACCGAGCGCGGGGGCCCCGCGGGTCGCTTCGACGTGGTGATGTTCGACGGGTCCGGGTCCGATGCGGTCCCGGTGGCCCGGCTGAACAGCCTGGCGCTGGGCATCCCGCGGGCGCTGCGGGCACAGGTGGGCCAGGGGGTGCAGAGCTATCAGCTGTCCGTCCTGGACTACGGCTCCGGGGAGACGGTCAAGACGCTGCTGGTCGGGCTGCCGGTGCCCAGCGCGATCGACCACTTCGAGCTGTACTACCTGTTCCCGTTGGACCAGGAGGAGACCAGCCTCGGGCTCATCCAGGGCACCGTGCTGGTCTCCGGTGTCGCCCTCGTGCTGCTCGTCGGCGCGATCGGTGGCTTCGTCGCGCGGCAGGTGGTGGGGCCGGTGCGGGTCGCCGCGCAGACCGCCGAGCGGCTGGCCTCCGGGCGCCTGGAGGACCGGATGGAGGTCCGCGGCGAGGACGACCTGGCGGTGCTGGCGACGAGCTTCAACGACATGGCCGAGAGTCTGCAGAGCCAGATCCGCCAGCTGGAGCAGCTCTCGCGGCTGCAGCAGCGCTTCACCAGCGACGTCTCACACGAGTTGCGGACCCCGCTGACGACGGTGCGGATGGCCGCGGACCTGCTCTACGCCTACCGCGAGGACTTCCCGGCAGCGGTCTCCCGGGCCGCAGAGCTGCTGCAGGCCGAGGTCAACCGGTTTGAGGCGCTGCTCAACGAACTGCTGGAGATCAGCCGGTACGACGCCGGCGCCGCCGTGCTGGAGGCACAGCGGACCGATCTCGGCGATCTCGTCGAACGGGTGTGTGCGGCGACGTTCCAGGTGGCGATGCGGCAGGGCAGCGAGCTGGTGATGCACCTGCCCGAGCACGCGATCCTGGCCGAGATCGACCCGCGGCGGGTCGAGCGCATCATCCGTAACCTGGTCATCAATGCCGTCGAGCACGGTGAGGGGTTGCCGGTGGAGATCACCGTCGCCGGGGAAGCGGACGCGGCCGCGATCACCGTGCGGGACCACGGCATCGGGCTCGGCGCCGGGGAGGCGACCCAGGTATTCAGCCGGTTCTGGCGTGCCGACCCGTCGCGGAGCAAGGGACTGGGCGGGACCGGCCTCGGGCTGTCGATCAGCCTGGAGGACGCCCGGCTGCACGGTGGGTGGCTGCAGGCGTGGGGGGAGCCCGGCGGGGGCGCGCAGTTCCGGTTGACCCTGCCGATCCGGGCCGGCGCCGAGCTGTCGCACTCCCCGCTGGCGCTCGTGCCGGCCCGGACCGCCCCGGCTCCGGTCACCACCCCGGGTCCGGGATGAGCCGGCTGATCCGCCGCGCCGCGACGTGCGCCGTGCTGGCCGCGCTGTCGCTCACCGGTTGCGTCGGGATCCCCGCGAGCTCAGACCCGGTGCCGGTGACGACGATCGACAACGACAGCCTCGGCGACGGCCAGATCCAGATCGAGGCGCTGGCTCCCAAGGCCGGGCAGCAGCCCGACGAGGTCGTCCGCGGCTTCGTCGCGGCGTCGGCCAGCAACGCCCGCAACCGGCCCGTGGCGCGGCAGTTCCTGACCGCGGCGGCCTCGCAGCGCTGGGCGGACGACGCCGCCGTCACCGTGATCGGACGGGACTTCGCGACGATCTTCAGCAACGGCGGCACCCAGGTGACCTTGACCGGCCGGGTCGTGGGGCGGGTGGACGCGGCCGGGGTCTACACCGCCGACAACGAGGAACTGTCCCTGGTGCTAAGCATGCGCCGGGTCGACAACCAGTGGCGCATCGACAACCCGCTCCCCGGCGTGATCCTTCGAGTGGACGACTTTCAGCGTGCCTACGTCCAGAACAACCTCTACTTCCTCGACGTGACCGGCACGAAGGTCGTCCCGGACCCGCGCTACTTCCTGTCCGGGTCGGTGGCCCGGGCCAACACCCTGGTCGAGGCGCTGCTGCGGGGACCGTCGCAGTTCCTCAGCCCGGCCGTCACGACCGAGTTCGGCCCGGACGTGCAACTGGTCAGCAACGTCCAGGAGGTCCGGGACCTCAGGATCAACCTGCACGGCCTCGGGCAGCGAAGCGAGGCCTCCCTGCAGGGACTGTCCGCGCAGCTCGTGTGGACGCTCAAACAGTTGTCGTTCAACACCCTCACGCTCTACGACGACAACCGGGTGCTGTCGGTGCCCGGCGTGGGGACGAGCCAGAGCAGCGACTCCTGGCCGGGGTTCGATCCCGACGTCGTCCCGGTGGACAGCGTCGGCCACTACATCGACCAGGGCGCGGTGTTGCAGGCCGACGGCACGCCGATCCCCGGGCCGGCCGGCGCCGGGGACTACTCGTTGGTCGCGGCCGGCACCGATCCGGACCAGACCACCCTGGCCGGCGTCTCGGTCACCAGCGGGGGCGCCACGTTGCTCCTGGGGGAGTACGGCGGACCCTTGGGGAAGGTCCTGACCGGCAACACCCTGACCGCCCCGGCCTGGTCGGATCCGGCCCGCGAGGCGTGGGTCGTGCGCAACGGGACCGAGGTCATCCGGGTCCCCGTCGGAGCCAGTCCGCAGGCGGTCAGCGTGTCCGACGTCGGCGACCTGGGCACGATCCGCGCGTTGGCGCTGTCGCGGGACGGATCCCGGGCGGCCGTGGTCGCCGGACCGGTCGGCGCCGGCTCGCTGTACGTCGCGCGGATCACACGCAGCGGCCCGAACGTCGCGCTGTCGGGTTTCACCCCGCTGGCGGCGGCCCTGCGCAATGTGGTGGACGTGGACTGGGCCACCGCGACCAAGCTGCTGTTCCTCGCCACCGACCCCGCGGACGGGCGGCGCAAGCCGTGGCTGATCTCCGTCGACGGGGCGGTGCTCGCCGCGCAGTCGTCGGCCAACCTGCCCACTGACCCGACCGGGATCGCCGTGGCGCCCGGACGCAGCCCGCTGGCCTCCGCCGCCGGCACGATGTACCAGCTCGACGGCGACACCTGGACCACGCTGGTCCGCGGCGAGCCGTACTTCGCCGGCACGGCGCCGTTCTACCCGGGCTAGTCCCACGCCCTGACTCTCGTGGCGAATACCGTGATCATGAGATCTTGCCGGTCCTGGGCGGCGGATCGCCATGATCACGAGCCGGACAGGCGGCGGATCGCCATGATCACGAGCTGGCTATGTCCTGATCGAGTACCGGGCTTGACCGCCGGCCCGGGAGAAGAGCAGTTCCGGCCCGGCGGATCGCCCCAGGCTGGTTCCGTTGCTGACACCCGAGGCCGGGTCGACCAGCACCGACGCGGTTCCGCCGGCGATGCGCGGGATCTGCTGCTGCCCGGAGTCCCC
Organism: Mycobacteriales bacterium; assembly: GCA_038200385.1. Taxonomy (GTDB): domain Bacteria; phylum Actinomycetota; class Actinomycetes; order Mycobacteriales; family Geodermatophilaceae; genus JBBPYA01. The sequence continues at coordinate 5,617 of JBBPYA010000073.1, forward strand.
GGCCAGCACGGCCCCGTCGGAGGCCAGCGCCAGCGAGGTCAGAAGCGAGCCCGTGCTGCCGCCCTCCGTATCAACCGATTGGCTGCGGATGAGCGGCTTCCCGTCGGTACCCGGGGTGGTCGAGTCCGCGACGAGCGTCAATTCCCCCTGCGAGATCAGGAGGACCGCCGACTCGGTGCTGACATAGACCGCGCCGGAGGAGTCGGCGACCAGCCCCGAGATGTGGGGCAGCGGCTGTGCGGTGGCCGGCCGGGGCAACGGCCCCAGCGGCGCCTCCGGAAACGCTCCGGGCACGCCCGGATGGGGCTCCACTCCCGCCAGGCGCTCCGAACCGCCGCCCGGATCGACGCGCAGCACCGTGTCGGCGGTGGCCACGAACAGCTCACCGTCCGGCCCCGCCGGGGCTCGCGGAGCGCCGTACAGCACCGCCGGGTCAAGTCGAAGCACGGTCGTCCAGTCGCCGGTCCGCGGCCAGCGCACTATCCGGCTGTTGGCCTGGTCCCACAGGTAGACATACCGACCGAGGAGGCCGCCAGGGGGAGCGCCCCGGGGCCGGCGGAGCGACCGTCGACGTCCGGCAACGCCACCCCCGTCAGACTGCGGTCCTTTTCGAGGACGGCGAGCCTGCGCGCACCGACACCGCCCCTGTCCCCGGCCTCCGGGTACGCCACGTCGTAGGCCATCGCGACCCCGCCGTCAGGCATGCCCACGGCCCCGGTGATCAGGAAGTTCGTCACCGGCTCGCCCGTGTCGGCCTCGGAGAACAGCAGCACCGAGCCGTCGGACGTCGTGGGCACCGGCGGGTGCGCAGTCCCGGAGGGTGCGGTGCATGCGCCCACGAGCGCCATGCACCCGGTAAGGACGACGCATCTGGCACGGACGATGCATCTGGCACGGACGATGTACCCGGCACGGGCGATGCGCCGCCGAGTGCTGGCAACGCCGACCCGCGCACCATTGGCCTTGTCACAGGACTCGCGCCTCCTCGAGGTCTCACTCCGGTTGCCGTGGGGACTCCCCGGCAAGGCCGCGGCCGCGTCGCTGGCCGGCCCGGTCAGGTCCCACCGCTTGCGCCTGACGGTCTGTCCACAGGTCCGGATGCGCCGTCCACAGACCGGGACAGCGCACCGGCGACACCCGGGGCGCAGGCCAGGATCGGGTGGTGTCCGCGCTGCTCGACCTCGTGCTGCCCCGCTCCTGCCTCGGCTGTGACCGCCCGGGCATCCCGCTGTGCCCCGCGTGCCGGGCCGGGCTCGGCCCGCCACGTCGGCACCGCCCGCGGCCCTGCCCGGCGGCATTCCCCGCGACCTGGGTCGCCGGTGGGTACGACGGCGGCCTGCAGGCGGCCGTGCTGGCCCTCAAGGAGCGAGGCCGCTCCGACCTGCTGGCCGCCCTGGCCACGGTCCTCGCCGGCACCGTGCGGGCTGCCGTCGGCGGCCGTCACTCGGCCGTGCTGCTCGTCCCGATCCCGTCCAGCCGGCCGGCCGCCCGCCGTCGCGGGGGAGACCACATGCTGGCGCTGGCCCGCCGGACCGCCGGCGTACTGGCTCGGACCGGATCCTCGGTAGCCGTGGCCCCGGCCCTGCGCCTGCGGCGGACCCCGGCGGACTCGGCCGGCCTCGGCGCGGCCGAGCGCGCGGCCAACCTGTCCGGGCTGTTCACCGCGACAGCGTTGCCCGTCGGCCTGCCGGTGGTGCTGCTCGACGACGTCGTGACGACCGGCGCGACGCTGTCCGCCGCGGCGCAGGCGCTACGCGGGCAGGGCAGTCGACCGGTCGCCGCCGTCCTGGCCGGGACCGCCCGCCGGCGTCCCCCGCCCGTGTCGCCGGCCGGGCCGGAGGGACTAGCGTCTGGAACCCACCGGGGGTGATCAACGGTCGGGAGGTACAGCGTGGACATCGTCGTCCGAGGTCGCAATGTCGACGTGCCGGAGCACTACCGCCAGCACGTCGCGGACAAGCTCGGGCGGATCGAGCGCTACGACCACAAGCTGATCGGCGTCGACGTCGAGCTCACCCATGAGAAAAACCGGCGGCAGTCCGATGCCTGCCAGCGGGTGGAGATCACCTGCACCTCCCGCGGCCCGGTCGTCCGGTCCGAGGCCTGCGCCGCGGACTTCTACTCCGCGCTGGAAGTGGCGGTGGGCAAGCTGGAGTCCCGGCTGCGCAAGGTCGCCGACCGCCGTCGGGTGCACCACGGCCGGCACACCCCCAGGTCCGTGCACGCGGCGACCGGGGAGGCGGCCGCGGCCCTCTTCGAGCCCCCGGCCGACGACCGCGGGTCCGCTGATCAGGAGCAGGACGGCCCGGCGGTGGACACCCGGTCCGGTGGCGCGGCGACCGACCTGCTCGACGGGTCCGGCACCGACCCGACCGCCGGCGGCGGGGACGGCGACGTCGACGACCACCCCCCCGGCCAGGTCGTGCGCGACAAGGTGCACCCGAGCGAGCCGATGAGCATTGACCAGGCGTTGCTGCGGATGGAGCTGGTCGGGCACGACTTCTTCCTGTTCCAGTGCCAGGACACCGGCCGGCCGAGCGTGGTCTACCGCCGGCACGGCTACGACTACGGGGTGATCCGGCTCGCGGAATAGCGACCGGCCGCGGTGTATCAGGACGGCGTACGCCCGCTCCGTACAGGAGAGCGGGGCCTACCCGCCGCCCCCAGCCTGACTCGAGGTGGTCGATGTGACATCCAAGGACGCCCTGCCCGCTGCCGGCCCGCACGGCAGCAAGTGGTGGCGGGAGCGCCGCGCCAGGGACGCGGCGCGGGCGGGCCTGACGCCCGGTCGCGGATATCTCTACCGGGCGGGCGACGTCCTGGTCGCCGCCGAGGACGAGGCCCGGCTGGCGCAGCGGCTCTCGGGCGCGGGCGGCCGCCCGGACGAGCCGCTCAACGACCGGTTGGACCGGGGCGGCCTGCAGGTGCGCCGATGGTTGCTGCCGCAGGACACCGACGTACCGTCCCTGATCGACGCGCTGCAGGACGGGACGGACGTGCACCACCGTCCGGGCGTCGCCCCGAACCACGGATGGAGCGGGGAGCCGTTTTACCACGGAGGACCGGGCGGCCTGCCCCGTCCCGCCGCTGCGCTCGTGCCGCAGGCGGCCTCGGCGGCCACCCCCAAGGAACCGCAGCTCGCTGTGATGGACACCGGCGTGGCGCGGGACATCGCCTTGTTGCACCCCGACCTGCTGGCCCAGCTGCGCCCCGACGCCGACGACTGGGACCAGCTGGACTCCGACGGTGACGGGATGCTGGATGCTGAGGCCGGGCACGGGACGTTCATCTGTGGTCTGGTGCATCGCCTCCAGCCGGGACTGGCTATCGACCCCGAGCTGGTCCTCACCCCGTATGGGTTCGGCGACGACATCGGGCTGGCCCTGGCGCTGATGGAGTGCACGGCGCCGGTCATCAACCTGTCCCTGGGCGGCTACACCCACGGGAACCAGCCCCCGCTGGCCACCGAGGCGGCCCTGCGTCGGCTGGGATGCGAGGTCGCCGTCGTCGCCGCCGCCGGCAACCACGCGTCGAACCGGCCGTTCTGGCCGGCAGCCTCCAAGCAGGTCCTTGCGGTCGCAGCCCTGGACACCACCGGTGCTGCAGCCGTCCCTGCCGCGTTCTCCAACTACGGCTGGTGGGTCGACATCGCTGCTCCCGGTGTGGACCTGCACAGCGCCTACGTGAAGGGCGCCCGCGTCGACGCCGAGGCTGCCGCCCCCGAGGCGTTCAACGGCTGGGCGTGCTGGAGCGGGACATCCTTTGCCGCGCCCCTGGTGGCCTCGGCCATCGCCGCGAAGGTCGCCGCCGGTGGCACGCCCGCCGTGGTAGCCGCCGAACTCCTCGCATCCCTACCCCCGCTGCCCGGGTACCCCGACTACGGCCGCGTCTTCGATCCCGGCATCGACCTGGTCTGCCGCCGGCACTAGGGCTGGCGGGGACGTCGGGACCAGCGCGGCAGATCGGGCCGGCCACCTACTATGGAGTCTCGTAGTTGCCTGCCCGCCAGTAGATGCCCGCCCGACAAGGAGCAGCATTGCCCGCACGGCAACTGCCGCCCCCCGCTCGCCTGACCCGCCGCCAGCTGCTCGTCGGCGGGACCGCTCTGACCGGACTGGCCGCGCTGTCCGCGTGCACGGGCACCAGCGCGGGACCGACGTCCCGGCCGCTGGCGCCAGACGGGCCCCAGGCTTTGGCCGCCGAGGCGGCCCGCACCCCGGCCGGCGCCGGCGTGATCCCGTTCTCCCTGGTCGCGGCCCCGACCACGCTGGATCTGGGCGGGACGACCGTGGACACCTGGGCATACGACGGGTCACTGCCCGGACCGGAGCTCCGGGCCACCGCCGGAGACATCCTGCAGGTGCGGGTCGCCAACGATCTGCCGCAGGAGACCACCGTGCACTGGCACGGCCTGGCTCTGCGCAACGACATGGACGGCGTTCCGGGTATGACGCAGCAGGCAGTCCCGGTCGGCGCTTGGATGACGTACCGGTTCGCGCTCGGCCACCCGGGCACGTACTGGTTCCATCCGCACGTCGGCGTCCAGCTCGACCGGGGCCTGTACGCGCCGCTGATCATCGAGGACCCGCAGGAGCGCGGAGCTTACGACGAGGAGCACGTCGTGGTGCTCGACGACTGGCTGGACGGGACCGGCCGGACACCCGACGACGTCCTGGCCGACCTGCAGGCCAACGGAATGGACATGGGCTCGGGCGGTGCGCCGGCCTCGGCGGTGCTCGGCGGCGATGCCGGCGACGTGCGGTACCCGCTGTACCTGATCAACGGGCGGGCGCCGGAGAGCCCCTACACCGTGCAGAGCGCGCCGGGCCGGCGGATCCGATTCCGCTTCATCAATGCCGGCGGGGACACGGCCTTCCGGGTCGCCCTCGGCGGACACCGGATGACCGTCACGCACACCGACGGTTTCCCGGTCGAGCCGGTCGAGGGTGCGGCGATCCTGATCGGCATGGGCGAGCGGGTGGATGCCGTCGTAACCATGCAGGACGGCGTGTTCCCGCTGGTAGCGCTGGCCGAGGGCAAGGACTCCCTGGCCCGGGCGTTGATCCGCACCGGCTCCGGGCCGGCCCCGCCGGCCGGGATGCTGCCGGCCGAACTCGACGACCAGCTGGTCACGGTCCACCAGTTGCGCGCCACCGACGAGGTGTTCCTGCCGCTGCGGCAGCCGGACCGCAGCCACGACCTGGTCCTCGGCGGCGGGATGGGCGGTGGCAGGGGCGGATATTCCTGGAAGATCAACGGGCGAAGCTACGGCGACCGCGCGCCGTTGCAGATCCGCGAGGGGGACAACGTCCGGCTGCGTTTGCAGAACCGCACGATGATGTTCCACCCGATGCACGTCCACGGGCACACGTTCCAGGTCCGGGACTCCGACGGGCGGGGTGCCCGCAAGGACACTCTCATCGTCCTGCCCCGGGAGACGCTCACCGTGGATCTGGTCGCGGACAATCCCGGCCAGTGGCTGGTGCACTGCCACAACATCTATCACGCCGAGGCCGGCATGATGACCCAGCTGTCCTACGTCACCTGATCGACGTACCAGGCTCCAGACGACCCCGGCGGGGGGCTTTCAGAGCACCAGCCACGGCGTCGTCAGGCTGCTCTCGCCGTGCCGGCAGACCAGCCGGACCGGGCCCGCGGCAGGGCGGCGCAGCACGAAGGAGCCGACCTCGTCGGCCGTTGCGGCCGCGTAGTCACCCTGCTGCGTCGCCAGCGCCACCTCGGCGGCAATCGCCGGGATGAGCTGGCCGATGACGCCGTCCTTGCCGACCTCGATCTCCATCGACAGCTCGTCCCAGGTGAACGCGAGGGTGCGGACCGCCTCGTCGCCCGCCCCCCGCACCCCGACGGTCTCGTGCAGCGCGGAATCGAACTGCAGGGTGGCCAGGGCCAGCTCCTCGTCGATGGTGCGCCAGGTGAGTGCGGCCTGCGCGGAGCGGAGCAGGTGCTCCGGCACGTCCGGCGCGGGCTGCACCGCATCGGTCAGGTCGGCCAGCAGCTGCTCGTCGTCGTCCCACCGTGCCGACGTCATGACGGCATCCTCCCGTGTCTGCCGGTCCCGTGGTCCAGGCGATCGCCGGTCCCCGGGTACAGGTCTTCATCGGATCCGAGGTAACCGCGAAGCGCAGCGGTGTCGCGGAGCCGGGACAGCGAGCGCGCCCGGGTCGGCCCGATGCTGCCGACCGGCATCCCGAGCCGGGATCCGATCTCGACGTAGCTCAGCGGCGGATCGGCGACCAGGAGCAGGAGCAGCTCGCGGTGGCGCGGCTCCAGCTCAGCCAGCCCCGCGCGCAACGCCAGCCGCCGCTCGTCCTGCAGGATGCCCTCGTCCAGATCGTCGGCGGCCTGCTCGGAGTCCAGCTCGGCGGAGTCCAGCGGGTCGACCGGGCGCGTTCGGCGGTGCGCCGAGATCACCCGCAGCGACTCGTGCTTGGTGGTCGTGACGAGCCAGCGGGGTAGCGCATCGGGTTCGCGGATCTGGCCCAGGTGCTCGACCAGCCGCAACCAGACGGTCTGGCTGACGTCCTCGGTATCCCGACCGCTCAACCGGTAGCGGCCGGCCACGGCCAGCACCAACGGAAGGTAGCGCTCCACCAAGCGGTCCCACGCCGGCTGGTCGCCACGCGCGGCCGCCGCGACGAGTTCGGCGTTGGACGGCGGGGCGCTCATCGGCCCCGCTCCGTGCTGGGGCGCGGTCCTCGCCCGCCAGCCCCCGAGCGGCACGGACCGCCGCCTCGCGAGATCAGAGGCGGGTTGCAGCGGCATACCTCTACAGAGCGGGCAGCGGCCCCGCTGATACATCTCATCCGGTCCCCAGGCAGTTGAATCCGGCGGCGGCGGCCAGCGCGGCGGGATCGTCGCGATCGACCCCGCTCGCGGTGGCGGCCAGCGCGGCAGCCACCGGGACGCCGGCGGCCAGCCGGGCATGCATGCCGAGCATCAGCGGAGCGCTGGCCTCGTCGGGGACGGGGATACAGGTGGCGACGAGGGTGCGGGTGCCCATCGCCAGCAGCGCATTGGCCAGCCCCAGGGTCTCCTCACCGGCCCGCACTGCCCCGACGCCGGCCTGGCAGGCGGCCAGGACGACGAGCCCCGGCGGTCGGGTCAGCCGCTCCAGGTCGTAGACGGTGAGTCGGCCGTCGGCCAGCTCCAGGGCCGAGAACAGCGGGTTGTCCGTGCGCAGCCGGCCGTGCGTGGCCAGGTGTGCCCAGGACGCGCCGTCCATCGCCTGGAGCGTGGCGGCCACGGTCGCCGCGCCGTCACTGAGGCAGCGGGCCCCGGGGTTTGCGGCCGCCAGCGCGGCGATCTCGGCTCGGGCGCCGGGCAGCCCGGGTCCGGCCACCAACACGGCCGGTCCCGCCCGGTCGGGTACGGCGATGCCGTCGGCGCGGTGCCACGCGGTCGCCGACGGGGCCACCGCCAGGGGCCGCCCCACCAGGGCCGGCAGCTGGCTCCAGGGCAGCCCGTGCAGCGCGTTGGCGGGGACGACGACGAGGTCCCGGTCGCCGACGACCGGCAAGAGGCGGGCCAGGATGCGCTCCTGCAGGCGGACCGCCCCGGTAGTCGCCGCCGCCATCGCGGCCGTCGCCGAACTCACCGATCGGGGGCGGGCGGCCATCCGGCGCAGGCCGAAGTGCACGACCGCGAGATCGTCGGCGACCGCGGCGGTCTCGCCCAGCCGGTACAGGCCGGCCCGGCCGTCCACGAGGACGACGGCGGACAGCGTGCCCGCGACGTCGACGTAGGCGATCAGCGCCCGTGGGCCCAGCCGGTCGCGTAGTTGCGCCACCGTCGGGGGGCCGGGTGGGGTCCCGTGCGGGGTTCCCGGCATCCGGCGGGTGACGGCCTGGATCTCGCTCTCCAGCGCTGCCTGCTGGCGGCGCAGGGCAGCGGCGCCGGGTCGCTGGTCGAGCAGTGCGGCCTCCAGCGCGGTCGTGACCTGGCGCAGGTCGGTGAGCAGCCCGGCCAGCTCGGCGTCCTCCGGTGGTCGTACCGGCGGCAGCCGCAGGGTCCAGGCCCGCCACCGCTCGGTCCAGGCCAGTACCCGCTCGGCGTCGCCGGCCTGCACGGCCAGGGCCAGCCCCAACTCGGTCAGTTCGCGCCCGTGCGCCGCCGCGTGCACCCGCAGCTCGGTGGCGCCGAGCCCGGCGCGGTGGCGGTCCAGGGCCCGCAGCCCGGCGTCCAGCGCCGAGCGGACCGACCCCGGCCGGGTGTGCTGGCGCAGCAGCGCCTCGGCATGCCAGGCCCGGATCTGGATGTCCACGGAGTCGGTCCGGCGGGCCGCGGCCGCGGCCCGCAGCAGGTCCTCGGCCTCCGCCCGGGCACCGGTGGCCAACGCCGCACGGGCGGTGATCAGGCGGGCGTCCAGCGCCAGGCTGTGCCAGCCGGCCGCGGCCAGCGCGGGCCCGAGCCGGCGGCCCTGCCGAAGCTGGGCGGGTCCGAGTTGCCCGGCGGCGGCAGCGCGTAGCCCGACGTACTCGGCGACCAACGCCCAGCCGGGGCGCTGCTGCCGCCGGAACCCCGCCGTGGCCTGGGCGGACAGCGTGCCGGCCAGCTGCGGGTCGCCGCCGGACAACACCGCCTGGGCCTGGAGCAGGTGGGTCTCGGCGAGGCTGGTGTCGGTGCCGAGCTCGGTCATGATCTGGGCCGCGGCGGCAGCGGCGGCGGCCGCCTCCTCGGCAAGCCCGGCCGAAAGCAGCAGCTCCGCACGGTCGTAGAGCAGTTCCGGCGCGGGCAGCCCGGTCTGCCGGTAGGACGCCTCGGTGGCGTCGTAGCGCGCCAGCGCGGCCGGCAGGTCCCCGGCCCGGGCCGCGACGTACCCGAGGTTCCAGGTCGCCTCGGCCGCGGCCAGCGGTTGACCGAGTTGCTCGTAGAGGGCGGCCGCCCGGCGCAGGTCCGTCTCGGCTGCGGGCAGCCGGCCGGCGACGGCGTGCAGCAGCCCGCGGTTGTTGCGCAACCGCGCCTCCCACATCCGGTCGCCGCCGCGGTGCAGGACCGGCAGCGCCCGGCGGAAGTCCTCCAATGCCTCGTCCAGGCGGCCGCAGCGCTGCAGGATCAGCCCGCGCTGGGCCCGCAGCCGCGCCGCCGGCAGGCCGCGCAGGGTGACCGCGGCTCGTTCGGCCTGGGCCAGGGCGGCGCCCACCGACCCGCGGTCCAGCAGCGCGAACGCCAGGCTCATCCGGGCCTCCGCGGCCGCGTCGGCGTTGCCGACCCGCCGCGCGGTCTGCACGGCGCTGCGCAACGCGGCGATCCCGGCGGGCAGATCGCCCAGCCGCTTGTGGGCCAGCCCCAGCGCCCGCAGCGCGGTCGAGCGCGCGACGGGGTCACGCTCGGACCTCGATCGTCGGACCGCCTGCTCGGCGCACTCCTGCGCGGCCCGTGGGTCGGCACCCACGAGGTCCAGCGCCCGCGCCGCCAGCTGCGCGGCCGAATCGGGCGAATCACCCATCGCGCGATCATGGCAGTACCGGGCCTGCATGCGGACCACCCGAGCCGGCTACCCGAACTTCCGGGCCGGAGCGTCACCGGCCAGCCGGGCGTAGAGCACCAGACTCCGAGGTCGGCCGTCGCGATCGGTCTCGGCTTCGCGCAGCAGCCCCTCGGGGCTGAACCCGGCTCGTTCGGCGGTGCGACAGCTGGCGCCGTTGTCCGGCGCGGCCAGCAGCGAAACCCGACGGAAGCCGTGGTCGAAGGCCCATGCCGCCAGCGCATCGGTCGCCTCGGCCGCGTAGCCATGCCCACGCGCCAGCGGCGCCACCCAGTAGCCCACCTCCGGCCCGAGGGGGCCGGTCAATCGCATCAGGCCCGCCGAGGCGACCAGCCGCCCGGAGTCCCGCAGGACCACCGCGAACTGCATGCCGGTGCCTGCCTTCCGCTCGGTCCAGGCCAGCACGGAGACGAAGTTGCGGGCATCGCCCTTGGTATACGGCGACGGGACGGCGACCACCCAGGTCTGGATGAGCGGGTCCTGGCACGCGCGGTAAACCTCAGCGGCGTCGTCGTCTCGCCACGGCCGCAGCAGCAGTCGCGGTGAGGACACCGTCTCGGTCGTCAGGTCGACATCGGCGAGGTGCAGTCCCATCACCGGGATCATGCCGCTCGGCCGGTCCCGCGTCGCTCGACATATTCCGGGCCGGTCGTCCTCGCGGCCTACGATGGCCGCAGATCCGTCTGTTTCGAGGAGTGAATTCATACCGTGCCGCTACTGACGCGAATCCTGCGCGCCGGCGAGGGAAAGATCCTGCGCCGGCTCAAGGCCATCGCCGACCACATCGAGGCGATCGAGGACGACTTCGTCGACCTGACCGACGAGGAGCTGCAGGCCAAGACCGAGGAGTTCAAGTCCCGCCTCGACGACGGGGAGACCCTGGACGAGCTGCTGCCCGAGGCGTTCGCGACGGTACGGGAGGCGGCCAAGCGGACGCTGGGCCAGCGGCACTACCACGTCCAACTGATGGGCGGCGCGGCGATGCATCTGGGCAACATCGCCGAGATGCGCACCGGTGAGGGCAAGACGCTGGCCGGGACGCTGCCGGCGTACCTCAACGCGCTGGCCGGCAACGGCGTCCACGTGGTGACGACCAACGACTACCTGGCCAAGCGGGACTCCGAGTGGATGGGTCGGGTGCACCGCTTCCTGGGGCTGTCGGTCGGGGTCATCCTCGCCAACGAGACCCCTGCCCACCGGCAAGAGCAATACGCCTGCGACATCACCTACGGGACGAACAACGAGTTCGGGTTCGACTACCTGCGCGACAACATGGCCTGGAGCCAGGACGGCCTGGTCCAGCGCGGGCACTCCTTCGCCATCGTCGACGAGGTCGACTCCATCCTGATCGACGAGGCCCGCACCCCGCTGATCATCTCCGGGCCGGCCGAGCAGAGCGCCAAGTGGTACACCGAGTTCGCCCGGATCGCGCCGCTGCTGAGGAAGGACCGGCACTACGAGGTCGAGATCGGCAAGCGCACCGTGGCGATCACCGAGGAGGGCGTGGAGTTCGTCGAGGACCAGCTGGGGATCGACAACCTCTACGAGGCCGTCAACACCCCGCTGATCGGGTACCTGAACAACTGCCTCAAGGCCAAGGAACTCTTCAAGCGGGAGAAGGACTACATCGTCGTCGACGGCGAGGTGCTCATCGTCGACGAGTTCACCGGCCGGGTGCTGGCCGGACGCCGCTACAACGAGGGGATGCACCAGGCGATCGAAGCCAAGGAGAAGGTCAAGATCAAGGACGAGAACCAGACGCTGGCCACGATCACCCTGCAGAACTACTTCCGGCTCTACGAGCGGCTGTCCGGGATGACCGGTACGGCGCAGACCGAGGCCGCCGAGCTGTCCCAGATCTACTCCCTCGGCGTCGTGACGATCCCGACGAACAAGCCGATGGTGCGCGCCGACGAGGCCGACGTCGTGTACAAGACCGAAAAGGCGAAGTACAACGCCGTCGTCGAGGACATCGCCGACTGCCACGAGGTCGGGCAGCCGGTGCTGGTCGGCACCGCCAGCGTGGAGAAGTCCGAACTGCTGTCGGCACTGCTGCTCAAGCGCGGGATCCCGCACGAGGTCCTCAACGCCAAGTACCACGCCAAGGAGGCGGCGATCATCGCCCAGGCCGGGCGCAAGGGCGCGGTCACGGTGGCGACGAACATGGCCGGCCGGGGCACCGACATCGTCCTCGGCGGCAACCCGGAATTCATGGCCGACCTGACCCTGCAGCAGCAGGGTCTGGTGCCCAGCGAGACCCCGGAGGAGTACGAAGCGGCCTGGCCGGAGACGCTCGAGGCGACCGAGAAGCAGTCCGCCGCCGAGCACGAGGAGGTCGTCGAGGCCGGCGGGCTGTACGTCCTCGGCACCGAACGGCACGAGTCGCGGCGGATCGACAACCAGCTGCGCGGGCGCTCCGGGCGGCAGGGAGACCCGGGAGTCTCCCGCTTCTACCTGTCTCTGTCCGACGACCTGATGAAGCGGTTCAACTCGACCGCGGTCGAGACGATGATGAACACCCTGAAGATCCCTGACGACCAGCCGATCGAGTCCAAGATGGTCAGCCGGGCGATCAGGTCGGCGCAGACCCAGGTCGAGCAGCAGAACTTCGAGATCCGCAAGAACGTCCTCAAGTACGACGACGTGATGAGCCGGCAGCGCGAGATCATCTACGCCGAGCGCCGCCGGGTGCTGGAGGGCGCAGACCTGCACGAGCAGATCCGGCACATGCTCGACGACGTCGTCGAGGCCTACGTGCTCGGGGCGACCGAGGTCGGCTACCCCGAGGACTGGGACCTGGACCAGCTGTTCACCGCCCTCCGGACGCTGTACCCGGTGTCGATCACCGAGGAGGACCTGCTGGAGCAGGTCGGCGGCGAGCGCGCCGGGCTGTCCCCGGAGTTGCTGCTCGAGGAGATCAAGGGCGACGCGCACTCGGCGTACGACGCCCGCGAGGAGGAACTCGGCGCCGAGGTGATGCGGGAACTGGAGCGCAAGGTCGTGCTGTCGGTCCTGGACCGCAAGTGGCGCGAGCACCTGTACGAGATGGACTACCTGCGCGAGGGCATTCACCTGCGGGCGATGGCCCAGCGGGACCCGGCCGTGGAGTACGGCCGGGAGGGCTTCTCGATGTTCGCAGCGATGCTGGACGGGATCAAGGAGGAGTCCGTCGGCTACCTGTTCAACGTCGAGGTGAACGTCACGCCCACCAGCACCGAGCCACCGGAGGGCACCGTCGCACCGGAGGGCACCGCTCCGGACGGCACTGCTCCGGACGCTGCGCTGGTTGCCGCGGAGCAGGCCGCGACGCCGCCGTCGGCCGCGGCCGAGCGGACCGAACTCAGCAAGCCCGCGGGGCGGACGACGGCGCCCGCCGTTGCCGCGTCCGGAGCGGCCCGGTCGACCTCCGGCACGTCAGGCGCCGGCAAGTCAGGCGCCGCCAGGTCCGGTAACGCCGCCGGTGACGGTGCTGGTGCCGGCGCCAACGGCCGGGCCGTCGCGCCGCCGGCTGAAGATCTCGCAACCTCCGATCGGCGCCCGAGCACCGTCGGGGCCACCGCCCCCGTGCAACTCGACGCGAAGGGTTTGGGCCGGCCTACCGCGGCACCCAATCTGCAGTACTCCGCGCCGACCCTGGACTCCCCGGAGCCGGCCCGCAAGGCCCGCTCGGCGGTCAAGACCGCGACGGTCAGCGGTACGACGGGGCCCGGCCGCAACGCGCCCTGCCCCTGCGGATCGGGCAAGAAGTACAAGCGCTGCCACGGCACCCCCGGCGTGGAGTAGCCGGCTCCGCACCGGGCCTTCCGGTCGGCTCGCGCTTCGTCACGGGCGGCGCGGGGGTCGCTCGTGACCAGTTCCGGGCGTGCCCCCGGCGTTAGCTGGTCACTTGCGACGCGCCAGCGGGTCTTGACGTGGTCGCAGGTGACCAGTTCCGGTCCGTGACTCCGGCCGGCCCGTCCTGGGTCGGGATCTCAGCCGACCTGCATGGTCACGCACTGCCAGCGGCCGCTTCGGCTCTCCAGTCGTATCGCCACCGCCCGGAATCGCGGGCCCTCCACGTCGGGCCTGGACACCACGGCGCACACCTCGGCCACCCCCTCGGCGGGTTCGCTGACGTGGACGGACTTGACCACCACCACGCCCAACCCCGGGCGGGGTCGCGCGCGGGCCCGGGCCCGCTGGATCGCGGTGAACACCGCGGGGCTGGTCCAGGTCCGCAACTGGGTGACCGGGCGCCGGCCGTCGAGGGTTTCCAGCGCGGCCGGGATGAAGGCCCGCGCCCATGGACCCGGATCAGCCAATCCCCGCCTGAGCCTGGTCGCAGTAGCCGCCGAGGCCGCCGGTGGTTCGGGAGTCGGTGAGTCGAAGGGCAGCTGGTCGGCGCCCGGCCCGACCAGGTGTAGCTCGGCGGCGGACACCTCGTCGTCGTAGGGCGGCTGGTACCGGCGGACCGAGCGGACGTAGGGCGCCAGCGCCGGCGCCGGGCTAGCCATCAGGATCCGGCCGGCGGGATCAGCTGCTGGCCCGGCAGGATCAGGTCCGGATCGGGGCCGATCACGGTGCGGTTGCGGGAGTACCAGTCCAGGACGGCTCCGGCGATCCGGGCATCGGAGGCCCCCGGGGGTAGCCGGTCGGCGGCGAGGGTCCACAGGCAGTCGCCGGCGCGGACCTGCACTGTTCCGCCGCGCTGTCCGGCGTCAGCCGGGCCGCTGCCCGTCGGGTCGGCGGCGCCGTGCCGGTCGGCGGTGCCGGTTGGCTCTGCGGGTCGTGGAGCGGTCGGGCCCTGCGGTGTTGCTGATGGTCGCACCGGCCAGTCCACCGACTCCGACGGGGCGGGCCGGCCCCTGGTGTCGTCGGCCAGCGCGGCCGGTGCCGCCCCGGTGACCAGGCCGACGCCCAAGGACAGCGCCACGAGTTGCCGCAACGTCGCCGGCAGCAGGACCTTCGCCGCCCGGCCGGCCAGCCGACCGGTCCCGCCCGGAAGCTCGCTGGACAGCGTGGCGAGCAGGCCGAGCGCCAACCAGCCGACGAGCAGCCACCCGAGCATGGACGTGACCACGACGACCGCCTGCTCGGCACCGTACGGATCGGTCGGGGAACCCTGACTCCGCAGCAGGGCGAGGGCGTCCCCGGGACCGGACCCGAGCAGCCGGAGCACGGCGGCGGCCGCTGCGAGGAGCACGAATGCGGCGAGTCGGCGTCCCATCATCTGCACTCCAAGTGCCTCGTCCAGGGCCAAATAAATGCAAACAGACTCAAACACGAGGTATAGGTGCCTGGCAAGAGGTGGCGAGCACCGGCGATCCAGGCTGTACGGAGGGGATCGCGACAGCGGGGCCGACTGTGGGCGGGTGGCAGGCTGGCGCGGCCCGGCTGGTGCGAGGCCCCGCCGGGATGGGTGGGTCAGCCGGCTACGGGCGAATGGCAGGCTCGGGGCGGTCCGGCCTGCGCGAGTCACCACCAGGATGGGCGGGTCAGCGGCTGTGGGCGGGTGGCAGGCTCGGGCGGTCCGGTTTGTGAGGAGGGCGCCGTGCGATGGGACCGGCTGTTCGCCGACCTGGAGGCGGAGGCGGCCGGCGCACTGGATCAGGAACTCGCCGCCGAGGTCGCCGAGCGCAGCCGCGCCGAGTACGCCGCGGTCCTGCTGGCCGACCGGCTGCGCGGCGCCCGGGGGCACCCGGTGACCGTCACCGTGCAGGGCGCTCCTCAGCGGACCGGCACAGTCCAGCGGGTCGGCGTGGACTGGCTGTTGATGGGCGCCCCGGGCGAGTCCGAGGTGCTCGTGCGTCTCGACCGGGTGCTGGCGGTCAGCGGCCTCGCGCTACCGACGGCCGCCGCCCGGCAGGCCGGGCCCGTCCAGCGCGCGATGGACTTCCGGCGGGCGCTGCGCGCGCTGGCGGTGGACCGCAGCTCGGTCACCGTTTCGCTGGTCGACGGCTCGCTGCTGGCCGGCACGATCGACCGGGTCGGCGCCGACCACGTCGAACTCGCCGAGCACGCCGCGGGGGAGCCGCGGCGGGCCGGCGCCGTCCGGTCCGTCCGCGCCGTCGCGACCAGCGCGATCGGGACCGTCAGCCGCCGCGCCGGCTGAGGCCCCGGCGGCACCTGTCGCCGATCCGGGTGCCGCGCAGCCCCATGCCTGGCGGCTGCCGCGCAGCGCCGGGTGGATCGCGGTGCCGCGCAGCGCCGGGTGGATCGCGGTGCCGCGCAGCGCCGGGTGGATCGCGGTGCCGCGCAGCGCTGCGTCGGCGGGGGCACGCCGGAACGACCGGCCGCCGAGCCGAGAGCCACTGAGCCACTGAGCCACTGAGCCACTGAGCCACTGAGCCACTGAGCCACTGAGCCAGGGTGCGCCGACCGGACGACGGCGGGGACGTGAGGCGGGGTCGGTCAGTCGAAGCTCGGGACGCCCTCCGCCGTCGGCACCCGCTGCACGAACCGCTCGGTCTCGTCGTACATCCGCTGGATGTAGGCCTCCAGCTCCTGGCGTTCGACCCGCCACTGGCCGCGGCCACCGATCTTGATCGCCCGCAGGTCACCCCGGCGGACCAGCGCGTAGGTCTGTGCCGCGGTGATGTTGAGGATCTCACCGACGTCGGTGAGGGTCAGAAAGCGCTCGGCCACCACGAGTCCTCCTCCCCGGCGGGACGGCTGGCCCCGCTTCGATCAGTGTCGCAGGAAATCTGGGGCTCCCGGGTGTGTCCACAGCGCCGGATGGTCGGTTGTGGACAACCGGCGCGGAACGGTCCGGCGTACGGCACGATCGGCCCAGCACCCGCGCGCCCGCGGGTGACCGTGACCCGCCGGGGGAGTCATGTCCACACCGCCGATCGGCATACCGTCCGCCTCGCCGCAGCCCCGTCGGGTGCGAGCGCCGTCCTGGCTGGACCTGCGACTCGTGGCCGGGGTCCTGCTGGTCATCGGCTCGGTGCTGATCGGGGCCAGGGTGATCGCCGCCGCGGACCAGTCGGTGTCGGTGTGGGCCGCCGCCCGGGACCTGTCCGCGGGTACGACGCTGCGCACCGAGGATGTACGGCAGGCGCCGGCCCGGCTGTTCGACGCCTCGACGCGGTACCTGCGCAGCGACGGCGACCTGACCGGTCAGGTCCTCGACCGACCGGTGCGCGCCGGTGAGCTGGTGCCGGCCTCGGCGCTCGGGGTGCCCTCGGACCGGGTGTCGGTCGCCCTGCCGGTCGACAGCACGGCGGTCCCCCTGGACCTGCACCGCGGTCAACTCGTCGACGTCTACGCCACGGGAACCGGAGCCGACGGCACGGGCCCGCTGACCCGGCGGGTGCTGGCCGCGGCGCCGGTGCAGGCCGTCGACGGTGGGAGCCAGGGGGTGCTGTCGGCCGGCGGAACCCGGCAGGTCGTGGTGTCCGTGGCCGCCGCGGACGCGGGCGCCCTCGTGGCGGCGATCGCCGGGCAGGACCTCGCCCTGGCCGTGCTCGACGGCCTGACCGCGCCCGCCGGCCACGGGCCGCCCGGCCCGTCTGTGGACCCGGCGCCGACCAGGGATCCGACCGCGGCTCCGGGCTCCTCCGCGGGCCCGGCGCCGCCGTCCCCGCCGGCCGGCGCGTCGACCACGCCGGCCCCGGGGAGTTGACCGGTCTGCCGGTCCTGACCGCGGTCACGGGGGCCAGCTGGGAGAGCACCCTGGTCGGGGCGCTCAGTGATGCCGAGCACGGGCTGACCGTCGTACGCCGCTGCGTGGACCTGCCGGACCTGCTCGCGGTGGCCACCACCGGCACGGCCCGGGCGGTACTGCTGTCCTCTGATCTGCGGCGCCTGGACCGGGAGGCGGTGACCCGGCTGCGGGGCGCCCGGGTCGCGGTGGTCGGCCTGATCGATCCGGGGGACGCGGACTCCGAGCAGCGGCTGCGAGCGCTGGGCATCGCGCACGTGCTGGCGGCCGACGCCGGGGCCGGGGCGGTCTCCGCCGCGGTGCTGGCCGCCGTCGCGGACCTGGCCGCCGCCGATCCGGCCGGCGGGAGTGCCGCCGGCCTGGACGTGGGCGATCCCCGGGCCGCCCTGCCCGATCGCGTCGATGTCGATGCCGATGTCGATGCCGATGCCGATCCTGCCGGTCCGGCGCTGGCCGCCTCCGACCTTGCCGGCCGGCCCGGGCTCGGCCGCGGCCGGCTGCTCGCGGTGTGGGGGCCGACCGGAGCGCCAGGGCGCACCACGGTCGCGGTGGGAGTCGCCGATGAGGCTGCCCGGCTGGGGATCTCCACCCTGCTCGTCGACGCCGACGTGTATGGCGCGGTGATCGGCCAGGTCCTGGGTTTGCTCGACGAGTCCGCCGGGCTCGCCGTGGCCGCGCGGCAGGCCGGCAACGGTGTCCTCGACGCAGCCGCGCTGGGCCGCAGCGCCTGGGCCGTCACCCCCAAGCTGCGGGTGCTCACCGGGATCGCCCGCGCCGACCGCTGGCCGGAGCTGCGGCCGTCCTCGCTGGAGACGGTGCTCGAGGTCGGCCGGGAGCTGGCCGCGCTCATCGTGGTCGACCTGGCCTTCTGCGTGGAGCAGGACGAGGAGCTGTCCTACGACACGCTCGCCCCACGCCGCAACGCCGCGACCCTGACCACGTTGGCGATGGCCGACTCCGTGTTGTGCCTCAGTGGCGCCGATCCGGTCTCCCTGCAGCGGACCGTGCGCGCGCTGGCCGACCTGCGGGAGCGGCTGCCCGAGGTGCGCCCGCAGGTCGTCGTGAACCGGCTCCGTCGCCACGTCGTACCCGGGGACCCGCGCAAGGAGATCGCCGCGGCGCTGTCCCGCTTCGCCAACGTGGAGGCGCTGGCCTACCTCCCACAGGATGTCGCCGGCGCCGATGCGGCGCTCGCCGCCGGCCGGACCCTGGCCGAGGTGGCGCCGAGGAGCCCGCTGCGGCTGGCCCTGCGAGCCCTGGCAGCACAACTGGCCGGCGTGCCTGCCCCGTCCGGGCGGGGGCGACCGAGCCGGCACGGCCAATCACCGCGGACCTCCCCGTAGGCTCGCCCGACGTGACCCCCAGCGCACTGATCGTGGACTACGGCGGCGTGCTGACCGCCCCGCTGGGCAGCACCGTCACCCCGTGGCTGGCCGCGGACCGGATCGACCCGGAGCGGTTCCGGGACCTGATGCGCAGCTGGTTCGGCGCGGACGCCACGGTCAACATCGGCCACGACCTGGAGACCGGACGGATGAGCCCGGCCGACTTCCAGCCGCTGTTCGCCGCCGAGCTGCGGCGCGCGGACGGCACCGTGCCGGAGGCCGACGGGCTGCTGGCCCGGATGTTCGGCGGATTCACCGCGGAGCCGGCGATGCTCGACGTCGTACGCCGGGCCCGCGGGTACGGCCTGCGGACCGGGTTGCTGTCGAACTCGTGGGGTTTCGACTACCCGCGGGAGGGCTGGGCGGAGCTGTTCGACGCGGTGGTCATCTCCGG
>JBBPYA010000074.1:0-3237 GCA_038200385.1 Mycobacteriales bacterium
GGGGATGCGCGCCTCGCTGGTCAGCCGGGAGGTGATCGCCGACTCGGTGGAGACGGTGATGTTCGCCGAGCGGCTGGACGGGTCGGTGCTGCTCGCCGGCTGCGACAAGTCGCTGCCCGGGATGCTGATGGCCGCGGCCCGGCTGGACCTGGCCTCGGTGTTCGTCTACGCCGGGACGACGCTGCCGGGTCGGCTGGACGACCAGGACCTGACGATCATCGACGTGTTCGAAGGCGTCGGCGCCTGCGCCCGGGGGCTGATCACCCGGGACCGGCTGGACGCCATCGAGCGGGCCACCTGCCCGGGGGAGGGCGCCTGCGGCGGCATGTACACCGCCAACACGATGGCCGCGGCGGCCGAGGCCATCGGCATGGCGTTGCCTGGCAGCGCCGCTCCGCCTGCGATCGATCGGCGACGCGACGACATCGCCGCCCGCTCCGGTGAGGCCGTGGTGCGGCTCATCGAGCAGGGCATCACCGCCCGCCAGATCATGACCCGCGACGCGTTCGAGAACGCGATCACCGTCGTGATGGCACTCGGCGGCTCGACGAACGCCGTGCTGCACCTGCTCGCGATGGCGACCGAGGCGCGGGTCGAGCTGTCCCTCGACGACTTCAACCGGATCGGCGACCGCACCCCGCACCTGGCCGACGTCAAGCCGTTCGGTCGGTACGTGATGGCCGATGTGGACCGCATCGGCGGTGTCCCGGTCGTGATGAAGGCACTGCTGGGGGCCGGCCTGCTGCACGGTGACGCGCTGACTGTCACCGGTCGGACCGTCGCCGAGAACCTCCACGACATCGCCCCGCCCGATCCGGACGGGGCCATCATCCGGGCCCTGAGCGACCCGATCCACGCCACCGGCGGCCTGGTCATCCTGCGCGGTTCGCTGGCCCCGGAGGGCGCGGTGGTCAAGGCCGCCGGTTTCGACGCCGAGGTATTCGAGGGCACCGCCCGGATCTTCGACGGCGAGCAGGGCGCCATGGACGCGGTGACGGCGGGAAACCTGACCGCGGGGGACGTCCTGGTGATCCGGTACGAGGGGCCGCGCGGCGGCCCCGGCATGCGGGAGATGCTCGCAGTGACCGGAGCGATCAAGGGCGCCGGACTGGGCAAGGACGTGCTGCTGCTGACCGACGGGCGCTTCTCCGGCGGGACGACGGGGCTGTGCGTGGGTCACGTCGCCCCCGAGGCCACCGTCGGCGGGCCGATCGCGCTGGCGCAGGAGGGGGACCGGATCCGGCTCGACCTGGCCGCCCGCACCCTCGACCTGCTCGTCGACGCCGATGAGCTGGACCGTCGCCGGGACGGCTGGAAGCCCCTGCCGCCCCGCTACGACAGCGGCGTCCTCGGCAAGTACGCCCGGCTGGTGGGATCGGCCGCGCAGGGCGCGGTCTGCGGCTGACCAGCTGACCGGCTGATCAGCTCCGCCGCGGGTCCACGGTGCGGGTGTGGACGCAGGTGCTGCCGGCGCTGGGATCGCTGAGGCCGGCGGAGGTGTAGACGCCGGTCACGACCAGGGCGCGGTTGCTGACCAGGTCGAGAACCCCGAGGCTCGCCGCGCCGTGATCCAGGCGCACCGCCTCCTCCAGGGAACAGCAGTCGTCCATCGTCGCCTCGCCCGGCTGCAGCTCGATCTTCGCGAACGGCTTGACCGGCACGGTGCGTGGCTCACGGCCGATCGGCTCGCCGTTGAGCAGCACCGGTGCGAACCGCTTCTCGATCGTGGCCGGGCAGGGCCCGGGGTTGTAGATCGTCACCGCGGTCGCGTAGCGGCCCGGGACGACCGTCGTGCACTCTTCCTTGTCGGTCGGGCGCTGCACGCCGCACAGCATCTCGACGACGTGGTGGTAGCGACACGGCGGCACGGTGATCCGCACGGTCTTGGCAGCCACGACGACGCCGTCCGCCACCACGTCCAGCGTGCCGTTGAACACCTGCGGCTCGTCCGCGCACTGCACCGATCCGTCCCACATCACGTCGAACGGGAGCTGGTGCTCGACGTCGCCGGGCAGCGGCCCGTAGCCGCCGGGCGGCGTCAGGCTGGTCACGAAGCCGGCGTTGGACACGCTCGGGACCAGGCTGACGTTCCCGGTGCTGGTCACCGCGGCGGCGATGAGCGTGGCGAGGGTGGCGACGATCGTGGTGGCGTCGACGCCGGTCGTGTGGCTGCCCCCGGTGGCGGCCGTGATCCGCGTCGCCTGTCCGACGGTCCCGCCGATCGTGCAGACGCCGTAGTCTCCGGCGTCCGCGGCAGGGTCGTCGTCGAGGGCGGTGGCGAACCCGGTGGTGGTGCTGACCGCGACCACGGTGATGTCGGCGCCCACCAGGGCGGTGGTGGCGGTGGCCTCGGTGATGTCGGCCGGTTCCCCGGAGATCGCCGCGCAGATCGGATCGTGTCCCGGCGCGTCGCCGAACCACACGACGATCCGCCGGGCATCCGGCCGCCAGCCCGTCGCCGGGTCGAGCGCGATCCGCTGCAGCGCCGAGAGCTGGCCCTCAGAACCGTCGCCGCCCTCACCGTCACTGGCGTCCCAGGTCGCGATTGCCGCGCTCACCATCGTGGTGTCCGCCGTCGGGGCGAGCTGGTGCTGGAAGGCGTAGGAGTTATTGCCGGTGCCGACCGGGAAGTCCCGGTAGTTGCCGACGCCGTACGCGACGTCGAAGCCGGCCAGCGCGGGATTGCTCACGATGGCCGCGGCGCCGGCCTTCACGGCGTCGATGACCGAGGACATGCTGCCCTTGGTGTCCGACAGCAGGTAGACGTCGGCCCTGGGGGTCGCGCCGGACACCGGGACGGTGACGGTGATGCGTTCCTCGAGGTGGGCGCAGTCGGGCAGTTCGAGGTCGTAGAACGGGGGGTCGATCGTGACCGGCGTACGCGCCGGCGCTGCCACTGCGGGCCCGCGCGCGGGGAGGAAGAGCCGCCGGCCGATCCTGGCCTCCACCTCGGCGAGGTTCTGCGGCTCGCCGTCCTCGTCGAGGACCACGGTCGCGGCCCGGTTCGGCTCGGCGGCGGACTGCGCCGCGACGCGGCGCAGGGTGCGGCCGTCCGGCAGGGTCTCGGTGGCGTCAGCCACAATGCGTACGTCGGCCGCCGGCCGGAATTGACGCGGGCGGCCCGGATGAGTCACGCTGAGGTCGTGCGTCCCAGCGTCCTCGTACTCTGCTAGCGCGATCGGTCCCCCGGACCGACCGCGCTGACCCCTCCGTGCCCCGGCACGAGGGGTTTTTTCA
>JBBPYA010000075.1:0-3333 GCA_038200385.1 Mycobacteriales bacterium
AGCAGGCCAGCACGATCAGGACACCGACCGGTACGTCGGTGAGCTGCAGCGGTGTCCGCTGGCCGAAGATGCTGACCAGGGGCCCGAGCGGAATCACCGAGAACGCGAGGAACGCCGGGATCGCGGCGATGATCGGAGCCAGGAAGTAGACCGGCTTGTCGGCGAGGGCCGGCATGATGTCCTCTTTGAAAGCGAGCTTGAGCCCGTCGGCCAGGCTCTGCAGCAGGCCCTGGGGGCCCACCCGGTTCGGACCGATCCGCTGCTGCATGCGGCCCACGACGCGGCGTTCCAGCCAGATCGTGAACAGCGTCATCACGACGAGCAACGCGAAGATCGCGACGACCTTGATCAGGACGATCCACCACACGTCCAGGCCGAAGTCAGCCAGCGTAGGCATCGCTCACCTCCCCGCTATCGCTGTGGTCGGGCCTGCTGCGGCGATGGTGACGAGCTGTCCTGGCGCGCTGCCGAGTCCGGCGCGCACGGCGGACCCGGCCGAGCGCATGGGAACCCACACCACCCGGTCGGGCATCACGGTAGCGACCAGCGGCAGGGTGATCGCACCGGTCCTGCCCGTCACCGTCACCGGCTGCCCGTCGACGAGGCCGAGTTCGGCCGCGGTGGCCGGCGAGATCCGCGCCACCGGACGGCGGGCGGTCCCGGCCAGGTGCGGTTCGCCCTCCTGCAACGACCCCTCGTCCAGCAGCATCCGCCAGCTCGCGAGCACCGCCTGCCCGCGCTGCGCGGCGACGGCTGCCGTCGACATCGGCGGCGGCCCCGGGGGCATCGCACCGGTCGAGCCGGCGCGATCGGGTGCGGCGGCGAGGACGTCGGACATGTCGTCGTAGGTCAGGTCGACGTCCATCTCGTCAGCCAGGCCGGACAGCACCCGCGCGTCGCTGAGAGCGCCGGTTCCCCGCAGCGTCTCGGCGAACGGACGGCGGCGGCCCTCCCAGTTCAGGTAGCTGCCGGACTTCTGTACGGCGGGGGCGACCGGCAGCACGACGTCGGCCCGGTTGGTCACCGCGGAGTGCCGTAGCTCCAGGCTGACCACGAAGCCGGCGGCGTCCAGCGCGGCGAGGGCGGCCTGCGGATCGGGCAGGTCGGCCGGGTCCACTCCGCCGACGAGCAGCCCGTCGAGTGAGCCGTCGTGCGCGGCGGCCAGGATCGCGGTCGTGTCGCGCCCGTCGCCCTCAGGCAACTCGCCCCAGCGCGCCGCCAGCTCCGCCCGGCCCCCGGCATCGGAACTGCGCCGTCCGCCCGGGAGCAGGCCCGGGACGAGTCCGGCCTCGACGGCGCCGCGCTCTCCGGCCCGGCGCGGCACCCACGCCAGCCGGGCCCCGGTCACCCAGGCCAGCTCCTCGGCCAGCCGGTACCCGCCGGCCAGTTCCGCGGCCCGCTCCCCCACCAGGATCACCGCGCCGGGTTGCCGGAGCGCCTCCGCGGCGGCCGCGCCGGGACCGCCCGCGGTCCCGTCCGCGAGCGCCCCGAGCACCCGCCCCTCCGAGCCCGGCGGGGTGAGGAGCACCGTACCCTCCAGCTTGGCCGTGCCCCGGCTGGCGAACGGCGCGATGCTGAACACCTGCAGCCCGCCCCGACGACGCGCCTTGCGCAGCCGGAGGAAGACGATCGGCGACTCCTCCTCCGGCTCGAAGGCGATCAGCAGCACGGCCGGAGCCGCGTCCAGGTCGGCGTAGGTGACCGTCCCGCCCCGACCGGCAACGCACCGGGCGAGGAAGTCCGCCTCCTCGGCGGAGTGCGCCCTGGCCCGCATGTCCACGTCGTTCGTCCCCAGCGCGACGCGGGCGAACTTGGCGTAGGCGTAGGCGTCTTCGACGGTGAGCCGGCCGCCGGGCAGTACTCCGACCCCGCCGTTGTCCCGGGCCACCTGCAGACCGTCGGCGGCGCGCTCCAGGGCTTCCGGCCACGAGGTCTCGACGAGTTCGCCGCTGCGCTCGTCGCGGACGAGGGGCGCCAGGATCCGGTCGGTCTGCGTGGCGTAGGTGAACGCCCAGCGGCCCTTGTCGCAGTTCCACTCCTCGTTGACCGCGGGATCCTCACCGGCCAGCCGGCGCATCACCTTGCCGCGCCGCCAGTCGGTGCGCTGCGCGCAGCCGGAGGCGCAGTGCTCGCACACCGACGGGGTGGACATCAGGTCGAACGGGCGGGCGCGGAACCGGTACGCCGCACCGGTCAGCGCGCCCACCGGGCAGATCTGCACGGTGTTGCCGGAGAAGTAGCTCTCGAACGGTTCGTCCTCGTAGACCGCGACCTGCTCCAGTGCGCCCCGCTCGAACAGCTCGATGAACGGATCGCCGGCGATCTGCTGGGAGAACCGGGTGCACCGCGCGCACAGCACGCAGCGTTCCCGGTCCAGCAGCACCTGGGAGGAGATCGCCAGCGGCTTGGGGTAGGTGCGCTTGACGTCGTGGAAGCGGGAGTCCGCGCGGCCGCTGGACATCGCCTGGTTCTGCAGCGGGCACTCGCCGCCCTTGTCGCAGATCGGGCAGTCCAGCGGGTGGTTGATGAGCAGCAGCTCCATCGTGCCCTGCTGCGCCTTGTCCGCGACGTGGCTGGTCAGCTGCGTCTTGACCGCCATGCCGTCGGCGACCGCCACGGTGCACGAGGCCACCGGCTTGCGCTGGCCCTCCACCTCCACGATGCACTGCCGGCAGGCCCCGACCGGCTCCAGCAGCGGGTGGTCGCAGAACCGCGGGATCTGGATGCCCAGCTGCTCGGCGGCCCGGATGATCAGGGTGCCCTTGGGCACGGTCACCTCGAAGCCGTCCACGGTCAGCGTGACGGTCTCCATGGCGGGCTGGGCCGGCGCGGTCTCCTGAATGCCGGCCGTCATGCGCCGACCCCGACACTGAGCTTGGCCTTCTCCACCTCAGGCAACAGGGCGATGTAGTCCTCCCGGAAGTGCTGGATAGACGACGTGATCGGGCTGGTAGCGCCGTCCCCGAAGGCGCAGAACGCCCGGCCCAGGATGTTGTCGCAGGTGTCGAGGAGGGTCTCGATGTCCTCCGCCGTACCGGCGCCGTCCACCAGCCGCTGCAGGATCTGCACCATCCAGTAGGTGCCCTCGCGGCACGGCGTGCACTTGCCGCACGACTCGTGGGCGTAGAACTTCGTGAAGCGCAGGGTGGCCCGCACGATGCAGTCGGTCTCGTCGAAGATCATCAGGGCGGTAGTTCCCAGCAGGGAGCCGGCCGCGGCCACCTGGTCGAAGTCCAGCGGGACGTCGAGGTGCTCGGGGGTGAAGTACGGCGTGGACGAGCCGCCCGGGGTCCAGAACTTGAGCTCGTGCCCGGCACGGACCCCGCCGGCCAG
>JBBPYA010000076.1:0-14096 GCA_038200385.1 Mycobacteriales bacterium
GACCTGTTGGCCGATCTGGTCCAAGCGCTCGGCTGACCAATGCTGCGGACCGCTACGGCTGCTCGCCGGCGGCAACCTGGCTGACCCCGAGAGTGGTCCGGCCGGGACCGAACCACAGGGTGCGCTGGGGGAACGGGATGACGATGCCGGCCTCGTCCAACCCGCGACGAAGTTCTGCAGGATGTCCTGCACGGCGAAGGCCAGTGCGATCCCGCCGACGCCGAGCGCACCGACGAGCGGCCCGATGGTCACGCCCAGGAGGCCCAGCGCGTAGATCAGGCCGAACACGATGATGAGCACGCTGAGGAACCGGCCGGCCAGCCGCCCGGTGCCGCGGTCGGTATCCCCGCGGTCGACGACGTGGATCAGCAGCCGACGCACCAGTACGGCGCCGAGCACGGCCGCCACGAAAACCCCGACCGCTAGCCAGATCCCGGTACCGGCGAGGTTCAGATCCATCCGGTCATCCTTGCGCGCGGCATACCGTGATGGGGGGACCTGTCCGGGATCAGCCGCTCGTCTCGTCCAGCAGCCGCAGCAGGTCGTGGGCCGCGGTCTCGACGGAGGCGTGCCGCCACTCCGCGGCCCGGTACTGGCAGGCGAGCAGACCGCTGCGGTGAACCCGTCGGAAGTCGCCGAACACGAAGCCGTACCGGGACTTGGTCTCCTCCGTGGCGCCGTCGACGAGCCCGAGATGCCACCCGGCGAACTCGTCCCAGGAATGCCGGTCCAGGAAGTCGTTCTCGTCGTTCGTACCGGGCTGGGCGTCACCCCAGTCGCTGTCCAGGACGTACTGCCGGCTGCGGATCAGCTCCGTCGCCCGCGCCACCGCTGCCTTGTTGACCGTGTACGACGCCACGCAGACATCCTGCCGCCAGCCCGGTGCGCCGGCACCCGGGACCGGCTCACCGGATAGCGCCCGCTCCGGCCAGGTACCGGCTCGACCACCGTCGGCGGGCGGCACGGCAGCGGGTTAGCTGCGTGGGTCGGCGTCGACGGGGGAGACCGTGCTCAGGTCGAGGCAGGTCCTCAGCAGGGTCCGGAACTCCTGCCGGTAGTCCACGACCTGGACGCCGTCGGCGACTGCCGACGGGGCCAGCGCCCCCACCGCCACCCAGTCGGTGCCGGCGGCACACTGCCCGGGCCGGAACTGGTCGGCACCGGCGACGCCGACGACGGCTGCCGCGGCGAGCGCCGCACCGGCGACGGCCGCGGCGGGCCAGACGCGGTACCGGGCCTTCACGGCGACGCCCGGCGCAGCATGCCGATGTGGGGGCCGTGCCCCGGCTCCTCCCACGGGGTCGTCACAGCGACGAAGCCGGCCTTGTTGTAGAACTTCTGGGCGGGGACCCGGGCCTTGCACCACAACAGGTTCCCGCCGTGCTCGGCGACGCGGTCCACGGCGGCCGTGACGAGTTCGGAACCGAGTCCCCGACCGCGGTAATCCGGCGCGGTGGCCATCCCGCGCAGCTGCCAGGCCGCATCCGCGCCCTCCGTCCAGGGGCACGGCACCGGCTGCAGGCGCAGCGTGCAGACGACCTGCCCGTCGTCCTGGATCGCGAGGTACACCGTCGCCGGGTCCTCGTCACCGGGCATCGCCATCTCGGCCAGGCTGAGGCGGGGGCGCAGCACGCGCTGGCGCAGGGCGTACGTCGCCTCCGCCGCCACCGCCTGCACCCGCGTCCCCGTCCCGGTCATGACCCGAACCTACGCCGAGCGCGGGCGCCGGCCCCGCCTGGCCCGCAGGTAGTCGCTGACGACGTACTCCCCGAGCCGGTCCGGTCGCGGGGTCAGGATCCGGCCGCCGTTGCGCCGAGCCAGCTCCTCGACGAAGGAGACCAGGGCCGGCTCCTCGTCGAGCAGGAAGACGTTGATCGTCGCCCCGCTGCGGGTGCACCGGTCCACCTCGGCCAGGGTGCGGGCCAGGGTCTCCGGCAGCGGCGGCCAGTAGAACTGAGGCCGACCGTTCGCGTCGAGATGGGCGGTCGGCTCGCCGTCGGTCACCACCATGATCACCGGCTCGGCGTCCGGATGACGGGCCAGGTGCCGGCGGGCCAGCATGAGCCCGTGCTGGAGGTTCGTCCCCTTCAGGGTGTCCCAGGACAGTTCGGCGAGTTCGGCGCCGGACAGCACTCGCGCGCTGCTGGAGAAGCCGATGATCTCGATGGCGTCCTGCGGGTACCGCGTCGTGACCAGGGTGTGCAGGGCCATCGCGGTGGACTTCGCCGCACCCCACGTGCCCCGCAACGCCATCGAGTAGGACAGGTCGACGAGCAGCGCAACGGCGGCGCTGGTCCGGCGTTCGGTCTCCACGACCGCGAAGTCGTCGACGTGCAGGCGTACGGCGGGACTGCGGGTGGGGGCACCCGGCGAGGGCCGCCCGCCGCCGCCGCGCAGCACGGCGTTGCGAACCGTGCCGGCGACGTCGAGAGGTTGCTCGTCGCCGTAGCGCCAGTCCCGGGACGCCCCGGTCGGCTCGCCGGCCGCACCCGCGTCCCGGACGTCGTGGCCGCCCCGGCCGGTGGACTGCAGGCGGGCGAAGACCCGCCGCAACGCGGTGGCCCCCAGCCGCCGGACGGCCTTGGGCGTCAGCGTCAACGTGCCGTGGTCGCGCCCGAGCCAGCCCTGGCGTTCCAGCTCGCGTTCCAGCTCGCGCAGCCCGGCCAGCTCCTCGCCGGCGTCACGCCCGAGCGCGTCGGCGAGCAGCTCCTGGTCCACGTCGGCCAGGGACGCGCCCGGGTAGCCCTGGTCCAGCTGACCGGCCAGCGCCTCCAGGTCGGCCAGCTCGGCCAGGGCCGAAGTGGCGTCCCCGAGCCCGAGTGGGGTCCGGCCCTGGGTGCCCCCGCGGGCGTCCCAGGGCAGGTCCGGGCGGGCCTGCTGCAGCAGCCCCTGCAGCCGTGCCATCTCCGCGGCCAACCCCATGTCGCCCAGCGCCCCTGCCATCAGGCCGCCCAGTTCCTGCCGCTGCTCGTCGGTGAGGCTGTTCAGCAGCCGTTGCTGGGCGGCC
Source organism: Mycobacteriales bacterium (assembly GCA_038200385.1). Taxonomy (GTDB): domain Bacteria; phylum Actinomycetota; class Actinomycetes; order Mycobacteriales; family Geodermatophilaceae; genus JBBPYA01. The sequence goes on from JBBPYA010000076.1 coordinate 3,008, forward strand.
GCCCGGCGGGCCAGCGAGTCCAGCAGCTCGGCCACCGTCGAGGGCCGGTCCGGGAAGAACTGCCCGTGCCGGTCCAGGAAGTCGCTGAGCTGCTGCTCGGTGTCCTCGCCGCGGTTGTGCGCCTCGATCAGGTCGCCGAGGTCGCGGACCATCTCGCGCAGGGCGCCGACGTCCTGCTCGGTCATCCCGCCGAGTGCCTGCTTGATGTCCTGGAAGGAGCTGTCGAGTACCTCCTGGCGGAGCAGCTGCTCGATCTCCTCGTACGCCGCCTGCCCCTCGGCGCTACGCCAGGAATAGTCCTTCAGGGCGCGCACCGACCCGGCGGTGTCCTCGGGCAGGGAGTCCAGCATCGCCTCGGCCAGCCGCGCGGAGTCGTCCGGATCGGGGAACAGCTCCCGGCGCTCGGCGACCAGCGCCCGGTCCAGCAGCTCCCTGACCTGCTCGAGCGTCCCGTCCATCCGACCGCGCCGCCGGGTCGCTCGCAGCCGCTCCCGGACCTGCCGGCGCAGCTCGTCCAGGCCACGCATCCCCTGCGTCCCCCGCCGGAGCAGCTCGCGCAGTGCCTCGCCGGGGCCGTCACCGGACAGCACCGCGTCGCCGAGCTCGTCCAGGGCGCCGGCCACGTCGTAGGGCTCGGCCAGCGGGTCCGGCCCACCGGACCACTTGCCGTAGCGGTATGTCCGTCCGGTCATCTCAGCGACCGTAGATCGTCCGGCCGCCCTGGCTGTCCTTGGCCAGCCGGCGGGTCAGGTGCAGGCCTTCCAGGGCCAGCTCGACCGCGGCCGCGGCCTGCTGAGGGGACTCCTCGCCCTCGGGTACGCCGAGCCGCCCGAGCAGCTGGGCCAGCTTCGGGACCCGCCCCACCTGCGCGAGCAGGCGCTCGGCCGGCACCAGGTCGCCGGACTCGACGACCTCGCCGGTCTCGAAGTGCTCCTGCAGGCCGGACAGGTCGAAGCCCCCGAGCCGGGCCCGGAACGTCTCGTTCGTGGCCCGCCGGAGCAGATGCGCAAGGATCTCGGACTCGCGGTCGTCATCGGAGTCGGCCCCGGAATCGGCGAACTCGACCTTGCCGCGGCTGGCCGCCACGACGGCCGGCAGGTCGCAGACCCGCGCGGCCGCCCGCTGCTCGCCGGTCACCGCCGCCCGGCGGACCGCCGAGGCGGCGGTGGTCTCCAGGGCCGCGATCGCGAACCGCGCGCTCACCCCGGAGCGTTGGTCGACGTGCTGGGACTCCCGTACCAGCCGGGTGTAGCGGCCGAGGATCTCGACGAGGTGGTCGGGGACCAGCGGCTGCTCGTGGCCGCCCGCGTCGCCCCACGAGGTCTGCGCCTCCTGCCGCAGCAGCCGCAGCTCGTCGGCCAGATCCAGCGGGTAGTGGGTGCGCACCTCGGTCCCGAACCGGTCCTTCAACGGGGTCACGATCCGCCCGCGGTTGGTGTAGTCCTCGGGGTTGGCGCTGGCCACCAGCAGCAGGTCCAGCGGCAGCCGCAGCCGGTAACCGCGGATCTGGATGTCTCGCTCCTCCAGCACGTTGAGTAGCGATACCTGGATCCGCTCGGCGAGGTCGGGCAGCTCGTTGATGCTGAAGATGCCGCGGTTGGTGCGGGGGACCAGGCCGTAGTGCACGGTCTCCGGGTCGCCGAGCGTTCGGCCCTCGGCGACCTTGATCGGGTCCACGTCGCCGATCAGGTCCCCGACGCTGGTGTCCGGGGTGGCCAGCTTCTCGCCGTACCGGTCGCTGCGGTGCAGCCAGCCCACCGGCGCGGACTCGCCGTGCTCGGCGATCTGGCGGCGTCCCCACACCGAGATCGGGTGGTACGGGTGTTCGTTGAGCTCGCTGCCGGCCAGCACCGGCGTCCACTCGTCGAGCAGGCCGAGCAGGGTCCGGATCAGCCGGGTCTTGCCCTGCCCGCGCTCGCCGAGCAGCACCAGGTCGTGTCCGGCGAGCAGGGCGCGCTCCACCTCGGGTACCACCGTGTCGTCGAAACCGACGATGCCCGGCAGCGAGGGCTCACCGGCGCTCAGCCGGCCGAGCAGGTTCGCCCGGATCTCGGCCTTGACCGGGCGGTGGACGTGACCGGTGGCGCGCAGCGCGCCGAGGGTGGTGGGCAGGTCCGGCGGGGGGCTCGGCGGTCCAGCCGGCTCGGGAGTCGTCACTCGTCGACGGTACGACGGGCCCGGCAGCCCTGCACTGCTCCTGCGTCGCCGCAGAGGCCAGAATGCCGTCATGCAGCCGGACCAGGTGCTCGTCGTCGATGTCGGTGGCACGAAGCTGGCGACCGGGCTGGTCGATCGCAGTGGCGAGCTGGTCGGCGAGCAGCGCACCCCGACCCCGCCGGACGGGGACGGCGAGGCCATCTGGGCCGCGCTCGTCGCCGGCCTGGAGCGGTCGCTCGACGCGGCCGGCCGGCCGCCGGTCCAGGCGATCGGTGTCGGCTGCGGGGGGCCGATGGAGTGGCCGGCCGGTGCGGTCTCGCCGCTGACGATGACCGGCTGGCGGGGGTTCCCGCTGCGGGCCCGCCTGCGAGAGCGTTTCGGCGTACCGGTCCGGCTGCACAACGACGCGATCTGCGTCGCGATCGCCGAGCACTGGCGCGGGGCCGGCGTGGGGCGGCGCAACATGCTCGGCATGGTCGTGTCGACCGGGGTCGGCGGCGGGCTGATCCTGGGCGAGCAGCTGCACGACGGCGCGACCGGCAACGGCGGGCACATCGGACACGTCGTCGTCGAACCGGACGGTCCGGCCTGCCGCTGCGGGGGGCGGGGCTGCCTGGAGGCGGTCGCCCGCGGCCCGGCGGTGGCGGCGTGGGCGGTGCAGCACGGCTGGGACGACGGCGAGCCCACCGCGGCCGCGGTCACGGTGTCCGCGCGGGCCGGCAACGAGATCGCGTTGGCCGCCCTGACCCGCGCCGGGCGGGCGGTCGGACTCGCGCTGGCCTCCACGGTGGCGCTGCTCGACCTGGAGCTGGTGTGCATCGGAGGCGGGCTGGCGCAGGCCGGTGACCTGCTGTTCGGGCCGCTGGCCGCGGCGTACGCCGAGCATGCCGGAGTCCACTACGCCCGCGAGCCGCGGGTCGTCCCGGCCGCGCTCGGACAGCGGGCCGGCCTGGTCGGCGCCGCAGCGCTGGTCCTGCAGGGCGAGCGGTACTGGCACGCCGACTGAGACCGTGGCCGATGGCAAGATGCCCGGCATGGAGCATCCCGGCCTCCCGCCGCTGGTCGACATCGAGGAGGTCAGGGCGGCGCGGGCCGCGCTCGAGGGCATCGTCCGTTACACCCCGGTCGAGGACTGCCGGGTGCTGGCGCAACGCACCGGCAGCCCGGTCCATCTCAAGTGCGAGAACCTGCAGCGGACCGGTTCGTTCAAGATCCGCGGCGCCTACGTCCGGATCAGCCGGCTGAGCCCGGCCGAACGCGCCCGGGGGGTGGTGGCCGCCAGCGCCGGCAACCACGCGCAGGGCGTCGCCCTGGCCGCACACATGCTCGGAACTACCTCGACGGTCTTCATGCCCACGAGGGCCCCGCTGCCGAAGGTGGCGGCGACCGCGGCGTACGGCGCCACCGTCCACCTGGTCGGGGACACGCTCGGCGACGCCCTGATCGTCGCGCAGGAGCACTCCGAGCGCACCGGCGCGGTCTTCATCCACCCCTTCGACCACCGCGACATCATCGCCGGGCAGGGCACGGTGGGCCTGGAACTGCTGGAACAGCGCCCGCAGGTCCGCACCGTGCTCGTCTGCACCGGCGGCGGTGGCCTGGTCTCGGGCGTGGGCGCGGCGGTGAAGGGGATCGACCCCAGCATCCGGGTGGTGGCCGTGCAGGCCGAGGGCGCGGCCGCGCTGCCGGCGTCACTGCGGGCGGGTCACCCCGTGGTGCTGTCGACGATGACGACGATGGCCGACGGGATCGCCGTACCCGCCCCGGGACCGGTGACGTTCGAGCACGTCCGGCACCTCGTCGACGACGTCGTCACGGTGTCCGAGGAGGCGTTGAGCCGGGCGCTCCTGCTCTGCCTGGAACGCGCCAAGCTGGTCGTGGAGCCGGCCGGTGCGGCCGCCGTGGCGGCCATCATGGAGGAGCCCGACCGCTTCGAAGGTCCACTGGTGGCGGTGCTGTCCGGCGGGAACATCGACCCGCTGCTCCTGCTGCGGGTGATGCAGTACGGGCTGGTCGCGGCCGGGCGCTACCTGTCGCTGCGGGTGCGTGTCCCGGACCTGCCGGGGTCGCTGGCGGCTGTCCTCGCCCTGCTGGCCGACGTCGGCGCGAACGTCCTCGACGTCGAGCACTCCCGGACCGGGACCCAGTTGCACCTCGGCGAGGTGGACATCGCCATCTCGGTGGAGACCCGGGGCGCCGAGCACTACGAACTCGTCCTCGGCCGGCTCCGGGAGGCCGGCTACCGCGTCGAGTTCAGCTGATCGTGGCGGTGGTGGGCGGCGCGGTGCGCAGCGTTTGCAGGACCACGCAGTAGCGCTCGGTCAGCCTCAGCAGGGTGCCCCGCTGCTCGTCGTCGAGGTCGGCCCCGGCCAGGTCGAAGTGCAGCCTGAGCGGCGCCTGGGTGTCCCGCAAGGTCTGACCGTCCATCGCTGCCGGGTAAGCGCACCGAAAAACTGTCGCGCCCGGCGATTAGTTTGGGGACGTGGGCAGGTCATCTGGACCGTCCCAACTCACAACGACGGATGGTGGGGTTCATGGCGGAGGCCGTACGGGTCGACGGCTTGCAGAAGCGCTACGGGGAGACGGTGGCCCTGGCCGGCGTCGACTTCGAGGTGCCCGAAGGCACCATCCTCGGCCTGCTCGGCCCGAACGGTGCCGGCAAGACCACCGTCGTGCGGATCCTGGCGACCCTGCTGCGGGCGGACGCCGGTCGGGCGGAGGTGTTCGGCCTGGACGTGGTGCGCGACGCCAACGCGGTGCGGTCCACGATCGGGCTGACCGGTCAGTACGCCGCAGTGGACGAGTACCTCACCGGCTTCGAGAACCTGGACATGGTGGGCCGGCTGTACCGGATGAGCCGCGCGGACACCCGCAGCCGGGCCGATGAGTTGCTGGAGCACTTCGACCTGACGGCGGCGCGGGACCGGCCGGTGAAGACGTACTCCGGCGGGATGCGCCGCCGGCTGGACATCGCGGCCAGCCTGATCGCCCGCCCGAGGGTGCTGTTCCTGGACGAGCCGACGACCGGGCTGGACCCGCGCAGCCGGCTGGGGATGTGGGAGTTCATCGAGGCGCTCGTCGACGAGGGCACCACGATCCTGCTGACCACGCAGTACCTCGACGAGGCAGACCGGCTGGCCGACGCGATCACCGTGATCGACCACGGTGCGGTGATCGCCCGCGGGACCTCCGACGAGCTCAAGGCGCAGGTCGGGGGCGAGCGGCTGGAACTAGTCGTCGCCGACGCGGCCCAGCTCGAGGCGGCTCGGGAGGCGCTGGCGCCGCTCGGGGTGGAGGCGCCGGTGGTCGATGAGGCGGCCCGGCGGATCACGGTGCCGGTCACCGGAGGCGCCGACGTGCTGCGCGAGGCGCTGGGCCGGCTGTCCGAGCAGAACGTCAGCATCCTGGACGTCGGGCTGCGCCGCCCGGACCTGGACGACGTGTTCCTGACGTTGACCGGGCACGCCGCCGAGGAACGCAGCGCGAACCCGCAGGGGGACGAGGAGGGTGCGGGCGAGACCGCGAACCCGTCGATGATCAAGCAGAAGGAGCCCATTCGATGAGCGAGCGCAGCGAGCGAATCAAAAGGATTCGTGCCCTCCCCGCGAAGCGGGTCACCGGCCGAAGGACGGTGCGGGCATGAGCGTGTCCCTGGCCGTCCAGGACGCCGCGGTCGTCACGAAGCGGAACCTCATCAAGGTCAAGCGGGTTCCGGACCTGCTGGTGTTCTCCACGCTGTCGCCGATCATGTTCGTGCTGCTGTTCGCCTACGTGTTCGGCAGCGCGATCAGCGTGCCGGGCGTGGACTACAAGGAGTTCCTGATGGCCGGGATCTTCGTCCAGACGGTGATCTTCGGGGCGACGATCCGGGGCGAGCCTGGCCGAGGACCTGCAGAAGGGGATCATGGACCGGTTCCGGTCCCTGCCGATGAGCCGGTCCGCGGTGCTGGTCGGCCGGACCCTGTCCGATGTGCTGATCAACGTGCTCACGGTCGTGATCATGTCGCTGACCGGGCTGCTGGTCGGCTGGCGGATCCGGTCGTCGCTGCTCGACGCGTTGCTCGGGTACGTGTTGCTGTTGCTGTTCGCCTACGCGATGTCGTGGCTGATGGCGCTGGTGGGGCTGCTGGTGAAGACCCCGGAGGTCGTGAACAACGCCTCGTTCATCGTGATCTTCCCGCTGACGTTCATCGCGAACACGTTCGTGCCCACCGACGGCTTCCCGACCGTGTTGCGGGTGATTGCGGACTGGAACCCGGTGTCGTCGGTCACGCTGGCCGCCCGGCAGCTGTTCGGCAACACCAGTCCACAGTTCCCGGCGCCGGACGCCTGGCCGCTGCAGCACCCGGTGGTGTACTCGCTGTTCTTCATCGCGCTGCTGCTGCTGATCTTCGTGCCGCTGGCGGTGCGCCGCTACCAGCGACCCGCCTGACCGCCCGCTGCGGGCAGGGCGGCGCGGGCGTCAGAGGTTGCCGCGGCGCTCCTGCTCGCGCTCAATGGCCTCGAAGAGTGCCTTGAAGTTGCCCTTGCCGAACCCCAACGAGCCGTGCCGCTCGATCAGCTCGAAGAACACCGTCGGCCGGTCCTGCACCGGCTTGGTGAAGATCTGCAGCAGGTAGCCGTCCTCGTCGCGGTCGGCCAGGATGCGCAGCTCGTGCAGGGTGTCGACCGGTACCCGGGTGTCCCCGACCCACTCACCGAGGGTGTCGTAGTAGGAGTCAGGGGTGTCCAGGAACTGGACGCCCTGGGCGCGCATGTGGCGCACCGAGGCCACGATGTCCCCGGTGGCCAGCGCGATGTGCTGGACGCCGGGACCGCCGTAGAACTCCAGGTACTCATCGATCTGGGACTTGCGCTTGCCCACGGCCGGCTCGTTCAGCGGGAACTTCACCCGGTGGTTGCCGCTGGCGACCACCTTGCTCATCAGCGCGGAGTACTCGGTGGCGATGTCGTCGCCGATGAACTCCTTCATGTTCGTGAAGCCCATGACCGTGTTGTAGAAGGCGACCCACTCGTCCATGTGACCAAGCTCGACGTTGCCGACGCAGTGGTCGACGGCCTGGAAGAAGCGCTTCGGTGCGTCGGCGGCCCGGACGACGAGCGGCTCGGCGGCCATGAAGCCGGGTAGGTAGGGCCCGTCGTAGCGGGACCGGTCGACCAGGGTGTGCCGGGTCTGCCCGTACGTCGCGATCGCCGCCAGCACGACGGTGCCGTGCTCGTCGGTGCTCTCCCGCGGCTCCTCCAGCACCGTCGCGCCCTGTCGGCGGGCGTGCTCCACCGCCCGCGCCACGTCGGGTACCTCCAGCGCGAGGTCGACTACGCCGTCCCCGTGCTCGGCGACGTGCCGGCCGAGGTCGGTGCCGGCGGTGACCGCACCGGTCAGCACGAAGCGCGCGGAGCCCGAGCGCAGCACATAGGACACCACGTCCCGGGAGCCGTTCTCGGGGCCGGAGTAGGCCACCACGGTCATCCCGAAGGCCGAGGAGTAGTAGTGCGCGGCCTGCTTGGCGTTGCCGACGGCGAAGACGATCGCGTCCATGCCCTTGACGGGGAACGGATCGGCGGTTGGGTCGTGCGCCACGGCTCCGACCAGGGTGTCGAGGTCGCCTGCGGTGGTTTCGGTGAACGTCTCGGTCATTGCTCTACCCTCGTCCCCTGCTACAGCTTGTGCAACCCGTGCGACTCTGACTGGACGATATGTCTAGACTTCCCGAGGTGAAGGCCAGTGACGTGGACAACGTGGATGCCCGGTTACTGCTGCTGCTGGCCGCCGAGCCTCGCTTGGGCGTGCTGGAGTGCTCACGGCGGCTCGGGGTGGCCCGTGGCACCGTGCAGGCGCGGCTGGACCGGATGCTGGCCAGCGGAGTGATCAGGGGTTTCGGGCCGGACCTGGACCCGCAGGCGCTGGGCTACACGGTGACGGCGTTCGCCATGCTGCAGATCCGGCAGGGCCGCGGCAGCGAGGTCGCCGGCCGATTGCACACGATCCCAGAGGTGATCGAGGTGCACACCGTGACCGGGGAGGCCGATCTGATGGTCCGGGTGGTGGCACGCTCCAACGCCGACCTGCAGCGGGTCATCGACTCGATGGTGGCCGACGACGACATCGTGCGTACGTCGACGCTGATCGCGCTGTCGGCACACATCCCCTACCGCACGGGGCAACTCCTCGAGCGGTTGCTGGCCGGCGGCTGATCGCCCGCGTCAGCCGGTGAACGGCTCCGCGGCCACCACGGTGACGCTGATCCGCGCTCCGCTGGGGGCGCTGTAAGTAACCTTGTCGCCGGTCTTCTTCCCGGCGATGGCGGTGCCCATGGCCGAATCGGGGGAGTACACCGTGAGGTCGGTGGTCGCCCCGATCTCCCGCGAGCCCAGCAGGAACTGCTCGGTGTCGCCGTCGTCGTAGGTGATCGAGATGACCTTGCCGACCTCGACCACACCGTCGTCGGCCGGGGCATCGCCGACCTGCGCACCCCGGAGCAGGTCCTGCAGGTGCCGGATCCGGGCCTCCTGCTTGCCCTGCTCCTCCTTGGCCGCGTGATAGCCGCCGTTCTCCTTGAGGTCGCCCTCCTCGCGGCGGGCGTTGATCTCGGCAGCCACCTCCGCGCGCGCCTCCACCAGGTGCTCGAGTTCGGCCTGGAGGCGGTCGTAGGCCTCCTGGGTCAGCCAGGCTGTGCTGGCCTCGTGCTCGGTAGTCGACACCGGTGACTCCCTTTCCTCAACAGAACAAGCCCGGGCCGTCCCGCCCCGGGCCATCGGTCGAAACTAACACCAGCGCCGAGCCCGGAGGGATTCTCGGCGGAGGTGGCCGCCCGGACCGGGAATGTCGGCTTCGGGGACAATCCTTTACAGAGTTGAGCCCGCAGCCGGGCTCGGATGCGGCGGAGAGGCAAGCGGCCATGACCGGTACGGCGCCAGCGACGGAGTCGCCGCGGCGACTGATGGCGATCCATGCCCATCCCGACGACGAGTCGAGCAAGGGCGCGGCCACCATGGCGCGCTACGTCCGGGAGGGCGTGGACGTGCTCGTGGTGACCTGCACCGGCGGCGAGCGCGGCTCGATCCTGAACCCCGCGATGGATCGTCCGGACGTGTTGGCCAACATCTCGGCCATCCGGGCTGCGGAGATGGAGGCGGCCCGGGAGATCCTCGGCGTCCGGCAGGCGTGGCTCGGCTTCGTGGATTCGGGCCTTCCCGAGGGCGACCCCCTGCCGCCGCTGCCCGAGGGCTGCTTCGCGCTGCAGCCGCTGGACGTGGCGGCGACCCCACTGGTCCGGCTGATCCGCGAGTTCCGACCGCACGTCGTCACGACGTACGACGAGCGCGGCGGCTACCCGCACCCGGACCACATCAAGACCCACGAGATCTCGATCGAGGCCTTCGATGCAGCCGGGGATCCGGACCGCTACCCCGGCACCGGCGAGCCGTGGCAGCCGCTCAAGCTGTACTACCACATGACGTTCACCAAGCCCCGACTCGTGGCCATCCACGACGCGTTGCTGGCCCGCAAGCTGGACTCGCCGTTCGCCGAGTGGCTGCAGACCTGGGACGAGAGCAGGGACATCTCCGATCGGGTCACGACGCGGGTGCCGTGCTCGGACTACTTCGAGATCAGGGACCAGGCCCTCATCGCGCACGCCACCCAGGTCGACCCGAGTGGCCGGTGGTTCAGCACGCCGCTGGAACTGCAGCGCGACACCTGGCCGACCGAGGACTACGAGCTGGCCCGCTCGCTGGTCCAACCGCTGGGGGAGGGGCTCATCGAGGACGACCTGTTCGCCGGTGTGACGGCCAAGGTCGACGCGTGCTGACGGCGGCCGGACTTGCGGCCGGGCTGGGCCTGCTGGCCGCCGCGGAGTCCACCGAGGCAGGCCCCACCGGGCTGCTGATCGTCGTCCTGCTCGGCCTGTCGATCGTGTTCCTGGTGCGCTCGATGCGTAAGCACCTGCGCCGGATCCCGGCCTCCTTCGATGATCCCGAGCCGACCGGCGACACCGGTACGCCACCCTCGGTGACCTCGACCCACGACCGACCGGCGGACCCGGACCGCCCGCCCGCGGGGAGCTAGTCGCCCGGCACCCTGTCCCTGCCGGAGCCGGCCGGTCGCCGGCCCGCGCCGGCTCAGGCGTCCGGGCGCGGTGGGCCGGTCGTGCCCCGGACGACCAGCCTGCTCGGCAGCACCAGGGACGTCGGCTCGGGCCCGGTCTTGCCGCCGACGAGGTCGAGCACCAGTGCCGCCGCCATCCTGCCCTGCTCGTGTACCGGTTGGGCGATCGTGGTCAGGTCGCTGGCCTGGGCGTGTTCGTGGTCGTCGAAGCCGATCAACGACACGTCCCGGGGGGCGTTCAGGCCTACCTGGCGCAGGGTCTGCAGGACGCCGAAGGCCATCTCGTCGGACTCGGCGAACACTGCCGTCGGTAGCTGTCGCCGGGTCAGCAGCCGTTCCATCGCCCGGCGCCCGCCCTCCACCCCCCACGGCTCGGTGACGATCTGCCCGGGCTCGTCGGCCAGGCCGGCCTCCTCCATCCCGCGCCGGAAGCCGGCCTGGCGGGCCAGCGTCGTATTGCGCCCGATCGGGTCGTCGGCACAGCCGGAGATCATCACGATGTCGCGGTGGCCGAGCAGTACCAGGTGTCGCACGGCCATCGCCGCGCTGCCGGCGTCGTCGATGCCGACCCAGGCGCTGACCCGGCTGGACCGGTCGCCGACCACGACGATGGGCACCGCGAGCCGCTCCAGCAGGTCGCACTCGGCGTCGTCGAAGGACGTCGCGACCGCCAGCACGGCGTCCACCCGGCGACGCAGCGGCATCGTCTCGAACAGGCGGTAGCGGCTGCCCGGATCGCCCACGTTGTACAGCAGCAGGTCGTAGTCGCGCTCCCGCAGGACCCTCTCCGCGCCGCGGACGACCTCGGAGAAGAACCACCGCGCC
>JBBPYA010000077.1:0-2778 GCA_038200385.1 Mycobacteriales bacterium
GCCGGTCCGGGCAACTGCTCCAGCCGGGCCAGCAGCACGTCGGCCAGCGCTCCCGGGAGGCTCGCGGCGTCCTGGTCGACGACGGCCTGCAGCAGCTGCTCGGCGTAGAAGGCGTTGCCCTCGGCCCGCTGGACGATCCGTTCGAGGTCGGGGGCGGGCAGCGCACCAAGCTCCGCGCCGAGGCGGCGGACGAGTTCGGTCATGTCGGCCTCGGGCAGTGCCGGCAGCAGGATCCGCTCGACGTGCGGCAGCCGCGCCAGCTCGGCCAGCAGCGGCCGCAGCGGGTGCCGCCGGTGCAGGTCGTCGGAGCGGAACGAGCCGACGACGAGCAGCCGCTGGCGGTCCAGCCTGCTGACCAGGTAACGCAGCAGGTCCCGGGTCGACTGGTCGGCCCAGTGCAGGTCCTCGACCACGAGCAGCAGGGTCGACTTCGCGGTCACGTCGGTCAGGACGGCGGCGACCGCGTCGAACACGTACAGCTGCTGCGACCTGGTCGCCGCGCCGTCCGGCCCCGGGGGCGCGCCGCCCAGCAGCGGGCCTAGCGCCGGGAACCGCTGGGCCAGGTCCTCGCCGGTGTCAGCGGCCAGCGCGCGCAGGATCTCGCTGAACGCGAGGTAGGGCAGGCCGCCCTCGCCGAAGTCGACGCAGTGCCCGGCGGCGACCCGGACGCCGTCGGCACGGGCCCCCGCGGCGAGCTCGGCCAGCAGCCGGGTCTTGCCGACACCGGCGTCCCCGGCGAGCAGGCACGCCGAGGGCTGACCCCGGCCGGCGGCGGCGAGCGCTCCACGCAGCCGGGTCAGCTCGCCGATCCGGCCGACCAGCGGCTGATCGTTCCCCCACCGCGGCACAGGTGTGATGGTCCCACGGGAGGACGACGAAACCGCCGGTGTCCTCGGCGGACGGGCCGTGGACACCGGCGGTGCGGGCGCTGCCGTTCCGGACGGGCTCACCGGGTGGCGTGCCTGCCCAGCCCGCCGGTAAAACGGCGTCCGCGCCGGCTGCGCCGCGGCCGCTCCCATCCGGTCAGGGTGGACCGGGGGGCCCCGGTCAGCCGCTCGCGCCGGTAGTCGATCTCCGCCTGCAGTCCCGCGTCGTGTGCCTGGAACATCTCGGGCCTCCTCGCTGTGGTGGTGCCTACGGGAACGACTGTCGTGCTGAGGTCGGGCCCCTGGCATCGGCAGGGCAGGCACGTTCGGGGCCCCTGCCGTCGCACCGACGCCTAAGGGGTCCGCGATTGGGTCTAAGGCATCCTCGAGACCCCCCGACGAGGGCGGGGACATCCACGCCACGTCGGGCGAAATGGCGTGGATATCCCCGCAACGGGCGTTGCCCGGGCCTCGCCGTGATCCCTCCGTCGAGGTGGGTCTGGGTAGGGTCCTCGCCCGTGACCACCACGGCGGCCAAGGATCCGGCAGAGCTGGCAGCGCAGGCCGCGCAGGCGCTGGCCGCGGCCACCGGCGTGGACCGGCACGACCTGGCGATCGTGATGGGCTCGGGCTGGCTCCCGGCCGCCGACGCCCTGGGTTCCGCCGATGTCGAGATCGCCGTCACCGACCTCCCCGGTTTCGCACCACCGGGCGTGGCCGGGCACTCGGGGCGAATCCGCTCGCTGCGGATCGGTGCGAAGCGGGTGCTCGTGCTGCTTGGCCGCACGCACCTGTACGAGGGCCGCGGCGTCGACCCGGTCGTGCACGGCGTACGCACCGCGGCCGCGGCCGGCTGCGCCGGGATCGTCCTGACCAACGCCGCCGGGGGGTTGCGCCCGACGTTCGGCGTCGGCCAACCGGTCCTGATCAGCGATCACCTGAACCTCACCGGCCGCTCCCCCATCGTCGGGGCGCAGTTCGTGGACCTGACCGACCTGTATTCGGCCCGGCTGCGGGCCCTGGTCCGCGAGATCGACCCGCAGCTGGCCGAGGGGGTGTACGCCGCGCTGCCCGGTCCGCACTACGAGACGCCGGCCGAGATCCGGATGCTCGCGAGCCTGGGCGCCGACCTGGTGGGGATGTCCACCGCGCTGGAGGCGATCGCCGCGCGCGCCGCCGGGCTGGAGGTGCTCGGGGTGTCGCTGGTGACCAATCTCGCTGCGGGCATCACCGGCGATCCGCTGGACCACAGCGAGGTGCTGGCAGCGGGACGGCAGGCGGCCGGCCGGATGGGCGGGCTGCTCGCCGACCTGGCGGCCCGGTTGTGACGCAACCCCCTCGAGGCACGGTGCTGGTGACGGGGGCGGCAGGCCAGATCGGGACGCTGCTGCGGGCCGGCCTGCCTTCGGCCGGCTGGACGCTGCGCTGCACCGACCGGGTCGACCTCGAGGCGGGGGCGGCCCCGGAGCACCGCATCGCGGACCTGGCCGACTTCGCCGCGATCCGGGCGGCGACCGAGGGCGTGGACGCCGTCATACACCTGGGTGGCCTGTCCGGCGAGGCGCCGTACGCCGACATCCGGCAGGCCAACATCGACGGCACCTACCACGTCCTCGAGGCTGCCCGGCAGACCGGCGCGGGCCGGGTGGTGCTGGCCAGCAGCAACCACGCCGTGGGTTTCACCCCGCGCGCGGGCGTGGCCGGGATCGAGGTCCGGCCGCGCCCCGACACGTTCTACGGGGTGAGCAAGGTGGCCATGGAGGCGCTGGGTTCGCTCTACGCCGACCGCTACGGGCTGGACGTCGTGTGCCTGCGGATCGGCAGCCAGCGCCCGGCCCCGGTCCGGCCGCGGCACCTGGCCACCTGGCTTTCCGACGGTGACCTGGTCCGCCTCGTCGACGCCGCGCTGCGC
>JBBPYA010000078.1:0-5993 GCA_038200385.1 Mycobacteriales bacterium
CTCCCAGTGCCTGGACGTTGTTGAACGACGCGGTGCGCAACTTCAGCCGCCACGGCGTCTTGTCTCCCCGCGAGACCAGGTAGTAGCCGTTGATCCCGAGCGGGCTCTCGGTCCACACGTAGACGTGCCCCTCCGGCGCCCGGACGGTCGTCGGCAACCGAACGTTGACCGGTCCTCCGAGTTCCGGCAGCCGGTCCAGACATCGCGCGGCGAGATCCAGGGACACCTCGACCTGCTCCAGCAGACACTCGATGCGGGCCCGGCAGTCACCGGCTGACCGGGTCACCACCCGCAGCGCGTCGCCCAGTTCGGCGTACGCGAGGTACGGCTCGTCGCGGCGCAGGTCGAAGTCGGCACCGCTGGCCCGGGCGACCGGCCCGCTGACGCCGTACCGGTCGATGTCCGGGCGCGCCAGCACGCCGATACCGCTGGTACGGCGGGAGAAGTCCGCCCCGCCTGCCACCGCCTCGGCCAGCGCCGGCAGCCGGGAGCGGGCTCCGTCCACGGCGCGTCGCGCGCGCTCGGTCCAGCCGGCCGGGACGTCCTGCGTGAGGCCACCGATCCGGTTGACCATGAAGTGGATCCGGCCACCGCAGGCCTCCTCCAGGACCGCCTGGACGGACTCCCGTTCCCGCGCCGCCAGCAGCGCCGCCCCGTCGCCGCTCGCGCCGGTGCGGTAGCCGCCGAGGAACATCAGGTGGCTGAGGATCCGGTTCAGCTCGGCGAGCAGGGTGCGCAGCCAGGTGGCGCGCTCGGGCACCGGCAGCGCGAGCATCCGCTCCACCGCCAGCGCGACGCCGAGTTCGTTCGCGAACGCCGAGAGCCAGTCGTGCCGGTTGGCCAGCACCAGGATCTGCCGGTAGTCACGGACCTCGAAGAGCTTCTCCGCGCCACGGTGCAGGTACCCCACGAGCGGCTCGGCCGAGCGGATCACGTCGCCGTCGACGATCAGGCGGAGGCGGAGCAGGCCGTGCGAGGAGGGGTGCTGCGCGCCGAGGTCCAGGACGACGTCATGTCCGGACCCGGCGCGATGCTCGGCGAGCCCGTCCCCGGCGGCGTCGCCCACGGCGACGAACATCTCGGCCACCGGGCCATCCTGGCCCCGGGCCGTACTACTCTGCGTGGGCCCCCACCGCCGTCAGCTCTGGGCGAGCACGGCCTCGACCTCGAGGTGGATGGAGATCTTCTCGCCGACAACAACGCCGCCACCGTCGAGCGGCATCTTGATGTCGACCCCGAAGTCGTTGCGGTTGATCGAGGTGGACGCGCTGAAGCCGGCCCGGCTCCCGCCCCACGGGTCGGACCCGACACCGTTGAACTCCAACGCCAGCTCGACCGGGCGGGTCACGCCGTGCAGGCTCAGCTCGCCCTCGACCAAGTAGTCCGCGCCGTCCTGCCGGATTGTCGTCGACCGGTACGTCATCGTCGGGTAGCTCTCGATCTCGAAGAAGTCCTTGGTGCGCAGGTGGTTGTCGCGGGTCTCGTCCCGGGTGTCGATGGAGTTCATGTCGATCTCCGCGGTCACCGAGGACGCAGCCGGGTCCTCGGCGATCTGCAGTGCACCGCTGAACGTCCGGAACGTGCCGCGCACCTTGCTCACCATGAGATGCCGGACGGTGAAGGACACCTCCGAGTGGCTGGGGTCGATGGTCCAGGTGCCGGTCTGCAGCCCGTGGATGGGGGCGATGGTGGTCATAGATCCTCCGTTGGTTGAAATGTCAAATAGAGGGTAGCGGTATTGCGATTGAAGTGTCAACCATCCGCCCAGACTCGGTAGGATCGCCGGCGTGCCCGAACCCCGCTGGCTGACCGCGGAGGAGATGCGCGCCTGGCGCGGCTACCTCGGCCTGGTCCGGCTGCTCGAGGACCGGCTGGGCCGGGACCTGCAGGAGCAGTCCGGGCTGTCGATGGCCGACTACGAGGTGCTCGTCCGGCTCTCGGACACCGCGACCCGGCGGATCCGGATGTCGGAGCTGGCCCAACTCGCGATGGTGTCCAAGAGTCGGCTGTCGCACCAGGTCTCCCGGATGGAGGCCCGCGGCCTGGTCCGCCGGGAGGCCTGCCCGGAGGACGGCCGGGGCTCGGTGGCCGTCCTGACCGGGCCGGGGTACGCAGCGCTCGTGGCCGCCGCCCCCGGGCACGTGGACTCCGTCCGGCGGCACCTGCTCGACCAGCTCACGGCCGAGCAGGTCTGCAGCCTGGGCCGGTTGGCCGAGGCGGTGCTGGACCAGCTCACCGGCGAGGGAGCGGCCCCCTGCGCCGCTGAGGCCGATGCACTACAACCGGTCGACGAATAGCCTCGGACCTGTAGCACGATCTGGTCCCGGGTCGGCACCGGTACCGTCGAGGACAGCGGCCGGGACAGCCATGGAGGTAGCGCGAACGTGATGTCTGCCGAGTCGACGGCGCCGGGCAGCGCGGTCGAGATCGACCTGCTCATTGTCGGCGCCGGCCCGGTGGGGCTGTACGGCGCCTACTACGCCGGGTTCCGCGGGCTGTCCGTCGGACTCATGGACTCCCTGCCCGAGGCCGGTGGCCAGATCACCGCGATGTACCCCGAGAAGCTCATCTTCGATGTCGCGGGCTTCCCCTCGGTGCGGGGCCGGGACCTGGTGTCCGACCTCGTCGCGCAGGCCGCGCCGTTCGACCCGGCGTACCTGCTCGGCCGGCAGGCGACGACGCTGGAGCACCGCCCGGACGGCGGCATGGTCGTCGGCGCCGAGGACGGGACGACCGTGCACTGCCGGGCGGTGATCGTCAGCGGCGGGATCGGGACGTTCACCCCCCGCCCGCTGCCAGCCGGCACCGAGTACGTCGACCGCGGGCTGTGCTACTTCGTCCCCAAGCCCGACGAGCACGCCGGTGCCGACGTGGTGATCGTCGGCGGCGGCGACTCCGCCTTCGACTGGGCACTCAACCTGGAACCCATCGCGCGAAGCGTCACGCTGATCCACCGGCGGCCGGCATTCCGCGCCCACGCACACACCGTCAGCCAGGTCCAGGCGTCCTCGACCCGCATCATCACCCCGGCGCAGATCGTCGCGGTGCGCGGCGCCGACCGGGTCGAGGAGGTGGAGATCGACGTCGCGGGCGAGACGACGGTGTTGCCGGCGCAGACCCTCATCGCCGCCCTGGGCTTCATCGCGAACCTCGGGCCGTTGCGGGAGTGGGGGATCCCGATCGTCGACCGCCGGCACATCCCGGTCGACACCGCGATGCGCACCGACGTGGCCGGGGTCTTCGCCGCCGGCGACATCGTCGACTATCCGGGCAAGGTCCGGCTGATCTCGGTGGGCTTCGGCGAGGTGGCCACCGCGGTCAACAACGCCGCGGTCCTGCTCAACCCGGCAGCGCATCTGTTCCCCGGCCACTCCTCCGACATCCCGGCCGCGTGACCGCGCGGCGATGATCGACGGCCGCCGACTCATCGACGCGCACCTGCACGCCGCCGCCATCCCGACGTTGAAACCGTCCTGGCGGCAGTGGGCGCAGGACTTCGGCAACGCCGAGGACCTGTCGCTGGTGTACCGCGCGGACGGCTACGTCGACCCCGCCGGGTTCAGCGCGTTACTGGCGCGCGAAGGAGTGGACCAGGCGTTCCTGCTCTGCGAGTACAGCCCCAAAGCCACCGGCGTGCAGCCGATCGAGGACCTGCTGCCACTGGCCGCGCACGACCCGGCCCGGGTGCGGCTCGTGGCGAACCTGAATCCGCACCTGCACTTCCCGGTGGCCGAGGAGGTCCAGCGGCAGTTCGACCTCGGGGCGATCGCGCTCAAGCTGCATCCGGTGCACGCCGGCTTCGCGGCGAACGACCGCGCGCTGTACCCGGCGTACGAGCTGTGCCAGGCCGGCGGCCGGGCGGTCGTCGTGCACTGCGGCACCAGCAGCTTCCCCGGCTCGGACAACCGCCGGGCCGACCCCGCGCTGCTGCTCGACGTGGTCCGCGACTTCCCCCGCCTGGACGTCGTGCTGGCCCACGGCGGGCGCGGCTGGTGGTACGACGCCGCGGCGTTCATGACGCTGTCCAACCCCCGGGTCTGGATCGAGTTGTCCGGTCTGCCGCCGGCCCGGCTGCCGGAGTACTACGCGCGCTCGAACCTGTCCAGGTTGCTGCGCCGGTGCATCTTCGGCACCGACTGGCCGGGGGTCCCGGGCATCGCGGCGAATGCCCGCGCGGTGGCGGCACTGTGCCCGGATGAGGAGACGGCCGATCTCGTGCTCAGCGGCAACGCGCGACGGATCTACCTCAGGGAGGACTGAGATGGCCCAGGACCAGACGTACGTTGCGGGGGTCCCCGCCGGGGAACTGACCGACGAGGACCTGGAACGGCAGGGTCTGCACGCCCACGCCACCCGGCACTGGGTCTTCCTGCACGGCACCGCAGAGCAGTTCCGCACCCACACCCAGCGGATGCTCGAGCTCGAGCAGGAGTACCTGCGCCGCCATCCCCAGCGCACCTGGCAGGGTTCCGGGGCCGAGGGTGCCCCGCCGCCCGAACCCTCGGCGGACGTGCCGACCGCCAGCCGGATCCGCGATCTGGTGCACACCTTCGTCCGGGAGATCGACTACCTGCTCGGCTCGGACGAGGTAGTCCCACCCGGCCCGGGACCGGCCGAAGCGCGGTTGCTGGCCCGGATCGCCGCCGCCCCGGACGGGCGGCTGCACAAGCTCGAGGCGCACCAGGTGGCCCGCGAGGTCGGCGCCCAACCCCGGGCGGTGGCCACCCTGTACAAGCTGGACCCTCCACTGCTGCACGCCGACGGAGACGCCCGCGTCATCACCGCCGCGGGACAGGCCTGGCTCGCCGAGGGGCCGGCGCGATGACGGCGTACCTGGTCGACGGCGTACGAACCCCGATCGGAAGGTACGGCGGGGCGCTGTCCACGGTCCGCCCCGACGACCTGGCCGCGCTCGTGGTCGGGGCGGTCGTGCAGCGCAGCGGGCTACCCCCGGACGCGGTGGACGAGGTCATCCTCGGGGCGGCCAACCAGGCTGGTGAGGACAACCGCAACGTGGCTCGGATGGCTGCGCTGCTCGCCGGGCTGCCTGACAGCGTGCCGGGCTTCACCGTCAACCGGTTGTGCGCGTCCGGGCTGACCGCCGTGGGGACGGCCGCGGCGATGGTGGACTCGGGGCAGGCCGACGTCGTGGTGGCCGGGGGCGTGGAGTCCATGACCCGGGCGCCGTGGGTGCTGGGCAAGCCGGCCAAGGCGTGGGGCCGCCCCGGCGACATCGCGGACACGTCCCTGGGCTGGCGGCTCACCAACCCCCGGATGCGCGAGGCCGACGGCGGCCAGGCGACGCTCTCGATGGGCGAGACGGCCGAGGAGGTCGCCGCGCTGGACGGGATCTCCCGCGAGGACTGCGACGCGTTCGCGCTGAGCTCGCACCGGCGCGCAGTCGCGGCGACGGGTGCCGGCAGCTTCGACGCCGAGCTGATCCCGGTGCAGACCGCGCTCGGCACGGTCAAGGCCGACGAGGGCCCCCGACCCGACACCGACCTGGCCACCCTGGCCCGGCTCAAGCCCGCCTTCCGCGCGGGCGGCATCGTCACCGCCGGCAACTCCAGCTCGCTCAACGACGGCGCGGCCGCGGTCGTGGTCGCCAGTGCCGAGGCGGTCCGCCGGCACGGCCTCGCGCCCCGGGCCCGGGTGCTCGGCTCCGCCTCGGCCGGCGTGCCGCCGCACCTGATGGGCCTCGGACCGGTCCCGGCCACCGAACGGCTGCTGGCCCGCACCGGGTTGCGGATCGGGGAGTTCGACGCGGTCGAGCTCAACGAGGCGTTCGCGGCGCAGGCCCTGGCCTGCGTACGCCGGCTCGGCCTGCCCGAGGAGGTCGTCAACGCCGACGGCGGGGCGATAGCCCTCGGGCACCCGCTGGGCTGCTCGGGTACCCGGATCCTGGTCACCCTGCTCGGTCGGCTGGACCGCTCGGGGGCGGCCACCGGCCTGGCCACGATGTGCGTGGGCGTCGGGCAGGGCGCGGCGCTGGC
>JBBPYA010000079.1:0-2597 GCA_038200385.1 Mycobacteriales bacterium
ACCGCGCCGTCGACCCGCAGGATCTTCAGCAGCGCCTCTAGCCGGCCGCGGCGCAGCCCGGTCTCGGACTCGATGGCCGCGACGGTCATGCCGTCCGGGCCGGCCGGTCCGAGCAGGTCCAGGACGCGGTTGGCGGCGTCCGGGTCGGGGATCGTCGCGGTCGCGAAGTACTCCCAGATCCGCGGGTCGGACTCCGCGGCCGGAAGCAGCACCCCGACCGCGGTGTCCAGGGCGCGCCCGGCCCGGCCGACCTGCTGGTAGTACGCCACCGGGGAGTCCGGCGATCCGACATGGATGCAGAAGCCGAGATCCGGCTTGTCGTAGCCCATCCCCAGCGCCGACGTGGCGACGACCGCCTTGAGCCGGTTGTCCCGCAGCGCCGACTCGATCCGGTGCCGGTCCTCCGGGTCGGTCTGCCCGGTGTAGGCGGCGACGTCGTGCCCCTGCTCGGCCAGGAACGCCGCGAGCGAGGTGGCCTGGTCGACGGTGAGCGCGTAGACGATCCCCGACCCCGGCAGCTCCCGCAGCGCGTCGGACACCCAGGCGAGCCGCCGGACCGCGTCCAGCCCGGCCACGACGGCCAGCCGCAGGCTCGCCCGGGCCAGCGGACCGCGCAGCACGAGGGTCGCCGCGCCGAGCTGCCCGGCGACGTCGTCGTTGACCCGCGCGTTGGCGGTGGCGGTGGTGGCGAGCACGGGGCTGTCCGGCGCCATCTCCGCCAGCAGCCGGCTCAGCCGCTGGTAGTCCGGGCGGAAGTCGAAACCCCAGTCGGAGATGCAGTGCGCCTCGTCGATGACAAGCAGTCCGGCGCCGGCGAGCAGGGGCAGCGCCCGTTCGGCGAAGCGCGGGTTGGCCAGCCGTTCCGGGGACACCAGCAGGACGTCGACCTCGTCGGCGGCCAGCCGGGCGAAAACGTCCTGCCAGTCCTCGGGGTTGGCGGAGTTGACGGTCGCCGCCCGGAGACCGGCGCGGGCCGCCGCGTCGATCTGGTCGCGCATCAACGCCAGCAGCGGCGATATCACGATCGTCGGGCCGCGGCCCTCGTGCCGCAGGGCCGACGTCGCCGCCCAGTACGTCGCGGACTTGCCCCACCCGGTGGCCTGCACGAGCAGGACCCGCCGCCGATCCCGGACCAACGCCTCCACGGCGGCCAGCTGGTCGGCGCGCGGTCGCGCCAGGTCGCCGACCATTGCTGCCAGCACCCGACCGAGGTGCTCGCCGGCCAGGCTGGTCTCGACCTGCTGACCGTCCATGCCCGAGACTGTGCACCACGGATACGACAGGTGCCGCCCACCGGCGGACCGGACCGGTGCGCCGTTTGGCACGCACGACTACTGGCGGCGACTACCGTGGACAGGTGCCTGAGGAGGTCGTGTGCCCCTACCCCCAGCTGCGGCGGTAGAACCCGGCCAGCTTTTCGAGTCCATCGTTATCAACGCGAACGACGTCGTCCTCGTCACCGAGGCCGCGCCCGTCGATCTGCCGTCGGGTGGGCCGCGGGTGATCTACGTCAATCCGGCTTTCACCAGGATGACCGGATACTCGCCGGCCGAGATCGTCGGACAGACGCCACGGCTGCTGCAGTCGCCCAAGACCGACCGGGCCGAACTGGACCGGGTGAGCGCGGCACTGGCGGCGTGGGAATCGGTCGAGGTGGAACTGCTCAACGTGCACAAGGACGGGACTGAGTTCTGGGTCCAGAGCAACATCACCCCCGTCCGCAACGCGGCCGGATGGGTCACGCACTGGGTCGCGGTCCAGCGCGACATCAGCGCGCGAAAGACCCGCGACCTCGCCGTACAGGCGCTGCTCGACAACTCCTCGGACCTGGTGATGATGGTCGATCCGGCCGGACGGCTCGGGTCGGTGAGTCCCACCGCGATCCGCATACTGGGCCTGGACCCCGCTGCGCTGCACGGCGCCGAGCTGGTCGATCTTCTCCATCCAGAGGACTGCGAGGTCCTACGATCCCTGCTGACACCGCCCGCCGAGCTCGTCGGCAACCGGCCGAACACCGGCGAACTGCGGCTGCGGCACGGCGACGGCGACTGGCGCTGGCTGCAGGTCACCGGGCTGGATCTCGGAGCCGCGGCCCAGCGCAGCGACGATGTCCGGGACCGCGTCCTGACCTGCTGCGACATCACCGAGAACAAGGCGGTCGAGGCGGCACGGTCCCTGGCCAACGACCGGTTCCGCAGCGCCTTCCTCGATGCGCCGATCGGGATGGTGCTGAGCGACCCGGGCGGGCGCCCGCTGCAGGTCAACACGGCGCTGTGCGAGCTGCTCGGCCGGACCAGGGACGAGTTGATGCAGCGGTCGCTGGACGAATTCGTGCACCCGGACGACGTCGAGGCCGGCGCGATCCAGCGTCAGGCGCTCCTGCACGGCTCGCTCACCCGGCACCGTCATGAGTCCCGGTTCCTGCACGCCGACGGAGAGGCGGTAGCGGTGCAGCACTCCTCGTCGGTGGTCTCCGGCCGGGACGGGCAGCCGCAGCACCTGGTCGATCACATCGAGGACATCACCGAGCGCAAGGCATTCGAGGACCAGCTCCGCCATCTCGCGTTGCACGACCCGCTGACCTCGCTTCCGAACCG
>JBBPYA010000080.1:0-44145 GCA_038200385.1 Mycobacteriales bacterium
TACTTCTTCTTCCTGGTCGAGGCGATGATCGATGCCGGCATCCTGCTCGGCCTGCCGCGCACGCTCGCCGCCGATCTGATCGTCCAGACCGCGCTCGGCGCAGCCACCATGCTCCGGGACTCCGGCGAGCACCCGGTCCAGTTGCGGGAGGCGGTGACCTCGCCGGGCGGCACCACGATCTCGGCGATCCGCGAGTTGGAGCGGCACGGTGTACGGGCCGCCCTGATCGACGCGATCGAGGCGGCCCGGGACCGCTCGCGGGAGCTGGGTCGCGAACAGTCATAACTGAGAGCAGCTGAACTATTACATAAAGTTTGCTATCGCTGCGTCACTCGCGTACCGCTACGCTTCGCCAAGCACGTGCGTGTCGAGAGTCCGTCGGCGGGGAAGCCTGACGGCGCGAGACGTGCCGAAGGTTCGGTGACTGAATGGCGCCCACAGGTTCGCAGCGACCAGCCGCGGACGGAGGGCCGCCCGCTGCGGGCTCGTCCCGCGGTGCCGCGGCCCCCCGCCCGGACAACTCGCTGTCCGCGGTCTCCTTCCTCACCGTCGCCGAGGTCGCCGCGCTGATGCGGGTGTCCAAGATGACGGTCTACCGGCTGGTCCACTCGGGGGAGCTCGCCGCGGTCCGCGTCGGCCGCTCGTTCCGGGTCCCGGAGAGGGCCGTGCATGACTACCTCAGGGACGCCTACACCGACACCGCCTGAGCATCCCGACGCAGGTAGGCTCATCGCCAGACCGCGCCGTCCGGCGCGTCCGTGCGGCCCGTCCGGGTGGGCACGGGATCACGAGTCGTGTCGGCAAGGGACGTAATCGCATGGGTTCGGTCATCAAGAAGCGGCGCAAGCGGATGGCGAAGAAGAAGCACCGCAAACTGCTGAAGAAGACCCGCGTCCAACGTCGTAACAAGAAGTAGTCCGCCGGGGAGGGCCCCGCCCACGCCGGCGAGGGCCGGCCCCGAACCAGCGAGTCGCCGGAGGCGCGATGCCACCGCAGGTGGTCATGGTCACCGGCGTCAGCCGCTACCTCGGCGCGCTGGTGGCCCGCACGCTCGCCGACGATCCTCGGATCGACCGGGTGATCGGCGTGGATGCGCTGCCGCCCCGCCCGGAGCTGCACGGCAGCCTCGGCGGCACGGAGTTCGTGCGGGCCGACATCCGCAACCCGCTGATCGGCAAGGTGATCAGTTCCGCGGGGGTCGACACGGTCGTCCACATGAACATCCGAGCGGCCCCCCAGGAATCCGGTGGCCGCACCGCGATGAAGGAAATGAACGTCATCGGCAGCATGCAGTTGCTCGCGGCCTGCCAAAAGGCTGACAGCGTGCGGCGGCTCGTGGTCAAGTCCACGACCGCGGTCTACGGCAGCAGCCCGCGGGACCCGGCGTTGTTCACCGAGGACATGGAACCCCGCGCCGTGCCGGGCTCCGGCTACGCCAAGGACACGATGGAGATCGAGGGCTACATCCGGGGGTTCGGCCGCCGCCGCCCGGATGTCGACGTCACGGTCCTGCGCTTCACGAACTTCATCGGCGCCCACGTCGACTCGGTGCTCACCGAGTACTTCGCGCTGCCGGTCGTCCCCACCGCGCTCGGCTTCGACCCTCGCCTGCAGCTGCTACACGAGGACGACGCGCTGGCCGTCCTGGTGCGCGCGACCCTGCACGAGCTGCCGGGGGTCTTCAACGTGGCTGCCGACGGCGTGCTGCTGCTGTCCCAGGCGATCCGGCGGGCCGGGCGGATCGGACTGCCCATCCCGTCGGCGGCCGCCGCCATGGCCGACCAGATAGTCCGCCGGACCAGGATGCTCGACTACACCCCGGAGCAGCGCCGGTTCCTCGTCCACGGCCGGGTCGTCGACACCACCCGGCTGCGCGAGGAGTTCGGCTATCAGCCGCGCTACTCCACCCGGGAGGCCTTCGACGACTTCGTCCGCGGCCGAGGACTGGAACCGGTTCTCGACCCGGTCCGGCTGCAGCGGGCCGAGCGGCGCGTCCTGGGGCTGCTTGCCTCGCGGCAGCCGGGCGGCGTCGGTGTCTGACGCGACCGTGATCCCGATGCGGGGACGCCGCAGGCCCGGGCCCGCCACCTCCGCCCCGTCCGGGACGACCGGGCTGCCAGAGCCGACCGGGACGGCCGGACCGGTCGCGGTCGACAGCCCGCCCGCGGGCCGCGAAGCCCCGGCGTGGGAGCAGCGGTTGGCCGGCGGGCTGGCGTTCCTGCGACGGCGGCTCACCGGCGACTACGACGTCGACGAGTTCGGGTACGACCCGGACCTGACCGACCACCTCCTGCTGCCGCCGCTGCGACCGCTGTACGAGCGCTGGTTCCGGGTGGAGACCTTGGGGCTGCACAACGTGCCCAGCAGCGGGGGAGCCCTCGTCGTGGCCAACCACAGCGGCACGCTGCCCCTGGACGCGATCATGACCTCCATCGCCCTGCGAGACCATCATCCGGCGCACCGCGCGTTGCGGATGCTGGGCGCCGATCTGATCTTCACGATGCCGGTGGTCGGCTCGATCGCCCGCAAGGCCGGGCACACGCTGGCCTGCAACCCCGACGCCGAGCGGCTGCTGAGCGCCGGGGAGATCGCCGGCGTCTGGCCGGAGGGGTTCAAGGGCATCGGCAAGCCCTTCGCCGAGCGGTACAAGCTGCAGCGTTTCGGTCGCGGCGGTTTCGTCTCGGCCGCGCTGCGCACGGGTGTACCGATCATCCCGGTCTCGATCGTGGGCGCCGAGGAGATCTACCCCATGGTGGGCAACCTGCGGACCCTGGCCCGCGCGCTCGGTCTGCCCTACGTGCCGGTCACTCCGACGTTCCCGCTGCTCGGCCCGCTGGGACTGGTCCCGCTGCCGAGCAAGTGGCTGATCGACTTCGGCGAGCCGATCCAGACCGCGTCGTTCGGCTCGGCGGCGGCGGACGACCCGATGCTCGTGTTCAACCTGACCGACCAGGTGCGCGAGACGATCCAGCAGACGCTGTTCTCGCTGCTCGCGCAACGCCGCTCGGTCTGGTCCTGACCGGCCCGGACACCGGGCTCAGGCGCGTAACCGGCGGCGCAACGCGATCCCCCCGGCCACTCCGCCCGCGAGCGCGCCCGCGGCCAACGTCGTCGGCACCCCGATCCGGGCCGCCTTGCGTCCGGTCCGGAAGTCCCTGATCACCCAGCCCTGCTGGCGGGCGACCAGCCTGAGGTCGTCGTCGGGGTTGATGGCCACCGGCGTACCGACGAGGGACAGCATCGGCAGGTCGTTGATCGAATCGCTGTACGCCGAGCACCGGGGCAGCGCCAGGCCCTCCCGCACGGCGAGTGCCTTGACCGCCTCGGCCTTGGCCTCACCGTGCATCATCTCCCCGACGAGCCGTCCGGTGTAGCGCCCGTCGACGACCTCGGCGACGGTGCCGAGGGCTCCGGTCAGCCCCAACCGAGTGGCGATGACCCGGGCCAGCTCGACCGGGGTGGCAGTGACCAGCCAGACCCGCTGGCCCGCGTCCAGGTGCTGCTGGGCAAGAGCCCGGGTCCCGGTCCAGATCCGCTCGGCCATCTCCTCGTCGTAGATCTCCTCTCCCAGATCCACGATCTCGGCGACGCTGATCCCCCGGGCGAAGCTGAGGGCGTTGTCCCGGGCGGCCTGCAGGTCGGCCGCGGTTTCGGTCCCGCGGATCCGGAACCGGATCTGCTGCCACGCGAAGCTGGCCAGGTCCCGGTTGGTGAAGAACCTCCGCGCGGCGAGTCCCTTGGCGAAGTGGAACATCGACGCGCCCATCATCATCGTGTTGTCCACGTCGAAGAAGGCCGCTGCCAGCGGGTCGATCGAGGCGCCCGTCGGCGGCTGCCCGGCCTGGGCCTGCGCGGCGGCCGCGGACGCCGCCCCGGCCACTCGTGCCCGGCGATGTTCCTCGGCCACGCTCGGCCGCCACGGCATGCGCACTGCTCGGTGTCCTCCGCGGGTACGGGCGCTTCGGCTGGCCTGCCGGCATCCAGGGTAATCAGCCGGAAGCGCCCCCCGCCGATCAGGCCGTTGCCTCCAGCACGATGTTGAACGGCGTCTCGGCGATCGACGGACGTTGGCGGATCCGCCCGAGCAGATGACCTCGCGCAGTCGGGCCTCGCCGACCTGCGCGCCCAGTGCCGCTCCGACGTCCTGCGACAACGAGTTCGGTTGCACAGCATCGTGGAGAACGCGTAGTACACCGCCCCGACGGGATTGAGCTTGTCGGCCAACCGGTCACCGGCATTGGGCTCCACCACGAGCATCGAGCGCGGTCGCCGACACCCTGCTCGGCAGCCTGCTTTCGAGCGGCGTCCAGCGAGCCCGGGTGCGGATCGATGCCCACCACCGCGCAGTTCGGGTACGCCGCGGCCAGTAGGAGCGTGGAGGTGGCCAGGCCCAGCTGGAAGCTGCCGGATAACGCAGGCCGGGCTGGTCTCGTCGGTCAGCGGTATCGCGTGCTCCGCGGGCAAGGAGAACCTGTCCTCGTCCATCTCGTCCCCCTCCCTCGTGGTCGGTCGACCGACCGGAGTCATGGGCGGACAGGTGGCGCCGCCCGTCGGGCTGTCAAGCGTGACAGGACCGGGTATTGACGGATCGCTTGCCGTCCGGAATCCTCGGTCGCCTACCTCGAGGACGACCTGGAGTCCGGCTACGCGCGGGTCCTGCAGGAGATGATCGCGGCCGGCTGGTCCGAGCCGGCGGTCGGTTCGGCCGTCCGGTCCCTGCTGGTCGGCTGGTACGAAGTGATCGCCGAGGCCATCCAGCGCGCCGCGCCGGCGGTCGGCTCGTTCGGTCCGTTCACCACGCGGGAACTGGCGACCCTGGTCGGCAACGCCTTCCTCGGCGCCGAGGCGCTGCTACTGCTGGGGTTCGACCGACGGACGCTGCCGATACGCTCCTCGCTGCGCCGGGTCGGACAGCTGATCCGGGACTGGGAGGAGCCCTCGGGCCTGCGGGAGGAACGGTCGGGATGAGGGCCTGCGAGCCGGTACTCGAAGGCGTCGTCGAGCGCGACGGTGTCAGCCTGTACTACGAGGTCTATGGCGCGGCGGCCTACGGCGGCGCAGCGCCGACGATCATCGCCCTGCCCACCTGGTCGGTGCTGTCCTCCCGGTTCTGGAAGGCCCAGCTCCCCTACCTGGCCCGGCACTACCGCGTGGTCACCTTCGACGGTCGCGGCACCGGGCGATCCGACCGGCCGGACGGGCCGGCGCGCTACACCCACACGCAGTTCGCGGCCGACACACTCGCGGTGCTGGATGCCACCGGGACCGATGAGGCGGTCCTGCTCGCGTTCTCCTGCGGCGCGCTGTGGGCGATCCAGCTGGCCGCGGACGAGCCCGACCGGGTGCTCGGCCTGTTCGCGATCGCCCCGGCCGTCCCGCTGGCACCCGGGCTGCCCGAGCGCAAGGTCTACGACTTCGAGGGCGAGTACGTCGAGACCGCCGGCTGGGCGAAGTACAACGCGGCGTACTGGCAGCGGGACTACGCGGACTTCCTCGAGTTCTTCTTCGGCCGGCTGTTCACCGAGGCGCACTCGACGAAGCAGATCGAGGACGCGGTCGGTTGGGGACTGGAGACCGGGCCGGAGGTCCTCACCGCCGCCACCCGCGGCCTGGATGCCTGCGGGCGGGAGAGCTTCACCGTGGTGTGTGGGCGGGTGCGTTGCCCCGTCCAGGTCGTGCACGGCGACGAGGACGCGATCCGGGCGCACGCGGCCGGCGCCGCCCTCGCCGAGCGCACCCGCGGCGGCCTGGTCACCGTGCACGGCGGCGGGCACGGCACCCAGAACCGGGACCCGGTGCCGATCAACCGACTGGTCCGGCAGTTCGTCGATTCCGCCGTGCCGCCTTCGCCGCGCAGCTGGACCTGGACCCGGGCGCTGCGCCGGCCCAAGCGGGCGCTGTACGTGTCCTCGCCGATCGGGTTGGGGCACGCCCAGCGCGACATCGCGATCGCCGAGGAGTTACGCAAGCTGCATCCCGACCTGCAGATCGACTGGCTCGCGCAGCATCCGGTGACCACCGTGCTGGCCGCCCGCGGCGAGCGGATCCATCCGGCCTCGGCGCACCTGGCCAGTGAGTCCGCCGCCGTAGAGAGCGAGGCGCACGAGCACGAGCTGCACGCCTTCCAGGCAATCCGTCGTATGGACGACACCCTCGTGAACAACTTCATGGTCTTCGCCGACCTCGTCGCCGAGGAGCCCTACGACGTCTGGATCGGCGACGAGGCCTGGGACATCGACTACTTCCTGCACGAGAACCCGGAATTGAAGAATGCCGCCTTCGCGTGGATGACCGATTTCGTGGGGTGGCTCCCGATGCCCGCCGGCGGGGCCGCCGAGGCCCGGCTGACCGCCGACTACAACGCGGAGATGATCGAGCAGCGGGCCCGCTTCCGCCGGGTCCGCGACCGGTCGATCTTCGTCGGTGACCCGGACGACATCGTCCCGGACGACTTCGGGCCGGACCTGCCCTCGATCCGGAGCTGGACCGAGCAGAACTTCGACTTTGCCGGCTACGTGACCGGCTTCGATCCGGCCGCGTACGCCGACCGGTCCGCGCTGCGGGCCGAGCTCGGGTACCGACCCGACGAGCGGGTCTGCCTGGTCACCGTCGGCGGCTCAGCGGTCGGCGCCTCGCTGCTGCACCGCGTGATCGCCGCCCACCCGCTGGCCGCCCGCCAGGTGCCCGGGCTGCGGACGGTCGTTGTGGCCGGTCCGCGGATCGACGTCTCGAGGCTGCCGTCGGTACCCGGTGTCGAGCTTCGCGGCTTCGTTCCGGACCTGTACCGGCAGCTGGCCGCCTGCGACCTGGCCGTCGTCCAGGGCGGGCTGACGACGTGCATGGAGCTGACCGCGAACCGCAGACCGTTCCTGTACTTCCCGCTGGCCAACCACTTCGAGCAGACGTTCCACGTCCCGCACCGCCTGGACCGCCACCGTGCCGGGCACCGGATGGACTACCGCACGGCTGATCCCGGGATCCTCGCCGCCGCCATGGTCGCCGAGCTGACCCGGCCGGTGGACTACCTCCCGGTCGGCGCCGACGGTGCGGCGCGGGTCGCCGCGCTGCTCGCCGACCTCTGGTGACCCGGTCGCCGACCGGCTGCCTACGACGTGGGCGAGGGTTGGGTGGTCGGCGGCGGCGGGGGGGTGGACGCGGGGTCGCCGCCGGCGGCCGGGCTGGTGGACGGCGGTGGGCCGCCGGTCGCGGGAGCACCCGACGTGGGGCGGGTCGGCGTGGGGGAGACGCCTCCCGACCCGCCGGTCAGGCAGGGTCGGCACGGCACCGGGCCGAGATCGTCGCGACTGACGCCGGGAGCGCAGGAGCAGTCCTGCACCTGCTGCCAACCCTCGGCGCGCTGGGCCACCCGATCCAACAGTGCCAGCGAGTTCTGGGCGCGCGCCCGCTCGTCCGGGCTCATCCCGGGGACGAGGTCGCCGAGCAATGCCTGCTGGCCGTCGGCCCAGCCGGGCACGATCGACAGCGTGCTGACGTTGCTGCTGTCCAGTGCGGAGTTCGTGAGCAGTGAGACGCCGGCTTTGGTCTGCCGATCCATCTCGGCCAGGGTGTCGACGACGACGCTGCTGTCCGCTGCCGCGGCCACCACCAGCTCGCCGCGCCGCACGTCGCCGGTCCCGGTCAGGGACAACGCGGTGGGTTCGTCCAGCAGTGCGGTCACCTCCGTCAGCCTGGCCTCGGCCAGGTGCAGCAAGGCCACGCCGCGCGTGTCGGTGTCGAAGGTCAGTCCGAGCTGGACCCGCTCGGTGGCCCGCTTCGCCGCGTAGAGGGCGTCCCCTGGCAACGCGTCCCGGGACGCCAGGCTCAGTCCGCCGGCCGTGCCGACGAGGACCGCCAGTGCCGCCACCGCGACCAGAGCCCGGCGACCCCAGGTCAGTTCGGCCCGCCAGGCCGCCCTGTCCCGCCGGGAGCCGACCGGGGCGCCGGTGTCCTGTGCGAAGCGCTCCGCGGCCAGCCCGACGAGCATCTCGCGGGTCGAACTGCGGAATTGCGCGGACGGTCCCGCGGGGGGTTCCACCCGGGTCAGCCGGCCGGCGACCTCGAGCAGCGCCGTGAGTTCCGGATCCCGCACAGGGGGCGGGGCAGCGTGCGCGCCTGCGCCTTGCTGCTCATCGAGGGCGCGCGCGAGCCGCTCCGCTTGCGTACCCCCGTGCAACCTCACCGTGTGTCCTCTCGGATGGCCAGCACGAGAGTGCCCGTCATGGATCTCAACGAGTGCGGGGCACGCCGGGATACGGCCGACCGGCAGGCTGCTGGCGGCCGGGTCGTCCCCGGTTCGATCCCGCAGCGCGGCGTCACCGCGCTACCCCCAGCATTCCGGCCAGCCGACGGATAGCGCGGTGCTGCAGAGCCTTGATCGCCCCGTCGTTGCGGCCCATGATCTCCGCGGTCTCCGCGACCGACTGTCCCTGCAGGAAGCGCAGCACGATGCACTCCTGCTGGTCCGCACCGAGCTGGGCGACCAGTCGGAGCAGCTCGGTGTTGTCCAGATGCTCGAGCACGAGCGTCTCCGGCCCCACGGCGGGCTCACCGGTGTCGCAGACCTCGTCGGTGACCACCTCCAGCCGGTGCCGACTGGACTTGACGTGGTCCAGCACGATGTTGCGGGCGATCGTGACCAGCCAGGCGCCGAGGTCCCGTCCCTGGTAGGTGAAGGAGTCCAGCCGGCGCAGCGCGCGGACGAACGTCTCGCTGGTGAAGTCCTCGGCCAGTCCGCGGTCGGACACCTTGTAGTACAGGTAGCGGAAGACCATGTCGACGTAGCGGTCGTAGAGCTGTCCGAAGGACTCGGAGTCCCCGGCCTGGGCGCGCTGGACGAGTTCCCAGGAGCTGGGTTCGACCTCCGGACGGCCGCGGCCGGCGGCGGTGCGTGCGGACGGACCGTCCGGGGACTCGCGGGGTCGCGGGGCGTCGGCCGGCGCGGACTCGGCAACCCGCGGCACATCGGCTCCGGCCATGTCACCCTCCCAGCTGCGAGTCACACGTACATCCGCTCCGTCACTGGTTGGTGACGGTCCGCACGGTGAGACTGCACTGTGTCATGGTCCATGCCTAGTCTTCGCGTCACAACCGGTGATCAGTTTTGTCCGAGGGAGGCGCAGATGCCCACCGACGGTGCCGCCGGGCCGAATTTGGCCGACCTGGTCGCGCGCTCGGCCACCCACTCGGGGGATCGCCCGGCGTTCGTGGCAGCCGGACGTCGGCTGACCTGGGCGCAGGCCGACGCGAGGATCTCGGCCCGGGCCGCCGGCCTGCAGCGGCTGGGCCTCGCCCCCGGCGAGCGGGTCGCGCTGATGCTGCCCAACGTCCTGGACTTCCCGCTGACCTACTTCGCGGTGCTGCGCGCCGGCGGGGTGGCGGTCCCCATCAACACCGGCTATCCCGCCCGAGAGCTCGGCCACCTGCTGGCCGACTCCGGGGCCGCCCTGCTCGTCACCGACGCCGCCGGGGCGCAGGTCGCCGCCGCCGTCGAGCAGGACTGCCCGCAGTTGCGCCGGGTGCTGCACCGCGGGGTGTCACCGGATCCCGTCGTCGCCCTGGACGAGGACGGCGCGACCCCGGACCCGACCTCCCGTGGCGGTGAGGACCTGGCGGTCCTGATGTACACCAGCGGGACCAGCGGTCGACCGAAGGGCGCGATGCTGAGCCACCGGGCGCTGCTGGCCAACATCGAGCAGGTGGCGGCGATCGAACCGGGCCCGGTGACGGCGACCGACGTGGTGCTGCTGGTGCTGCCGCTGTTCCACATCTACGGGCTGAACGTCGGGCTCGGGCTGACCGCGTGGGCCGGAGCGAGCGCCGTACTCGTGGATCGGTTCGACCCCGGGGCGTGCCTGGAGCTGATGGCCACGGAACGGGTCACCACCGTCGCCGGCGCCCCGCCGATGTACGTCCAGTGGGCAGCGCTGGACCCGGCCGCGTTGCGGCGGGGGTTCGCCGGCGTGCGTACGGCGCTGTCGGGGGCGGCCGCGCTGCCCGGCGGCGCGCTGGCCACGATCCGCGAGGCGACCGGCGTCGAGATCGCCGAGGGGTACGGGCTGACCGAGACCGCTCCGGTGCTGACCTCGGCGCTGGGCGCCGCCGCCAAGGCCGGCTCCATCGGCCGCCCGATCCCCGGGGTCGAGCTCCAGCTATGGGATGACGCCGGGGACCCGGTGGATCCGGAGCAGGACGAGGAGGGCACCGGACAGATCGTGGTGCGCGGCCGGAACACGTTCTCCGGCTACTGGCCCGACGGCCACGACGGACCGGACGGGGATGGGTGGGTGCGCACCGGCGACCTGGGCTTCCTCGACGACGACGGGGACCTGCACCTGATCGACCGGCTCAAGGACCTGGTGATCGTCAGCGGTTTCAACGTGTACCCGCAGGAGGTCGAGTCCGTGCTGCGGATGCATCCCGGCGTCCGCGAGGCCGCCGTCGTCGGCATGCCGGACGAAGCGACCGGGGAGGCGGTGCACGCGCTGGTCGTCGCGGCGCGCGGTGCGCAGCCGGCACCGGAGGAGCTGCTGGAGTACTGCCGGCAGCGGCTGGCCCGGTTCAAGTGCCCGGCCCGGATCAGCTTCCACGACTCGCTGCCGCACTCGGTGACCGGCAAGGTCAGCCGGGCCCGGCTACGGGAGCTCGGCTTTGGCTGAGGATCGAGGGCGCGCCAGGCACACCGTGACGCTGCTGACACGGGCCGGCTGCCACCTGTGCGAGCAGGCGCAGCCGGTACTCGAGCGGATCTGCGAGCAGGCCGACGCCGCGCTGTCCGTGCTCGATGTCGACGCCGACCGCGAGCTGCGAGCGGAGTACGGCGACCGGCTGCCGGTGTTCCTGATCGACGGCCGGGAGCACGGGTACTGGCGGGTGGAGGAGGCCCGGCTGCGAGCGGCGCTGGACGGCTGACCCGGGCCGGCGGTGGGGCTGCCCGCGACTTTGTGCCAACGTTCACAAGCGGCTACCGTGGAGGGATACCACAGCCGCCGCCGCGGGGTTCGTCCGACCCCCGCCCGACGATCTCCCGCCGCCATCCCACCCAGTCTGGAGCGCCGTGTCCGAGGGCCGCGCCATCCCCGAGGCGACCGTTGCCCGACTGGCGGTCTACTTGCGCGCGCTGAACAGCATGGTCGACGGCGGGCTCGTGACCGTGTCCTCCGACGCGCTGGCACACGCGGCCGGGGTGAACTCGGCGAAGCTGCGCAAGGACCTGTCCTACCTCGGGTCGTTCGGAACCCGCGGAGTCGGGTATGTGGTGGAGGTGTTGCGCGAGCAGATCAGCACCTGCCTGGGAGTGACCGAGCACCGCTCGGTCGTCCTCGTCGGTGTCGGCAACCTCGGCCACGCGCTGGCCGGCTACGGCGGCTTCCGATCACGGGGGTTCCGGATCGCCGGGCTCTTCGACCGCGACGCCGCTGTCATCGGGGAGGCGATCGCCGGGTTGCCGGTGCTGGAGATGGCCGAGCTGGACACCGTCGTCCGTCGCGAGGACGTGTCGATCGGGGTGATCGCGACGCCGGCCGCCGCCGCGCAGGACGTGTGCGACCGGCTGGTCGCCTCCGGCGTGACGAGCATCCTGAACTTCGCGCCGATCGTGCTGGCGGTCCCGGGCAACGTCGACGTACGCAAGGTCGACCTCGCCGTCGAGCTGCAGATCCTGTCCTTCCACGAACAGCGCAAGGCCGCCGGTCTCAAGGCCGTGCTGTGAACGGCGGCCGAGGATGAGCCTGCTGGCCGTGGGCATGTCCCATCGCTCGGCGCCGGTGACGCTGCTGGAGCGCGTCAGCATCGGTCGCGACGAGGTCGCCAAGGCGCTGCACGAGCTGCTCGACGGGGAGCACGTGCGCGAGGTCGTCGTGCTGTCCACCTGCAACCGGGTCGAGGTCTACGCCGAGGTCGACCGCTTCCACGGCGGGGTCAACGACATCAGCGCGCTGCTGGCCCGCACCAGCGGACTGGGGCCGGCACAACTGAGCGAGTTACTGTACGTGCACTACGAGGACGCCGCGCTCGCCCACCTGTTCAGCGTCGCCGCCGGGCTGGACTCGATGGTTCTCGGGGAGTCCCAGGTGCTCGGCCAACTCCGGGCGGCCTACGCGCTGGCCGGGCAGGAGCGGGCCGTCGGGACGGTGCTGCACGAGCTGTGCCAGCAGGCGCTGCGGGTCGGCAAGCGGGTACACGCCGAGACCGGGATCGACCGGGTCGGTGCCTCCCTGGTCGGCGTGGCGCTGGATGCCGCCGCCCTCGTGCTGGGCCAGCACCTCGCCGGACGCCGCGCCCTGGTCGTCGGGGCCGGCTCGATGGGGGCACTGGCCGGTGCGACGTTGCGCCGCCGCGGCGTGACGGACCTCGTGATCGCCAACCGGACCGCGAGCACCGCCCAGCGGCTGGCCGGGACGCTGTCCGGGCAGGCTGTGCAGCTGTCCGAGATCGGCGCCGAGATGGCCGCCGCCGACATCGTGCTCACCTCGACCGGGGCCAGCGGGCAGGTGATCGGCGCCGACCAGGTCCGGCAGGCGATGCGCGCCCGCCCGGACCGGCCGCTGGTCGTCCTGGATCTCGCCCTGCCCCGGGACGTGGATCCGGCGGCCGCCGACGTGGCCGGCGTGACCTACGTCGACCTGGAACATCTCCGTACGCTGCTGTCCGGATCGCAGACCCAGCAGGACGTCTCCGCGGCCCGGACCCTGGTCCGGGCCGAGGTCGAGGCCTACCTCACCTCGCAGCGCTCGACCGCGGTCGCGCCCACGGTCACCGCGCTGCGCAGTTACGCCGCCGACCTCGTCGACAACGAGCTGCTCCGGCTGTCCGGTCGGTTGCCCGACCTTCGACCGCGCGAGCGCGAGGAGGTGGCGCAGACCGTACGCCGGGTCGTCGACAAGCTGCTGCACGCTCCGACCGTGCGGGTGAAGCAGGCCGCCGCGGAGCCCGGCGGGGAGAACTACGCCGCGGTGCTGCGCGAGCTGTTCGGGCTGGACCCCGAGCGTCGGGACCTGTCCGAGGCGCTCGTCCTGCCGGCAACGGTGACCGGGGAGGCGCCGTCATGACCGGGGCCGGGGTGCGGTCACGGTCGCTGCGACTGGGCACCCGACGCAGCCGGCTCGCCCTGGCCCAGTCCGGAGGAGTGGCCGCGGCGCTGGCGGCCGACCAGGCGCGTGACGTCGAGCTGATCGAGGTCACGACGTACGGCGACAACTCGACCGAGCCGCTCGCGCAGATCGGTGGCACCGGGGTGTTCGTGTCGGCGTTGCGCGAGGCGGTGCTGCGCGGTGAGGTCGACTTCGCGGTGCACTCCTACAAGGACCTGCCGACCGGGCCGGCGAGCGGGTTGGCGCTGGCCGCCGTACCTCCCCGCTCGGATCCCCGCGACGTCCTAATCAGCCGGGACGGCGCCACGCTGGCCGAGTTGCCGCCGGGCTCCCGGGTGGCCACCGGCTCACCGCGCCGCGTCGCGCAGCTGCGCGCGCTCGGGCTCGGCCTGGAGCTGGTCGGGGTGCGGGGCACCGTGGACACCCGGCTGGCCAAGCTCGCCGCGGGGGAGTTCGACGCCCTCGTGCTGGCCCGGGCCGGCCTGCAGCGACTGGACCGGCTCGACGCCGTCAGCGAGGTGCTCGACCCGCTGCAGATGCTGTCCGCCCCCGGTCAGGGTGCGCTCGCGGTGGAGTGCCGCGAGGACGACACGGAACTGCTCGAGCTGCTCGCGCTGCTCGACGATCCCGACAGCCGGGCCGCGACCGCCGCGGAGCGCGCCCTGCTTGCGGGCCTGTCGGCGGGGTGCTCTGCCCCCGTCGGCGGACTGGCTTTCGTCGCCGAGGGCGACGAGGGAATGGAACTGTACCTGCGCGGATCGGTGACGGCGATCGACGGCAGCGATGCCGTGCGCTTGTCGGCCACCGGATCCGTTACCGGCGCCGAGGAGGTGGGTCGGCGGCTCGCCGACGACCTGCTCGCCAACGGCGCCGCCGAACTCATGGGAGCACGAGAATGACCCGCGCCCGCAAGCCATCCGGCCGGATCGCCTTCGTCGGCGCCGGACCGGGGGATCCCGGACTGCTGACCGTCCGGGCCGGCCGCGCCCTCGCCGGGGCGGACCTGGTCGTCGCCGACGTCGGCCTGCCCGACGCCGTGCTCTCCCACGCCGCCGACGCCGAACTCCGGCCGGCGGCCGGTGAGCCCTCGGAGATCGCGAGGTCCCTCGTCACCGAGGCCAAAGCGGGCCGGACGGTGGTCCGGCTGGTCGCCGGCGACCCGTTCAGCGTGCCGAGCGTGGTGAAGGAGACCCTCGCCGTCGCCCGGACGACGGTCGCCTTCGACGTCGTCCCCGGAGTCCCGGCCAGTACCGCGGTGCCGGCGTACGCGGGCATCGCGATCGGCCCCGAACTCACCACCGCCGACCTGCGCAACCCGGTCGATCTCGCGGCGCTGGCCGCCGCGCCCGGGACGCTGGTCCTGCAGGTGCCCGCCGAGGAACTGGCCAAGGCCTGCGCGGGTCTGGTCAAGAACGGGCTGTCCGGCAGCACCCCGGCCTGCGTGACCAGCGGGGGCACCGGCACCGACCAGCGCTCGGTGGTGTCCACCGTCGACGACCTCGCCGCCGGCGAGGACACCGGGCAGCGGGGTGGCCTGGTGACCCTCACCCTCGGTGGGCCGGTGGACAAGCGACCGCGGCTGTCGTGGTGGGAGAGCCGGGCGCTGTACGGCTGGCGGGTGCTGGTCCCGCGGACCAAGGAGCAGGCCAGCTCGATGAGTGACCGGCTCGAACTGCACGGTGGCATCGCCGTGGAGGTACCGACGATCGCCGTCGAGCCGCCGCGCACCCCCGCCCAGATGGAGCGGGCGATCAAGGGTCTGGTGACCGGCCGCTACGGCTGGATCGTGTTCACCTCGACCAACGCGGTGCGCGCGGTCTGGGAGCGTTTCGCCGAGTTCGGGCTCGATGCCCGGGCCTTCGCCGGGGTGAAGATCGCGTGCGTGGGCGAGCAGACCGCGGCGGCCGTGCAGGCGCTGGGGATCCGTCCGGAGCTGGTCCCGACAGGGGAGCAGTCCAGTGAGGGTCTGCTGGACGACTTCCCGCCGTACGACGACATCCTGGATCCGATCGACCGGATCCTGCTGCCCCGCGCCGACATCGCGACCGAGACGCTGGCCGCCGGGTTGCGGGAGCGGGGCTGGGAGATCGACGACGTGACGGCGTACCGGACCGTCCGGGCGGCGCCCCCGCCGGCGCAGACCCGAGAGGCGATCAAGGGCGGCGGTTTCGACGCGGTCTGCTTCACCTCCTCCAGTACCGTGCGCAACCTGGTCGGCATCGCCGGCAAGCCGCACACCCGGACCGTCGTGGCCTGCATCGGGCCGCAGACGGCAGCGACCGCGCGCGAGTTCGGCCTCCGGGTGGACGTGCGGCCCGAGGTGGCCTCCGTCGAGGCACTCGTGGACGCGCTGGCTGCCTACGCCCGTGACCGGGACGACTCCGGCGGTGATGTCGCGCCGCCGAGCAAGCCCAAGGCGCGAAGCCGGGCGCGGTGACGGCTCCCGGGGGTTACCCCGCGGTCCGACCGCGCCGGTTGCGCTCGACGCCGGCGCTGCGCCGGCTGGTCGGCTCCACCCGGCTGGACCCGGCCGAACTCGTGCTGCCGATGTTCGTCAAGGACGGGCTCACCGAGCCGGTCCCGATCCGGTCCATGCCCGGCGTCGTCCAACACACCCTGGACTCGCTGCGCAAGGCTGCCCACGACGCGGTACAGGCCGGGGTGGGTGGCCTGTTGCTCTTCGGCGTCCCGGCGACCAAGGACGGCGTCGGCTCGCAGGCCGACGCCGAGGACGGCGTCGTCAACCGGGCCCTCGCCGCGCTCCGGACCGACCTCGGTGACCAGAGCGTGCTGATGGCCGACCTGTGCCTGTGCGAGTACACCGACCACGGGCACTGCGGCGTCATCGACCCGGGCACCGGTGCGGTGCGTAACGACGAGACGCTCGAGCGGTACGCCGCGGTGGCCGTCGCGCAGGCGATCGCCGGCGCGCACCTGGTCGCGCCGAGCGGGATGATGGACGGGCAGGTCGCGGCGATCAGGGCCGCCCTGGACGGCGCCGGTCACACCGAGATCCCGATCCTGGCCTACGCCGCGAAGTACGCCTCCGGCTTCTACGGGCCGTTCCGGGAGGCTGCCGAGGGGGTCCCGCAGTTCGGGGACCGGGCCGGCTACCAGCAGGATCCGGCCCGCCCAGTCGAGGAGGCGCTGCGCGAGGTCGCCCTGGACCTTGCCGAGGGTGCCGACGCCGTCATGGTCAAGCCGGCGCTGCCCTACCTGGACGTGGTCAGCGCCGTGCGGGCCGCGGTCACCGTCCCGGTCGCGGCCTACCAGGTCTCCGGCGAGTACGCGATGGTCGAGGCAGCTGCGGCGAACGGCTGGCTGGAGCGGCGGCGGGCCGTGCTGGAGACGCTCACCGCGATCAAGCGGGCCGGCGCCGACATCGTCGCGACGTACTGGGCCGCCGACGTGGCGGGCTGGCTCGCTCGGAACTAGCTCTCGGGCCGCGCCGCCGCCGCCGCCGCCACGACGTCAACGGAGTCGTCGAGCACCGGGCCCTCCGTACGCCGGACCCGCCGTCCGGGTAGCGCGACGATCATTAATGAACTCGTAGTCCGCTGGTCGAATCCGATCGGTACTCTGCGAACGAAAGACAAGTGCGCGCAGATCCGTTGCCTTTTGCTGTGGCCCGCGCGTTCCACGGTCCTGATCAAGGGGATGACCATTGCTGGCCACGCGGGACAGGCGGGCGGCCCGATGAGTCGGTCCGCTGGCACGGCCCGGCGCCGGCTCACCGCAGCCCTTGCGCTGGGGGTCACCGCGGCATTGGTCGCCGTGGCGCCGGCAGCCTCGGCCGTGCCGAGCCGTCCCCAGTCCAGCGACACCGGCGCATCGACGAACGC
This sequence comes from Mycobacteriales bacterium, assembly GCA_038200385.1. Classification (GTDB taxonomy): domain Bacteria; phylum Actinomycetota; class Actinomycetes; order Mycobacteriales; family Geodermatophilaceae; genus JBBPYA01. The sequence goes on from JBBPYA010000080.1 coordinate 16,931, forward strand.
CCCGGCGTCGTCCACGCCGTCGACCGCCCCGGCGCCCACCACCGAGCCGGCACCGACCACCCCGGCAGCACCGACCACAACCGCACCGACGACAACCGCACCGACGACCGCACCGACCACCCCGGCGCCGCCGCGCACGACCACGGACACCACGTCGACGTCCACGCGGCCCCCGACGCCGAGCTCGTCGCCCGGAACGACCGACCCGACGCCCCGCGCGCCGTCCTCTCCGGCGCCGGCGGAGCCCGGCACCGTCCCCCCGCCGTTCAGCGAGGCGATCGCCGGGGCCAGTCCCGGTCAGGAGGCGCTGGCGGCGGAGGCGATGCGGCTGAGCCAGTTGGTGGCCGACACCCGCGACGAACTGGCGCAGTTGGAGGTGGGGGCGGAGGCGGCATCAGACGCCTACCGGCAGGCCGCCAGCGACCTGGCCGACGCCGAGGCGGTCGCCGACCGGGCCCGCGCCGGCGCCAACGAGGCCGACGTCGAGCTGCGGCGCGCCCAGGATGCTCTCGGGGTGTTTGCCCGCAACAGCTACATCGGCGGCAGCCAGCTGGCCAGCGACCTGATGCTGCTCGATGCGCGTAGCCCGTCCCAGCTGGTCGAGCGCGCCGGGCTGCTCGAGTCGGTCGCGAACAGCCGGACCACCGCATTGGCTCTGGTGGTCTCCCTGCAGGCGACGCGGGACAACGCCGACGCCGTCGCCAACGATGCCGTCCGGCAACTCATCGACGCCGAGCGGACCGCCCGGTTGGCCCTGGACCGGGCCTCGGCGACCCTGAGCGCGAGCCAGGCCCAGCTGACCGGTCTGTTGGCCCAGCAGGCCAGCTACGACAAGGACTTCTACGACTCGCTGGTGACGCTGCTCGGCAAGGCCGGGGCCGACGCGTTGATCAAGCAGTACCAGCTGGCCGACGCGGCCGCGGCCGCGGCCGCGGCGGCGGCCCGGCGCTCGGCGTACGGCGGGGGCCCGGTGCTCTCCGGAAAGTGGGCCCTGCCCCTGGCGGGCACGCTGACCAGCTGCTACTGCCTGCGGTGGGGCACGATGCACTGGGGTATCGACATCGCGGCCCCGATGTACACGCCGATCTACGCCGCCGGTGACGGGACGGTGCTGCGCGCCGGCGAGGCCACCGGGTTCGGGCAGGCGGTCTACATCCAGCACGACAACGGTGACGTCACCGTGTACGGCCACATGGAGGTCATTGAGGTGACCGCCGGCCAGCGGGTCGTCGCCGGCCAGGAGATCGCACAGGTCGGTACCCGAGGCTTCTCCACCGGACCGCACCTGCACTTCGAGGTACAGAGCGGCGGCATCGGCGGGACCCGGGTGGATCCGGTGATCTGGCTGGCCAACCGAGGCATCTTCGTCTGACCCGCGGGGCGACCCGGAGGGCCCGCACGGCCATGCCGTTAGCCTGGGACACTGGTGGGCATGGGCTACCCGTACGACGCGCCGCGCTCGACGAGCCTGTTCCAGCGGGCCTGCGCCGTCGTACCCGGCGGGGTGAACTCCCCGGTCCGCGCGTTCGGGGCGGTAGGCGGGACGCCGCGCTTCATGGTCGGCGGTCGCGGCCCGTACCTCACCGACGCCGACGGTCGCGAGTACGTCGACCTGATCTGCTCGTGGGGGCCCCTCGTCCTCGGGCACGCCTTCCCCCCGATCGTGCAGGCCGTGCAGGAGGCGGCCGCGCGCGGGCTTTCCTTCGGCACGCCGACACCGGGCGAGGTCGAGCTCGCCGAGGAGCTCGTGGGGCGGGTCGGCCCCGTGCAGCAGGTCCGCCTGGTCAACTCCGGCACCGAGGCCACCATGTCGGCGATCCGCCTAGCCCGCGGGTACACCGGCCGCGGCCGGGTCGTGAAGTTCGCCGGCTGCTACCACGGACACGTCGATGCGCTGCTGGCCGCCGCCGGGTCGGGGCTGGCCACGTTCGCCCTGCCGGACACCCCGGGGGTCACCGGCGCCCAGGCTGCGGACACCATCGTGCTGCCCTACAACGACCTCGATGCGGTGGCCAAGACGTTCGTCGAGCAGGGTGACCAGATCGCCTGCGTGATCACGGAGGCGGCGGCGGGCAACATGGGTGTCGTCCCCCCGCTGCCCGGCTTCAACGAGGGACTGCGGCGGCTGTGCGAGCAGTACGGCGCGCTGCTGGTCAGCGACGAGGTGATGACCGGGTTCCGGGTGTCCGCGGCCGGTTGGTACGGGCTGGATCCGGTCCCGGCGGACCTGTTCACCTTCGGCAAGGTGATGAGCGGCGGGCTGCCGGCGGCTGCCTTCGGCGGCCGGGCCGACGTGATGGCCGCGTTGGCCCCCGCCGGGCCGGTGTACCAGGCCGGGACGCTCTCGGGTAACCCGGTCGCGGTCGCCGCCGGCCTCACCACGTTGCGGCACTGCACTCCCGAGGTCTACGAGCGACTGGACCGGGCGGCGGGGATCCTGCAGCGCGGCGCGGCCGCCGCGCTGACAGCGGAGGGGGTGCCGCACGTCGTCCAGGCCGCGGGCAACATGTTTTCGGTCTTCTTCACCGACACCGCCGTCACCGACTACGACGCCGCCCGGGCCAGCCAAACCGTCCGGTACCCCGCGTTCTTCCACGCGATGCTGGAGCGCGGGGTGTACCTGCCGCCCTCGCCGTACGAGTCCTGGTTCGTCTCCGCCGCGCACGACGACGCCGCGCTCGACCGGGTTCTCGACGCGCTGCCGCACGCCGCCCGGGCCGCGGCGGGAGTGCGACCGTGACCACTCCCGGACCAGGGCAGACCCGGGTGCACCTGCTGCGCCACGGCGAGGTGCTCAACCCGCGTGGCGTGCTCTACGGCCGGCTGCCCGACTACCACCTGTCCGACGCGGGCCGGGAGATGGCCGAGAAGGTGGCCGCCGCCCTGACCGGGCGGGACATCACTGCGCTGTTCAGCAGCCCGCTGGAGCGAGCCCAGGAGACGGCGGCGCCGATTGCCCAGGCGCTGGGTCTACCGGTACTCCTGGACGACCGGCTGCTGGAGGCGACCAACCACTTCGAGGGGCAGACCGTCGGCGTTGGCGACGGCGCGCTGGCCTCACCGCGGCACTGGTGGGCCCTGCGCAACCCGTTCCGGCCGTCCTGGGGCGAGCCCTACCGCCAGGTCGCGCAGCGGATGCTGTCCGTCGTCCGGACCGCCCGGGAGGCCGCCGCCGGACACGAGGCGGTCTGCGTGAGCCACCAGCTGCCGATCTGGACCGCCCGCCGGGAGCTGGAGGGGCGTCGGCTCTGGCACGACCCGCGGCACCGGCAGTGCGGGCTGGCCTCGCTGACCACATTGGTCTTCGAGCAGGACCGGTTCCTGCGGATCGAGTACGCCGAACCGGCCGGCCCCACCTCATCCGGGGCGGTGCCGGGAGCATGAGACCGCTCCGGGTGCTTGCCGCGACTGCGGCAGCATTGGTCCTGCTCGCCGGGTGCTCCACCGGCGCCAACGCCGTCGACGTCAACAACGGCGGCCAGTTCCGCTTCGTCGAGGCGACCCCGCAGGGCAAGGTCATCCCGGTCGCCGACCGGAGCAGCGCCCCGCAGTTCGGCGGCTCCCTGCTCGACGGCAGCGCCTTCGACTCGGCCGGCCTGGTCGGCAAGGTCGCCGTGATCAACTTCTGGGGCCAGTGGTGCGCCCCCTGCCGGGTGGAGACCCCGGAGTTCCAGCGGGTGTACGCCGACGTTCGTGACCGGGGGGTGTCCTTCCTCGGGATCAACGTCAAGGACAACGACCAGCTGGCCAGCGCCTACCTGCGCAACGCCGGCATCGAGTACCCGAGCGTGTTCGACCCGCGCGGTGAGGTGGCGCTGGCCTTCCGCAACTTCCCGCCCGCCGCCATCCCGTCGACCGTCCTGCTGGACCGTCGCGGTCGGGTGGCCGCGGTCTACCTCGGCACGGTCAGCGAGAGCACGCTGCGCTCGGCCCTCGACCTGCTGCTCGGGGAGGGTTGATGCTCGCCGCCGGCGTGGGGGAGACGTTCAGCCGGGCCGTCCTGGACGGGCCGCTGCTCGTGGCCATGGCGGTCTCCGCCTTGGTCGGGCTGATCGGCTTCCTCTCGCCGTGTGTGCTGCCGCTGGTGCCCGGCTACCTGTCCTTCGTGGCAGGACTGGCCGGCGCCGAGTCGACACCGGGCGCGGCGGGCGCAGCGCCGGGCGGCACGGCGCCCGGCGGCGCGGGGTTCACTGGCGGCGCGGTGACGGCCGACGGCACCGTCCCCGGTGCCGGAGCGGTGCGGACCCGGCCACGGAACAGGGTCCGGACCGAGCAGGAGATCCGGGCGCGACGGCGGGTGGTCACCGGCGCGTTGCTGTTCGTGCTCGGCTTCACCACCGTGTTCGTGTCCTTCGGCGCGCTGTTCGGCGGGCTGGGGCGGCTGCTGCTCGAACATCAGACCCTGCTCAACCGGATCTTCGGCGTCGTGACGATCCTGCTCGGGTTCGCCTTTCTCGGAAAGATCCCCGGGCTGCAGCGGGAGTTCCGGCTGCACCGGCTGCCCGCCGCCGGCCTGGCCGGGGCTCCGCTGCTCGGTGTCGCCTTCGGGCTGGGCTGGACACCGTGCCTCGGGCCCACCCTGGGCGCGGTGCAGACGCTGGCGTTCTCCGAGGGCAGCGCGGCCCGCGGGGCGGTCCTCGGGCTGGCCTACTGCGTGGGGCTGGGTGTGCCGTTCATCCTGACCGCGCTCGGAGCACGGGGGGCGTTGGGCGCATCGGCGTTCGCCCGGCGGCACGCAGGCACCGTGATGCGGGTCGGCGGCGTGCTGCTCATCGTGCTGGGTCTCCTGCTCGTCAGCGGCCTCTGGGAGTCGCTGATGATCGACCTGCGGTCCTGGCTGGGCAGCACCGGCCTGGGGACGAGTGGCGTGTAGTGGCGCTGGATCAGCGGCTGTCGACCGCTCCGGACCCGGTGGAGACCGACCGCGTGCAGATGGGTCCCCGTGCGCTGGCCCGGCGGTGGTGGCGGGCCCTGACAAGCATGCGGACCGCGCTGGTCCTGCTGTTCCTTCTCGCGCTGGCCGCGGTCCCGGGCTCGCTGCTCCCACAGCGCTCGCTGAGCCAGGGCAAGGTCAGTGCCTACTACGCCGCGCACCCGCAGCTGGCCCCGATCCTGGACCGGCTCGGCGCGTTCGCGGTGTTCAGCTCCCCGTGGTTCGCCGCGATCTACCTGCTGCTGTTCGTGAGCCTGATCGGCTGCATCGTGCCGCGGACCAGGATGCACCTTCGGGTTCTGCGCCAGCCGCCGCCACCGGCACCGAGCCGGCTGACCCGCCTCCCGCAGTCGGACACCGTCGAGAGCACCCTGCGGCCCGCCGCCGCCGCCGACGGGATCGAACGCGCGCTGCGCCGCGGTCGGTGGCGGGTGGCGCGGTCCACGACGGGCGAGGTGGTCGAGTTGGCCGCCGAGAAGGGGTATCTCCGCGAGGTGGGCAACCTCGCCTTCCACGCGGCCCTGGTCGTCCTGCTGGCCGGGGTTGCGATCGGGAAGCTGGTCGGTTACGAGGGCAGCATCCTGGTGGAGGAGGGCGGCGGGTTCTGCAACTCCCTCCAGCAGTACGACACCTACCGCAACGGGCCGCTCGTCCAGGGCGGTGACCTGACCCCGCTGTGCGCGGACCTCACCCGGTTCAGCGTCGACTACGAGGCCAACCTCACCCCGTCGAAGTTCCTCGCCCAGATCAGGTACACCCGGCAGCCCGGGGGGCCGGTAACCAGCTATCCGTTGGAGGTGAACTCGCCGCTGCGCGTCGACGGGATCCGGCTGTACCTCACCGGTCACGGATTCTCGCCGCGATTCACCATCCGCTACCCCGACGGATCGCAGTTCACCGACCTGTCCGCACCCTTCCTGCCGCAGGACGCGACCACCCTGGCCTCGACGGGCGCACTCAAGCTGCCTGACCGGCCCAACGCCGACCCTGGGGCGCCGCAACTGGCGATCGAGGGCTTCTTCGCTCCGACCGCGGCCGACCTCGGGGACCGACGGCTGGTGTCGGTCGACCCGCGGCCGATGAACCCGGCCGTGGCGATCGTCGTCTACCAGGGCAGCATCGGGCTGGACAGCGGGGCACCCCAGAACGTCTTCCAGTTGGACCCGCAGCAGATCCAGCGCGGGGCGTTGAAGCGCGTGGACGCCGCCAACCTGCTCGTGGGTCAGAGCCTGACCCTGCCCGACGGCACGACGATCAGCTTCGACGGGTACAAGCAGTGGGCCGCCCTGCAGGTGTCGCACGATCCGGCTCAGTGGAGCGTGCTCGGCGCCGCGGTGACCGCCCTGCTCGGGCTGATGTGCTCCCTCGGCGTACGCCGGCGCCGGGTGTGGGTGAGGCTGCGGCCGGCACTGCAGCGCACCGGCGACCCGGGTGCCGGCAGCGTCGCCAGGCCTCGTACCGTCATCGACGTCGGCGGCCTGGCCAGAGCCGATTCCGGTCGTTTCGGCGGGGAGTTCGAGGCGCTCGTAGCCGGTCTTCCCAAGACCCGGCGGATACTCGAAGACACCACCCGATCCGGGGCGACGTTCCCGGCTGAAAGGACGTGACCGTGGTCGACAGCTCGCTGGCGTCGGTGTCGGACTCGGCGTACACCTTCTCGATCGTCATCTACACACTCGCGGTCGCCGCGTTCGCGTTCGAGTACGCCTTCGGTCGGACCGGGCGGATCGCCCGCACCAGCACCGCGCACCGCGCGGCTCTCGAGGGCGGGATCAGTCTCGCCACCGAGGTGACGACCGGCGTCTCCCGGGCCGAACGGTTGGGCCGGGCGGGTCTGGCCGCCACGGTGCTCGGTGCGGTCCTGCAGATCGTGTCGCTGGCGCTGCGAGCGGCGGCCACCGGCCGGGTGCCGTGGGGCAACATGTTCGAGTTCGCCTGCGCCGTGGTGCTCGTCGTGGTGCTGTCCTGGCTGTGGCTGGTCCGCTCCGCCCCCCAGCTGCGCCACCTCGGCATCTTCGTGCTGATCCCGGTGGTCTCGATCCTGGTGTACGCCGGGCTGGAGCTGTACGCGGCGGCGGCGCCGCTGGTCCCGGCGCTGCGGTCGTACTGGCTGGTTATCCACGTCATCTCTGCGGTCATCGCCTCCGGCATGTTCCTGTTCAGCGGGCTGCTGGCCGGGCTGTACTTGGTCCGCCACCGCTACGATCGGTCACTTGTCGACGACCGCCCGGCTTCGCGCCCGGTGACCGCGCTGGCGCCGCGACTGCCCACCGCCGCGGTCCTGGACTCACTGTCCTACCGGGTGGTCGCGTTCGCGTTCCCGATCTGGACCTTCGCGGTGATGGCCGGCGCGATCTGGGCGGAATCGGCGTGGGGCCGGTTCTGGGGATGGGATCCGAAGGAGACCTGGGCGCTGATCGCGTGGCTGGTCTACGCCGGGTACCTGCACGCGCGGGCCACGGCGGGCTGGAAGGGCACCAAGGCGGCCTCGGTCAACCTGGTCGGCGCCTTCGCGATGACGTTCAACTTCCTCATCATCAACCTGGTGGTGTCCGGTCTGCACTCCTACGCCGGGCTCACCTGACCCGACCGGCGTTCCCGGAAGGGCTAGGCGGGTCAGTCCTCGGGGCGGGCCCGCCGGTCCAGGTCGCGGAGGAACTCGGGATTGTCGTCCGGAGGGACCGGGGCGGGGCGCCGGCCCGGCCTCGGCCGGGGCTGCGGAGTCGTCCCTGCGGAGTTCACCTGGTCCGGTCCGATCACGCGCCAGAGCACGACGAGCATCACCGCGGTCACGATCAAGGCCACCAGGAAGATCATCGAACCCCTATCCCTCGTGCCGCTCACAGTAGTCGCGTGCGGCCGATCGCGACGGCCGGTGACTGACCTCCGTGACCGACGGGGAGGGCCGGCCCGGCCGCCGGGGGCCTCCCGGCCGCCGGGGGTCAGTCCGAGGCGCCGGGGTTCAGTCCGAGGCGGCCGGGTTCAGTCCGAGGCGGCCGGGTTCAGTCCGAGGCGGCGGGGACGGCGGGTGCGGTCAGCAGGCGCCGTACCTCGGTCTCGTGGAATCGCCGATGTCCTCCGGGCGTGCGCAGGCTCGCGATCCGGCCCGCGGCCGCCCACCTCGTTACCGTCTTGGGGTCGACCCGGAACAGGGCAGCCACTTCGCTGGGAGTCAGCAATCGCTCAGCCATGAGGGCCCTTCGACGACGGTGGACAGTGATTTACACAACGCTATCAGGCGCCTACTGCAAGTTATGGTGCTTGTCGGTCTCCGACGGTGTGTTTGTAGGTCTCCGACGGTGCGGTTGTCGGCGTCCGGTCGTGCTGACTTGACCGTTGTCCGCGGGCGATTGTTGACTCCTGCGCATGGATGCTGTCGACCGGATGCTTGTCCAGCAGCTCCGGGCGAACGCGCGGGCGTCGTACGCCGAACTCGCCCGGCAGGTCGGGCTGTCCGCGCCCGCGGTACACGAGCGGGTGGGCAAGCTGGAGAGCAGCGGCATCATCACCGCCTACCGGGCGGTCGTGGCGCCGGCCGCCCTGGGCCTGCAGGTGACAGCGATGGTCGGGGTGTTCGAGTCCGACGAGAAGCCCGATGAGGACGTAGCCACGGGGCTGTCGGCGATGCCGGAGGTGGAGGACTGCTGGTTCGTCGCGGGGGAGGAGTCCTTCCTCTGCAAGGTGAGGGTTGCGGACATGCCTGCCCTGGAGCACACGATTGCGGGGATCTCCCGGCTCCCCGGTGTGTCACGCACCCGCACGACGGTGGTGCTGTCCACCCGCTGGGAGGGCCGGGTCCGTGCCGGCGGGCCGGCGGAGGACGTACCCTCGTGACCGCGATGACGACTTCCGGATCGGCCGGGCTGGCCAAGCCACTCGTGGTGTACACCCTTGGCCGCGTGCTCTGCTTCGCAGTACCGCTGGCGCTGCTGTGGGCATTCGGCATCACCGGGGTGCTGTCGTTGGCCATCGCCCTGGTCATCAGCGTCCCGTTGTCCTACGTCCTCCTGCGGCGGCAGCGTGACCGGCTCACCGCGGCCCTGCAGGAGCGCAGTGACCGGCGCGCGGTGCAGCGGGAACAGCTCCGGTCCCAGCTGCGCGGCGACTGACCCAGCGGCGGTCAGCTGACGGCCCGCCGCGCCGCCGCGGAGGCCTCGCCCACCAGGTCCGCCCCCCGGCCGGTCACCCGAGCGCCAGCCCGACGGCCAGCAGGACGCCGAAGGCGAGCTGTGCCCGGCCGGTGTCGCGCAGCACCGGGATCAGTGCGAGCCCGACGGCGCCCGAGCGGACCCGGCGCAGCGGTGGGAGGACGAGCGGCAGGCCGAGCAACGCGATCCAGGCCCACGGCCGGACCACGCCGAGCCCGAGGGCCAGGACGAACGGCAGGATGAGCAGGGCGGCGGTCAGGGTGCGGGTCCGCGTGTCGCCGAACACGACGGCGAGGGTCTGCTTGCCGGCCGCCGTGTCGGTCGGGATGTCGCGCAGGTTGTTGACGACCAGCAGCGCGCAGGCCAGCAGCCCCACCGGGATCGAGGCGACCACCGACGTCCCGGTGACCCGCCCGGTGTGGACGAAGTAGGTGCCGGTCACCGCCACCAACCCGAAGAACACGAACACCGAAATCTCGCCCAGCGCGCGGTACCCGTACGGCCGCGACCCCCCGGTGTAGCCCCAGGCGGCGGCCAGGCAGGCCACGCCGACGGCGAGCAGCCACCACGAGACGGTGACGGCCAGCACCAGCCCGGCGACGGCGGCCACCGCGAACGCCGCCCCGGCGGCGCCGAGCACGGTGCGGGGACTGGCCGCCCCGGACCCGACGAGCCGGAACGGGCCCACCCGGTCGGTGTCGGTGCCCCGGATGCCGTCGCTGTAGTCGTTGGCGTAGTTCACCGCCACCTGCAGGGCGAGGGCGACGACCAGCGCGAGCAGCCCCGGCACCCACCGCGCCGCCCCCTCGCCCACCGCCAGCCCGGTGCCGACCGCCACCGGGGCGACCGCGGCGGGCAGCGTCCGCGGCCGCGCTCCCTGCACCCACTGCCCGGTGGAGGTCACGGGGCCGGCTCGGCAGGGGACGGGTTCAGGCCGGCCAGCGCCTGCCGGTCGAGCTTGCCGCCGGGCAGCAGCGGCAGCGCCGCGACCAGGACGAGATCCCGTGGGGCGGCGGCCGCGCCGGCCGTGGCGGCCACGAACGAGCGCAGCTCGGCGAGGTCCGGTCGACGGTCGCCGGGAACCACCACCGCGACGATCCGCTGGCCCCACTCGGCGTCGGGCCGGGCGAAGGCCGTCGCGTCGGCGACGTCAGGGTGCCCAGCCAAGGTCGCGGCCACGACCGGCAGCGACACGTTGACCCCGCCGCTGACCACGATGTCGTCAAGCCGGCCGAGCACTGTCAGCCGGCCGTCCGGCTCCAGCCGACCGCGGTCCTCCGTGCGGTACCAGCCGTCGACGAAAGCCGCGGCGCTCCTCGCCGGAGCCCGCCGGTAACCCCGGGCCAGGACCGCTCCGGCCAGCCAGATCCGCGCCTGGTCGTCGACGGTGACCTGTACGTCGGGCAGCGGGACCCCGTCGTACACGCAGCCGCCCGCCGTCTCGGTCATTCCGTATGTCGTGACGACCCGCACCCCGGCCGCACGGGCGCGCGCCACCAGCGCCGGATCCGCTGCCGCGCCGCCCACCAGCACCGCCTCGAAGCGCCGCAGGTCGCTGCCGGCGTCGAGGGCCCGCAGCAACATGGTGGGCACCACCGAGACGAAATCGGCGCTGCTCGCCGCCAGGGACGCCGGATCGAAGCGGCCGAACTCGGGGCTGCTCCCGGCGAGCAGGGACCGGACCAGGACCTGCAGCCCGGCGATGTTGGACGTCGGCAGGCAGCACAACCAGCGCTGCCCCGGGTCCGCCCCGAGCTGCTGCAGGGTGGCCGCCGCCGACTGCCGCAATGCCGCCGCGGTCAACTCGACGCCCTTCGGAGGTCCGGTCGAGCCGGAGGTGGCCACGACGACCGCGACGTCGTCCTCGCCTTCGGCTTCCTCGGCGGCTTCGGCTTCCTCGGCGGCGGCGTCGCCCGGCCGGCCCGCGGCGGCGTGGCCCGGCCGGCCCGCGCCGGCGTCGTCCGGCTGGCCCGCGCCGGCGTCGAGTTTGTGCAGCCCGTCGGCGTCCACCACGGCGTCGGGGGCGAGGGCAGCCAGCTGCCGGCGGAGGACCTCGGCCGGCGCCGCCGGATCCAGCGGCAGGATCGCCGGCCCCCCGTCCAGCGCCGCGGCCAAGATCGGCAGCAGGGCCGGCCCCGGTGGGAGCAGCACAGCGTGCAGGGGCCGGGCCGGCATCGGCATACAGTAATCCCGGTGCGATCCCGGCCCTCGGGCGGAACGGCACCGTCCACAGTGGATTTTCGCGTCTACTCGATCCCGTTGCGTACCCGGTTCCGGGGGATCGACGTGCGCGAGGGCGTCCTCGTCCACGGGCCGGCCGGCTGGGGCGAGTTCTCCCCCTTCCTCGACTACGGCCCGCCGGTCACCTCGACGTGGTGGCAAGCGGCGTACGAGGCTGCCTTCCAAGGGTGGCCCGAGCCGGTGCGCGATCGGATTCCGGTCAACGTCACCGTCCCGGCCGTCGGTCCGGAGCGGGCCGCCCGGATCGTCGCCGAGTCCGTCGGCTGCCGGACCGCGAAGGTCAAGGTGGCCGAGCCTGGGCAGTCCCTCGCCGAGGACCTCGAGCGGGTGGCGGCCGTCCGGGACGCCTTGGGCGCCGACGGCCGGATCCGCGTCGACGCCAACGGCGGGTGGGACGTGGACGCGGCGGTGCCGGCGATCCGGGCCCTGGACCGGTACGACCTGGAGTACGTCGAGCAGCCCTGTGCATCCCTGGCCGAGCTGGCCGCCGTACGCCGGCGGATCGACGTACCGCTTGCCGCCGACGAGTCCGTGCGCACCGCCACCGACCCGCTGCGGATCGCGGGGCTGGAGGCGGCCGACATCGTGGTGCTCAAGGTGCAGCCGCTGGGCGGCGTACGCCGGGCGCTGGCGGTCGCGCAGTCGTGCGGGCTGCCGGTGGTGGTGTCCTCCGCGCTGGAGACTTCGGTCGGGATCGCCGCCGGCCTGGCGCTGGCCGCGGCGCTGCCCGAGCTGCCCTTCGCCTGCGGGCTGGCCACCGTCCAGCTCCTGACCACCGACCCGTGCAGCGACCCGCTGCTGCCGGTCGACGGCTACCTGCCGGTCGGTCGCCCCGAGCCGGACCGGATCGGCACCGTCGAGGCCGACCGGAGCACCCGGCAGCGCTGGGAACAGCGGCTGGCCGGGGCCGGCGCCGGCCAGGACTGAACCGCTACTTGCGGCCGGCCTTCCAGTTCATGCCCCACCCGTACGCCTGGTCCAGGAGGTCCTGGCCGCCGTTGATGTAGCGCACCTCGCGGTTGACCACGAGCTCACCGCCCTGGTTCTGCAGCAGGGCGATCGCGCAGATCCGGGCCCGAGGGTCGTGCTCGTCGAGGCGGACCTCGATCTGCGGTCCGGACGACGGGAACATCGTGACCACCGCGTCGGCGGCACCCCAGTTCGGCACGCCCTCGTAGATCAGCGCGAAGACGATCACTCGGCGCAGCGACTGGGTGTGCCGCAGGTCGATCAGCAGGTTCTCCCCGCCGGTGTTCGCCCCGGACCGGTCGTCGCCGTCCAGCCAGATCATGGCATCGCCGTTGTCCAGAGTGTGCTGGCCGCGGAAGGCGTTGCCCAGCGCCTGGACGACGCCCTTGGAGCCGTCGGTGTACTCGTACAGGCAGCCGAGGTCGAGGTCGATCGCGCCGGAGGACGCCCCGGCGGACAGCCGCTTGAAGAAGCCGCCCCGCTGCTGCGGCTGACCCTGGTTCCAGTTCAGGTTGACCCGCATCACCCCGGAGGTGGCGCCGGACTTGGTCAGGGACACCGACGGCGCGGACTTGGTCAGGGTGACCTTGTTCAGGTTCACCCCCGGCGGGGGTGGCGGCTGGGCGTGCGCCAGCGGAGGGGCTTGGCCGGAGCCCGGCTGCGGCTGCTGTCCGTACGGCGGGGGCTGCTGCTGGTACGGCAGCGGCTCGGGCTGTTGCGGGGCCGGCGGCCGCTTGGTGTAGTCGATCCCCATCGCCTGTCCTCCTACTGGTCTGAAGGCAACCCTAACCGGCGCAGCCGACACGGCGGTCCCCCTGCGTACCTGCCGCCCCGCAGCGGGGTCATTCGCGCTGCGCCGGCAACCGGCCCGACCGTCGACCCCGCCCGGCCGCCACGCGGCTCAGCCGTCGAGTTCGGCGATCGTGGCCTTCGAGGGCGGCTCGGCGGACAGTCCGCGGGCGACGTCCTCGGCCGCGCGCAGGACCCGGATCACGTTCCCGCCGGCCAATGCCGCCACGTCGGGCTCGGACCAGCCACGGTCCAGCAGCTTGTCGACCAGCGCCGGGTAGCAGGAGACGTCGGCCAGGCCCGCGGGTAACCCGGAAGTGCCGTCGTAGTCATCGCCGATGCCGACGGATTGCACCTCCGCCACGTCCCGCACGTGCTCGATGTGGTCGGCGACCTGGGACAACGTCGCGACCGGGCGAGGGTGCGCCAGCTCCCACCGCGCGTCGAACTCGTCGCAGGCCCGCAGGTCGCTGGTGTCGACGCCCGCGGCCCGCGCCGCCTCGGCCGCCGTCGCCGACCAGTCCGCGTTGGCCTGATCGACGAACTTCGGAACGAACGTCACCATGCACACGCCGCCGTTGCCGGGTAGTGCGGCCAGCACGTCGTCGGGCACGTTGCGCGGGTGGTCGCACAACGCCCGCGCCGAGGAGTGCGAGAACAGGATCGGCGCCACACTGGCCCGCAGCGCTGCCTGCATCGTGGTGGCCGCGACGTGCGAGCAGTCCACCAACATCCCGAGCCGGTTCATCTCCCCGACGACCTCGAAGCCGAACGTGCTCAGGCCGCCCACCGCGGGGACATCGGTGGCCGAGTCCGCCCACGGGACGTTGTCGTTGTGCGTGAGCGTCAGGTAGCGCACGCCGAGGCGGTACAGCCCGCGCAGCGTGCCCAGCGAACAGTCCATCGAGTGCCCGCCCTCGGCACCGAGCAGGGAGGCGATCCGGCCCGACCCGTACGCCGCGAGCAGCTCGTCCGCGGTGGTCGCCGCGGCGAACGTGTCCGGGTAGCGCCGCAGCATGGTCTGCACCGCGTCGATCTGCTCCAGCGTCGCCGTGACCGGATCGGGCTGGTACGCCGGGACGAACACCGACCAGAACTGCGCGCCCACGCAGCCGGCCCGCAGCCGCGGGATGTCGGTGTGCAGGGTCGGCTGCTCGGCAGCGATGTCCAGCCGGTCGAAGTCGTACGACGCCTGCAGACGCATCGCCCAGGCCAGGTCGTTGTGCCCGTCGACCAACGGGAACCGGCTCAGCACGTCACGGCCGCGTGGACTCCCCGGACTGTTCACGTGCAGCGTGACTCCCGTTCAGATGCTGCCGACACCATCGGCCCCGAGCCTGCAGGGAGCAGGTTATCTGGAGGGGATTTTGTGACAGCCAAGAACTTGGGACGTGCCCTGCTCACAGCCGGGACGGTCGCCGCGGCGGTCCTGGCCGCGTCCGCACCGGCCGCGGGGGCCGCCGCGCCGCCTGAAGCCGTGGTCGGCCCGAACACCACGACCGCGCCGTACGTGTTACCGATCGCCGACGGCGTGACCGTCACATCCTTGCTGACCGTCAACGACGCCGGCTCCACGAACAACCGGTACGAGCTGGTCGGGATCCCCGACGGGATCGGCCTGCAGGCCGCCCCCGGGGGTCGGGTGCAGGTCACGGTGAACCACGAACTCAGCCTCGACTCCGGCATCGTGCGTCGGCACGGGGAGAAGGGCGCGTTCGTGTCGGACTACCGGATCGACCCGGTGTCCAACAAGGTGGTCTTCGGCCAGGACCTCATCACTCCGGCGATCAGCTACTACGACTACCAGGGCGGCGGGTACGGCCAGGTCCCCGGAGCCCCGGCGGGCGCGACGTACGGACACACCGCACAGTTCCAGCGCTTCTGCTCCGGCTACCTCAGCTACCCGGGGCAGTTCCGCAGCACGACCGGGAACGGGACCAGCCAGCAGTTCCGCTTCGTCAACGAGGAGATCGGGGTCGAGGGCCGCGTCTTCGCCGTCACTTCACTCGGGAACGCCGTCCAGTTGCCCAGGCTCGGTTTGCAGTCCTGGGAGAACACTCTCGTGGCTCCCACGACCGGCGACACCACGCTGGTGATGGGCGACGACGACTCGAGCAACGGGACCGTCACGGCGTACGTCGGGCGGAAGAACCGCAACGGCACGAATGCCGTCGCGCAGGCCGGACTCACCAACGGCCAGAACTTCGCGGTCACGCTGCCCGGCGTGACCACGGACGCCGCCTTCCGCTCCCGGTACGACGTCGGCAACTCGGTCCCCTTCAGGCTGACCAACATCGACTGGAACCAGTCCGGCGCGGCGCAGGAGGCCGAGGGGCTGGCCAAGGGTGTCATGCAGTTCAACCGGGTGGAGGACGGGGCGTTCGACCCGAGCCACCCGAACGACTACTACTTCATCACGACCGACGGGGGTGAGGGGACCGGTGACGGTGGCGGCGGCGGTCTGTGGCGGCTGCGCTACAACGACATCGAGAACCCCAAGGCCGGCGGCACTGTGACCCTCATGCTGGACGGCACCGAGCCGATCACGCTGAACAAGCCGGACAACGTGACGATCGACACGCACGGCAACATGCTGGTCCAGGAGGACCCCGGCGCGTCGGAGTCGCTGTCCCGGATCCTCGCCTACCGGATCGCCGACGGCGCCCTCGGCACCGTCGCCCAGTTCGACCCGGCGAAGTTCCTGACCGGGGGCTCCCAGTTCATCACCAACGACGAGGAGTCCAGCGGCATCATCGACGCCGAGGCGACCTTCGGGACGGCTGGCACGTTCCTCTTCGACGCCCAGGTGCACACCGCGAACGGTCTCCCGCCGGGCACCGGCAAGAACACCGTGCAGGAGTACGTCGAGAACGGCCAGCTGCTGCGGCTGGACGTTGCGGACTTCGCCGCGGTGTACGCGCAGGGCTGACCACCCGAAGCACCGTCGCCGGCCCCCGCCCCCGCCAGGGACGGGGGCCGGCCGCGCGTGCCGGGTCGATAATCTCCAGCAGTGAACCCGTCGACCGCGCTCGCCAGGGTGCTCGTCGACGAGTTGGTCCGCGGCGGCGTCCGCGACGCGGTCCTGTCACCCGGCTCCCGCTCCGCGCCGATCGCGCTGGCGCTGGTCGCGGATCCGCGGATCCGGTTGCACGTGCGGATCGACGAGCGCTCCGCCGGCTTCCTCGCGCTGGGCCTGGCCCTGGCCACGAACCGCGCCGTCGCGGTGGTCTGTACGTCGGGTACGGCTGCTGCCAACCTGCATCCCGCCGCCCTGGAGGCGTCGCACGCCGGGGTCCCGCTGGTCGTCCTGACCGCGGACCGGCCGCCGGAACTCCGCGGGATCGGTGCCAACCAGACCATCGACCAGATCGGCCTGTATGCCGCAGCCCCCCGGCTCGCCGTCGAGCTCGGTGTGCCGGAGCAGCGGGAGGGGCAGGTCCGGTACTGGCGCTCCACGATCGCCCGGGTGCTGGCGACGGCGACCAGGTCAGGGGACCCGGGCCCGGTCCACGTCAACGTCGCCTTCCGCGAGCCGCTGGTCCCCGACGGCGACCAGACCTGGCCGGAGTCCCTCGACTCGGATCGTCCACAGTGGATGGAGGTCCCCACCGACACGGTCGCGCCCCCGGCGCTCCGGGACGTGCTCGGAGCCGACCCACCGGAGCGCGGCGCGGTCGTGGTCGGGCACGGGGCGGTGGACCCGGCGGCGGCGCGCAGGCTCGCCGAGACCCTCGGCTGGCCGGTGCTGTCCGAACCGACCGGCAACGCCCGCTCGGGCCCGAACGCCGTCGCGACGTACCCCCTGCTGCTCGCCGACCCGACCTTCGCCGCCGCGATGCGGGCAGAACTCGTCGTCGTGGTGGGCAAGCCCGGCCTGTCCCGCTCGTTGCTGGGCTGGCTGGCGACCGCCGGGCGACAGGTCGTGGTGGACCCGCGGCCGGCCTGGGCCGACCCCGTGCTCGCCGCGGGCCTCGTCCTGGCCGCCGTCCCCACCGCCGGGCCGGGGGGTCGCCCGGCGGCCGGGTCCCGATGCGGGTCGGCACCGGCCAGGACCTCGTCGGCCCAGGAGGGGCCGACCGGCTGGCTCGACCGGTGGCACGCGGCCGACCTCGGAGCCCGGGCGACGGTGGACTCCGTACTCGACGCCGAGCAGGCGGTGACCGAGCCGCGGGTGGCGCGGGACCTGGTGGCCGCGCTGCCGCCCGGAGCCGCGCTGCTGCTCGGGTCCAGCAGACCGATCCGTGACGTGGAGGCCTACGCCAGGACGCGCGCGGACCTGGCTGTGTTCGGCAACCGCGGGGTGAGCGGGATCGACGGGCTGGTGTCCACCGCGGTAGGCATTGCGCTCGGCCACGACGGGCCGACGTACGCACTGCTCGGCGACCTGGCGTTCCTGCACGACCACGGCGGCCTGGTCCTCGGACCGGAGGAGCAACGCCCGGACCTCGTCCTGGTGGTCGTGGACAACGACGGCGGCGGCATCTTCTCCCTGCTCCCGCAGGCCGGCCAGCCCGGTTTCGAGCGGGTGTTCGGGACGCCGCACGGGCTCGACCTGCTCGCGGTCGCGCTGGCCACCGGCTGGCCCTGCACCGTCGTGGAGGGACCCGGGGACCTGCCCGGCGCCCTGGCCGGCGCCGGCCCGCGGGTCGTGCTGATCCGTACCCGACGGGAGGACACCGCGGCGCTGCACCGTCGCCTCCAGCAGGCGGTCAGCGCGGCCCTCGCCACCGGGTCTGCCCCGCGATGATCAGGTCACCTGATCATCGCGGTACCTCGCGGGTGGTCAGCCGCCCGCGAGGTACCGCCAGCGGGAGAGAGGATGCGGTACGCCGACAGCGGGGCGGCCCCGCCGCCCTGGCCGGCCGCAGCGCCGCTGCGCTCAGAACAGCTGCAATGATCCACTCCGAGAAGGCGATGACGCTACGGCGACCCGACGGGCTGTCGGCCTGACTGCGGCTCGACAACACCGGGACGCCGGACATCACGTTCGATCGGATCACTCTCACCACATCCCAGGGGGACATGCTGTGCCGCGGCACCTACCAGGAGCGTCCGGCGCTGCCGTTCGATCGGTGCCGGGCGACGCAGATCTGGCCGGTGGACACGACCGACGGATCTCCGCTCGTGTCGCGGTGGGCTTGTGGCCGAGCGCCTTCCAGCTCGATCCGAGCGATCTACTGCCGTGCGTGGGTACCGGCTTCCGCCGGGCGGTGAGGTGACGCTCGTTTTCGTCGCCGACGTGGATCGGACCGGCCGCTGGTTGTGGGACGAGTTCGTTGTCGACTGCACCTAGCAGGGTCACAAGTACCGGGAGTCCGTCGACAATGCGCTCCTGATCTGCCCGCCGTCGGACTTCCTGGCGTCCCAGGATCCCTGCTATGACCACTGAGGGAGTGGACGCCGAGGTCCGCTGATCCCCCCGGTGAGCAACTGCTGTGTTGGGGTCGGGTCAGAGGCCTTCGAGGGCGTCGCGGATCGTGACGAGCTTGGTCAGCGATTCGGCCAGCTCGGCGTCCGGGTCGGACCCGGCGACGATCCCGCAGCCGGCGACCAGCCGGACCTGGTTGCCGTCGACGGTGGCGCAGCGCAGCGCGATCCCCCAGTCGCCGTCGCCGCGGGCGTCCATCCAGCCGACCGGGCCGGCGTAGCGGCCGCGATCCATGGCCTCCAGCTGGGGTATCAGGTCCAGCGCGATGTCGGTGGGAGTGCCGCAGACGGCCGCCGTCGGGTGCAGTGCCTCGACCAGGGTCAGCACCGGCACGTCTGCGGACAGCCGGCCGGTGACGCGGGTGGCCAGGTGGGCCAGGGTCGCCAGCCGCAGCACCTCGGGGCTCTCCGGCGCGCCCAGCTCGCGACAGTACGGCGACAGCGCCTCGGCCACCGAGCGGACGGCGTAGCGGTGTTCCTCCTGGTCCTTGCTGCTGTCGAGGAGTCCGGCGACCAGCCGGTCGTCCTCGCCGTTGCGGCCGCGCCGGACGGTACCGGCCAGCACCCGGGAGGTGACCGTGCGGCCGCGCCGGCTGATCAGCAGCTCAGGAGTGGCGCCGACCAGGCCGTCGACGGCGAAGCTCCAGCAGTCCGGGTAGCGCGCGGCCAGTCGCTGCAGCAGGAAGCGTTGATCGACCGGTGGGCTCGTGCGGGCCAGCACGTCGCGGGCCAGCACGACCTTGCGCAGTTCACCGGCCTGGATCCGGCCGACAGCGGCGGCCACGGCGTGGCACCAGTCGGCCTGGCTCAGCGCGCCGTCGGCGTACGCGATCGTGTCCGGACCGGTCGGCGTCGAGGGCTTCGGCACCTCGGCCGGTCCGCCCAGGGTGGTCAGCCAGCACCGGCCGTCCCGGCGTCCGAGCACGGTCCGGGGGGCCACGAACACCGACCGGGCGGCCCGCCGGTCGAAGGCGGCGCTGCCGAAGCACAACGGGCCCGTCCCCGGCAGCCGAACCCGATCGTCGACGACCATCGAGGCGCACAGCTCGGTCCACCACCGGGCGGCCTGCGCGAAGGTGTCCGGGCCGGTGATGTCCAGCCGGGCCACCTCGCCCCAACCGACGACGCCCTCGCCGTCGTGGACCCAGGCCAGCGGGTCTTCGCCGGGCAGCCGGGTGAGCAGCGGGCCGGGGTCGTCGACCTGCACCGTTCGCACGGCGAGGGGCGGGGCGCTGACGGCCAGACTCACCGGTCCAGCGTACGGACCGCACTCCTTCGCCGGGCGCCCAGTGCGCGTGACGGTCATCGCTGCAGGGAGCCCGTCTCGCGGGCTGGTCAGCTGAGAGGATGGTCGGGTGGGTGGTCACCGGGCATCGCTGGACAAGGCCCCCGCCGAGGTGGCCGCCATGTTCGACGGGGTGGCCCGGCGCTACGACCTCACCAACACCGTGCTGTCCGGCGGCCGGGACCGGCACTGGCGGCGGGTCACCCGGGCCGCCCTCGAGCTGGCCGCCGGCCAGATCGTCCTCGATGTCGCGGCCGGCACTGCGGTCTCGACGGTGGAACTGGCCCGCAGCGGCGCCACGTGCGTGGCCGGCGACTTCTCCCTGGGCATGCTGCGGGCCGGGCGCGGTCTGGGCGTCCCGCTGGTCGCCGCCGACGCGCTGCGGCTGCCCTTCGCCGATGGCAGTTTCGACGCGGTCACCATCTCCTTCGGGTTGCGCAACGTCGCCGATGTCGAACGGGCCCTGACCGAGCTGTCCCGGGTCACCAGACCGGGCGGGCGACTCGCGGTGTGCGAGTTCAGCCGGCCGACCTGGGCGCCGTTCCGGAACGTGTACGTCGAGTACCTGATGCGGGCGCTGCCCGCGGTGGCCACCGCCGTGAGCAGCAACCCGGACGCCTACGTCTACCTCGCCGAGTCGATCCGGGCCTGGCCGGACCAGGCCGCGCTCGCGGCGCGGATCGGGGCCGCCGGCTGGCAGGACGTGCAGTGGCGCAACCTGACCGGCGGCATCGTCGCGGTGCACCGGGCGGTCAAGCCTCCCGGGGCCGAGCGCCGTCCTGAGTAGCGTTCGTCGTACTGCTAGACGGCCGGAGGACCGGCCACTGTGCGAAAGGGCGTGGCGTGGTGAAATTCATGGACAAGCTCAAGGGCCTGACCAAGGGCCGGGAGGGGCAGATCTCGCAGGGCGTGGGCAAGGCCGCGGACTTCATCAACAAGCAGACCAAGGGCAAGTACTCCAGCCAGATCCGCAGCGCGGAGACCAACGTCGACGAGGTGCTGGAGACCGACCAGGCCGGTCCGGCGGCGAGCAATGCGCCGCCCCCGGCTGCAAGCACCCCGCCGCCGCCCCCGGCTGCGAGCACTCCCCCGCCAGCCCCCTCGGCAGGCCCCCCGCCGGCCTCCGCCGAGCCTCCGGCTGACCCGGGGCGCCCGACCGGCTGAGCGACAGACAGTCGGCGCTGCACCAGGCACCGCGAGTAGCCGGACTGGGCTCGCACCCGTCTGCCGCAGCGGCCTACACTGGCGGAGACATCGTGAAATCCTTCACAAGCAGGTGAACGGACCCTCCGCATGAGCGAGCGCAGCGAGCGAATCGTGTTCATCATGCCGTTCTCGCGGAGCGGGTCACCGGCCGAAGGACGGTGCGCGGCATGAGCGAGCGCAGCGAGGACGCCGACGTGATCGTCGTCGGCGCCGGCCCGGGCGGAGCCACCGCCGCGCACTACCTGGCCCAGGCGGGGCTGGACGTGCTGCTGCTGGAGAAGTCCACGTTCCCGCGGGACAAGGTGTGCGGCGACGGCCTCACCCCCCGCTCGGTCAAGAGCCTGATCTCACTCGGCATCGACACCAGCACCGAGGCCGGCTGGCTGCGGAACAAGGGCCTGCGGGTAATCGCCGGCGGGCACCGGCTCGAACTTGCCTGGCCCGAACTCGCCTCCTGGCCGGACTACGGCCTGGTCCGCCCGCGGGCCGACCTGGACAGCCTGATCGCCCGGCAGGCGCAGAAGTCCGGCGCCCGGCTGCAGGAGCAGACCCAGGTGATCGCGCCGGAGCTGGATGTCGCCGGCCGGGTGGCCGGAGTGCAGGCCAAAGTCGGCCCGGACCGGGAGCCGCGCACCTACCGGGCGCCGCTGGTCATCGGCGCCGACGGCGTGAGCGGGCGGCTCGCGGTGTCCCTGGGCCTGACCAAGCGCGAGGACCGGCCGATGGGGGTCGCGGTACGCCGGTACTACACCTCTCCGCGCACCAACGACGACCACCTCGAGTCCTGGCTGGAACTCTGGGACGGCACCGGCCCGGAACGCCGGCTGCTGCCGGGGTACGGCTGGATCTTCGGGCTGGGCGACGGCACCAGCAACGTCGGGCTGGGCATCCTGAACTCCAGCGCCGCCTTCCAGAGCGTCGACTACCGGACATTGCTGACGACCTGGCTGGCCGGACTGCCCGCGGAGTGGGGTTTTCAGGAGGACCAGGCCACCGGCCCGGTCCGCGGCGGCGGCCTGCCGATGGGCTTCAACCGGACGCCGCACTACACAAGGGGTCTGCTGCTCGTCGGGGACGCCGGCGGGGCGGTCAACCCGTTCAACGGCGAGGGCATCGCCTACGCCATGGAGACCGCGAAGCTGGCCGCCGACCATGTGGTCCACGCGCTGGCCCGCCCGCCCGGCCCGGCCCGGGAGGCGGCCCTGCGGGGCTACCTGGACTCGCTGCGGGAGGGCTACGGCGGGTACTACCGGCTCGGCAAGATCTTCGTCGGTCTGATCGGCAACCCCGCGGTGATGAAGCTGGCCACCCAGCGCGGGCTGTCGCACCCGACCCTGATGCGCTTCGTGCTCAAGCTGCTGGCCAATCTCACCGACCCGCACGGCGGGGACGCCATGGACCGGATCATCAACGGTCTGACGAAACTGGCCCCCGCGGTCTGAGATGGGCCACCGCATAGAGTGCAGTCGCTCGGTGACCGCGAGAGGGGATTAGACCGTGCTGTCGCAGTACATCCCTATCGTCGCGCTGTTCGTCCTCGCCGCCGGGTTCGCGGTCTTCTCGGTGGCCATCGCACCGTTCGTCGGGCCGCGTCGGTACAACCGGGCCAAGCTCGACGCGTACGAGTGCGGCATCGAGCCGGTCCACCAGCCGTTGGGCGCCGGCCGGTTCCCGGTGAAGTACTACCTGACCGCCATGCTGTTCATCGTCTTCGACATCGAGATCATCTTCCTGTATCCGTGGGCCGTGGCGAACAACTCGCTGGGCATCTTCGGGTTGGTGGAGATGGTCCTGTTCATCGCCACGGTCTTCGTCGCCTACGCCTACGTCTGGCGGCGCGGAGGCTTGGAATGGGACTGACGACGACGGCGTCGGAGCAAGGCTGATCCGGTGGGTACAGGGAGGGGAACGACCTCATGGGCATAGAGGAGAAGGTCCCGTCGGGGATCCTGCTGACGAGCGTGGAGAAGCTGGTCAACTGGAGCCGCAAGTCTTCGCTGTGGCCGGCGACCTTCGGGCTGGCGTGCTGCGCGATCGAGATGATGGCCAGCGGCGCCGGCCGGTACGACCTGGCGCGCTTCGGCATGGAGGTCTTCCGGGCCTCTCCCCGGCAGGCCGACCTGATGATCGTGGCCGGCCGGGTCAGCCAGAAGATGGCTCCCGTCGTACGGCAGATCTACGACCAGATGCCCGAGCCCCGCTGGGTGCTCGCGATGGGGGTCTGCTCGTCCTCCGGCGGCATGTTCAACAACTACGCGATCGTGCAGGGCGTGGACCACATCGTGCCGGTCGACATGTACCTGCCGGGCTGCCCGCCCCGGCCGGAGATGCTCATCGACGCCATCCTGAAACTGCACTACAAGATCTCCCACGAGCCGTTGGGTGCCAGGCGGGCCAAGCAGATCGCCGGACGGGAGCCTTTGGAGCTCGTGGCCTCCTCGCAGCGGTTCGCCAAGTGAGTGAGCCGATCGGCCCCGATCGCGGCATGTTCGGGGTTTCCGGCACCGGGGACACCTCCGGCTTCGGCGGCCTGGTCCGCCTCGATCCGGGGGCCGCGGTCGTCCCGCAGTCCAGTGAGCGCCCGTACGGCGGGTACTTCGACGAGGTCGCCGACCGGCTGGCCGTGGTCCTGACCGCCGGCTTCGACACCGCGGTGCACCGGGTGGTCGTCGACCGCGGGGAGATCACGTTCTTCGTCCACCGCGAGCACCTGGTCGCGCTGTGCCAGACGCTGCGCGACGACGCGGACCTGCGCTTCGAGCTGTGCTCCAGCGTGTCCGGCGTGGACTACCTCGACACCGGGACGGTGGGCGAGCAGGACGCGGCGCGGTTGCACGCGGTGTACCACCTGACCTCGATGACGTTCCGCCGCCGGATCCGGCTGGAGGTCGCGGTCGGGCTCGACGACCCGCACATCCCGTCGGTGACAGGCGTCTACCCCACCGCCGACTGGCAGGAGCGCGAGGCCTGGGACATGTTCGGCATCGTCTTCGACGGACACCCGGCGCTGACCCGCATCCTGATGCCGGACGACTGGGCCGGGCACCCCCAGCGCAAGGACTACCCGCTGGGCGGGGTCCCCGTGGAGTACAAGGGCGCCACCATCCCGCCGCCGGACGAGCGAAGGGTGTACCAGTGATGACCAGTACCACCGACCCGTACGCCGGCGCCCGCGAGACCACCGAGGGCCGGGTCTACACCGTCACCGGCGGGGACTGGGAGTCCACGTTCACCGGTGACCTGCCCGCCGAGGAACGCCTCGTCATCAACATGGGCCCCCAGCACCCGTCGACTCACGGCGTCCTCCGCCTGGTCCTCGACCTCGAGGGCGAGACGGTGACCAAGGCCCGGGTCGTGATCGGGTACCTGCACACCGGAATCGAGAAGAACGCCGAGTACCGCACCTGGACGCAGGGCACCACGTTCGTCACCCGGATGGACTACCTGGCGCCGATCTTCAACGAGACGGCGTACTGCCTCGGGGTGGAGAAGCTGCTCGGGGTCGAGGCGCCACCCCGCGCGCAGACGATCAGGCTGCTGCTGATGGAGATCAACCGGGTCGCCTCGCACTGGGTGTGGCTGGCCACCGGCGGCCTGGAACTCGGCGCCCTGACCGGGATGACCAACGGGTTCCGGGCCCGGGAGAAGTGCCTGGACGTACTCGAGCTGGTCACCGGCCTGCGGATGAACCACGCGTTCGTCCGGCCGGGAGGCATCGCGCAGGACCTTCCTGACGGTGCGATCGAGAAGATCCGGGTGTGGGCCGACGACCAGGACACCGAACTGGCCGGGCTGGCCAAGCTGCTGGCCGGCCAGCCGATCTGGCAGCGCCGGCTCAAGGGCGTCGGCTACCTCAACGTGGAGGGCTGCCTGGCCCTGGGGGTCACCGGCCCGCTGCTGCGCGCCGCCGGGCTGGCCTGGGACCTGCGCAAGACCGAGCCGTACCTCGGGTACGAGGACTACGACTTCGAGGTCCCGACCCACGCTGACGGGGACTGCTGGTCCCGCTTCGTGGTCCGCGTCGAGGAGATGCACCAGTCCCTGGTCCTGGTCCGGCAGGCCGTGGACCGGCTGGAGCCCGGCCCGGTGATGGTCGAGGACAAGAAGATCGCCTGGCCCGCACAGCTCGCGCTGGGCGCGGACGGCCTGGGCAACAGCCTGGAGCACGTCAAGAAGATCATGGGCCAGTCGATGGAGGCCCTGATCCACCACTTCAAGCTGGTCACCGAGGGCTTCCGGGTGCCCGCCGGGCAGATCTACAGCGCCATCGAGTCCCCTCGCGGCGAGTTGGGCATGCACCTGGTCAGCGGTGGCGGGACGCGGCCGCACCGGGTCCACGTCCGCGAGCCCAGCTTCGTCAACCTGCAGGCCACCGCGGCGTTGAGCGAGGGCAGCCTGATCGCCGACGTGATCGCCTCGATCGCCTCCATCGACCCGGTCATGGGCGGGGTGGACCGTTGAGCCCCGCGGCGGTACGCCGGTGGCGCGGGTGAGCGGCCCCTCCGAGTCCCGAACCGAACGGCAGGCCGAGGCGCTGGAAGAGGCCTCCGGCGGCCTGCTCGCGGCCGAGCCGGGCCCCGGCGGTGGCGCCGGTGATGTCCCGGTGCGTACCGACGACGCGGTCGGCGCCGGGGCGCAGATCCGGGCGCGGGCCCGGTCGGTGACCGCGCTGACCGAGCGGACCCGGCTGCAGGCGCGGCAGATCATCACGCGGTACCCGCGGGCCCGATCGGCGCTGCTGCCGATGCTGCACCTGGTGCAGGCCGAGCAGGGCTACGTCACGCCCCAGGGGGTGGCGATGTGCGCCGAGGAGCTCGGGCTGACCAAGGCCGAGGTGGGCGCGGTCGCGACGTTCTACACGATGTACAAGCGTCGCCCGACCGGTGAGTACCTGGTCAGTGTGTGCACCAACACCCTGTGCGGCTTCCTCGGTGGCGACGACATCTACGCCGCGCTGGCCGACCACCTGGGAGTCGGGCACGACCAGACCACTCCCGACGGCCGGATCACGCTGGAGCACGCCGAGTGCCTGGCCGCCTGCGACTACGCCCCCGTCGTCACGGTCAACTACGAGTTCTACGACCAGCAGGACACCGACTCCGCCCTGAACCTGGTCCGTGACCTGCAGCGCGGCGAGCGTCCGCACCCGACCCGCGGGGCGCCGCTGTGCTCCTTCCAGGACATGTCCCGCCAGTTGGCCGGGTTCTACGATCCGGTCGCGGACGAGGCGGCGGTGAACGGCCCCTCGGCGGGCGAACCGACGCTGGCCGGGGCCCGGGAGGCGCTGCGCCGTGGCGCGGAGTCCCCGGCCTTCGACCCGGAAACCCCGATCGCGCCGCCCCCGTCGCCGGAGTCGGTGACCCAGCGCTCGGCGCCGGACTCCGAGCCGGCGACCGCACCGGCGGCCAAGACCGACGCGGAGCCGAAACGGGCCGCGGAGCCGGCAGCCGAGGCGGACGCGGAGCCGCAGCCGGCAGCCGAGCCGCAGCCCTCGCAGTCCACCCCGGCCGACCCGGAACCCGAAGCCGGCCGCACCGCGCACCAGCGCTCCACCGACGAGGCGGTCCGGCACTCGGACACCCCGGCGCAGGAGGCCGGCGCGGGGCTCGCCGACCCGGACACGAATGAGGAGACGCTCAGCCCGGACGAGGCTGGCACCGGCCCCACTCCGACGCCGGCCGCGCAGGCCGCGCCCGCCACCGGTGCCGGCACCGGGCCGGGACCTGCGCAAGGCCCGACCTCGCCCACGGCGCGGCGGACCCGCAGCCGCTTGCGTCACGACGGTGCGGCACAGTCGGCACCGGACGACCCCAACGGGAGGACCTGAGATGGCGCTGACCCCGGTGCTGACCAAGCGCTGGCTGTCCCCACGCTCCTGGTCACTGCGCACCTACGAGGAGCTCGACGGCTACACCGCACTGCGCAAGGCGCTCGCGGCCACGCCGGACGACCTGATCACGCTGATCAAGGACTCCGGACTGCGCGGGCGCGGCGGCGCGGGCTTCCCCACGGGCCTGAAGTGGAGTTTCATCCCGCAGGGCGCGACCGGAGCCGGCGCCAAGCCCAAGTACCTCGTGGTCAACGCTGACGAAGGCGAACCCGGCACCTGCAAGGACGTGCCGCTGATGATGGCCGACCCGCATTCGCTGGTCGAGGGAGCGATCATCAGCTGCTACGCCATTCGGGCCAACTTCGCGGTCATCTACGTCCGCGGCGA
>JBBPYA010000081.1:0-6822 GCA_038200385.1 Mycobacteriales bacterium
CCGGGGCCGGTCGAAACGGAGACCGATGCTCGACACCGAGCAGACCACCGATCCCGCTGCCGCCGACTCGGTGCAGCCGAGCGGACCGCAATCCACCCCCGACCAGGACAGTGCCGGCCAGCCGACGGTTGAGGCCAGCCAGCGGACCCGGCCTGGCACCAAGGCCACGAAGGCCACGAAGGCCACGAAGGCCACGAAGGCCACGAAGGCCACGAAGGCCACGAAGGCCACGAAGGCGAGCGAAGCTATCCAAACCCCTATGGCCACCACGGCCACAAAGGCAGCCGCCGCACCCAACGGCGCCGAGTCGACGTCGGCCTCCGGGTCGGGGGATGCCGGGGCGGCCGCCGCTCCGACGAAGGCCCCCAGGGAGGCCCGGGCCACGAAGGCGACCAGGGCCGCGAAGGCGTCCGCTCCGGCCGAGGCAGTCGCTCCAGCCGACCCGCCGGAAGCTACCGAGGCAGCTAGCGCCACCAAGGCGACGAAGGCCACCAGGGCGACGAAGGCCACCCAGGCGAGCAAGGCCCCCAAGGCCCCCAAGGCCGCCAAGGCGGCTGCGGACGCTCCGGGACCCCGCGCGGAGGTCGGCGGAACCCAGACGGGAGACGTCGACGTTGCCGCACCGGACAGTGCCGCCCCCGGCCCGGCCGCCGAGGCGACCAGGCCCGCCAAGTCGACCAGGGCCGGCAAGGCCGCCAAGGCCGCCAAGGCCGCCAAGGCCGCCAAGGCGACGAAGGCCACCGAGGCCACCGAGGCCACCGAGGCCACCGAGGCCAGCGAGACCAGCGAGGCCACCAAGGCGACGAAGGCCACCAAGGCCAGGGCCACCAAGGCCCGCCCGGCCGACGGTGCTGCGCTGGAGGGCGAGACTGCGGTCGCGGCGGCCGAGGACGCCAAACCGGCGCCCGCGCGCAAGCGGACCCGCAAGGCCACCGCTGCGCCCTTCGACGGGGGGGCGGACACCGCACTCCCCGCGGAGCAGAGCCCGCCCCCGGCGGCCGCGCCTGCCGTGATGTTCATGCCGCCGACCCCGGTTCAGGCCGAGCCGGAGGCCCCCGCGCAACGATCGCGGCGCCGCCGCGCCCCAGCTGACCCGGCGACTGATCAGGTTTCGGCCGACACAGCCGGGACCGCTGAATCGGACACCGCAGCCGACGGGGCGAAGCCGCGGCGGACCAGGGCCCGCAAGGCCGCGGGGGGACCGCTCGAGGGCGGCCCGCCGACCGAGCATGCCGGGACACCGGAGGCCGCCGAGCCGACCGAGGAGGAGGCACCGGCCGAGGGCGACGGAGGCTCGGACGGCGAGCCGCGACGGCGCCGCCGGGGACGTCGGGGACGTGGTCGCGGTCGCTCCGGTGAGGACCGCAACGACGAGGCGGCAGCCTCGGATGGACCAGCGGCGCAGGCCGCCGGCGGGGACCAGCAGGCGGCGGGTTCCGAGGAGCCCGCGATGCAGGCGGAGCCCGGGGACGGTGCGCAGACCGGCGACGACCCGGACTCCGACGGTGAGTCGTCCTCCACCCGGCGTCGCCGTCGGCGTCGGCGGCGCGGCGAGGACGGCGACGAGTCGACCCCGACCGACAGCACACCCGCCCGCCAGCGCGAGCGCGCCGTCGACGAGGTCCGCGGCGTTCGAGGGTCGACCCGGTTGGAGGCCAAGCGGCAGCGCCGGCGCGAGGGCCGCGACCAGGGACGCAAGCGCCCCCCGATCCTGAGCGAGGCCGAGTTCCTGGCCCGTCGGGAGTCGGTGGAGCGGGTGATGGCCGTCCGGCAGCGGGGCGACCGGACCCAGATCGCCGTGCTGGAGGACGACATCCTCGTCGAGCACTACGTCACCAAGGCCAGCGCGACGTCCTTCGCGGGCAACGTCTACCTCGGCCGGGTGCAGAACGTGCTGCCCAGCATGGAGGCGGCGTTCATCGACATCGGCAAGGGACGCAACGCCGTCCTGTACGCCGGGGAAGTCAACTGGGATGCCGCCGGGCTGGCCGGCAAGTCCCGCTCCATAGAGCAGGCGCTCAGGTCCGGCGACAAGGTCCTGGTCCAGGTGTCCAAGGACCCCATCGGGCAGAAGGGCGCGCGGCTGACCAGCCAGATCAGCCTGCCGGGGCGGTACCTGGTGTTCGTACCCAACGGGTCCATGACAGGGATCAGCCGCAAGCTGCCCGACGTCGAGCGGCAGCGGCTCAAGGACATCCTGCGCCGGATCGTGCCGGAGGAGTCCGGGGTCATCATCCGGACCGCGGCCGAGGGCGCCAGCGAGGAGGAGCTGACCCGCGACGTCGAGCGGCTCCGGGCGCAGTGGGAGGTCATCAGCGAGCGCGCCGAGCGGGCCGACACCGGTGCCCCGTCCCTGCTGTACGAAGAGCCCGATCTGGCCATCCGGGTCGTCCGGGACGTGTTCAACGAGGACTTCACCCGGCTGGCGGTCTCCGGCGACGAGGTGTGGGAGACCCTGCAGGATTACATCGCGCACGTGGCGCCGGACCTCGCGCCGCGCCTGTCCCGGTTCACCGGCGAGGGCGATCTGTTCGCGGACCTGCGGGTCGACGAGCAGTTGCTCAAGGCGCTGGACCGCAAGGTCTTCCTGCCCTCCGGTGGCTCGCTCGTCATCGACCGGACCGAGGCGATGACGGTGGTCGACGTCAACACCGGCAAGTTCGTCGGCGCCGGCGGCAACCTTGAGCAGACCGTCACCCGGAACAACCTGGAGGCGGCGGAGGAGATCGTCCGCCAACTCCGGCTGCGCGACGTCGGCGGCATCATCGTCATCGACTTCATCGACATGCTGCTGGAGACCAACCGGGACCTGGTGCTGCGCCGGCTCACCGAGTGCCTGGGTCGGGACCGGACCAAGCACCAGGTGGCCGAGGTCACCTCGCTCGGATTGGTGCAGATGACCCGCAAGCGGGTCGGGCAGGGCCTGCTCGAGGCGTTCTCCGAGCCATGCGAGGTGTGCAACGGCCGCGGCCTGATCGTGCACTCCGAGCCGGTGGACTCCGGCTCGAAGCGGTCCGGGTTAAACGGCGGCGGCCGATCGGAGCGGCGCGCCGACAACGGCGGGGGTCGGGGCGAGCAGGCGTCGGGGCGGCGGACCAGGTCCGCCACCGGTCGCGATCCGAACGCTCC
Organism: Mycobacteriales bacterium; assembly: GCA_038200385.1. Classification (GTDB taxonomy): domain Bacteria; phylum Actinomycetota; class Actinomycetes; order Mycobacteriales; family Geodermatophilaceae; genus JBBPYA01. Next base: position 3,130 of record JBBPYA010000081.1, read on the forward strand.
GGGACCGCACACGGTGGCAGCCGCCGGCCGTAACGGCACGGACGGGGATCAGGACGTCCCGGAGTCCGGCGCCGTGGACCCGGCGGCACCGCCGGACACCACGCCGGTGGCGACCGACAACGACTTCGCGCAGGGATCCGCCAGCGTCCACGGGGACCGGGGAGCAGCGCAGAAGGCAGCGGCCGACCCCGTCGCCGCACCGCCGGCCCCGCGACGGCGTCGTTCGGCCAGCCGGGCGACCACGAAGGTTGCCGAGGCCGCGGAGGTCCAGCTCCCGGTGGCCGACGCGGCACCGACCGCCGCGCCCCAGCCAGAGGCGCCGGTGTCACCCACCGACCCGTCGCCGGCGGAATCAGTCGTCGAGCCCGAGCCGGCGGAATCTGCTCCCGAGCCCGCACCGGCGGAATCGGTGGCCGCACCGGCGACATCAGTGGCCGGGCCCGAGCCGGCGGTGCCCGCCGCCGACCCGTCGCCGCCGGCAGACCCGCCCCGGCGCCGGCGCCGGGCGGCGAGCCGCCCGGCCGGACCACCCGTGGCGGTCGACCAGTAGCCTCCCCGGCCGGTGACCGTGTGGTGCCCCGGCGGCGGCGTCGGGTATCGTTGTCCACCGCGCGCCGTACCGGCGCGCCTCTTGTGTGGGTAGGGCCGGCCGATAGGCGTGCACCCGCCGCACGATGACATCGGTCGAGACATCGGGTCGGGCAGGAGCAGGTTGTGTACGCAGTGGTGAAGACCGGCGGACGGCAGTACCGCGTCGCCGTCGGAGACGTCCTCGACGTCGGGCGGCTCCAAGGGGAGCGCGGCGAAGCTGTCTGGCTGTCCGCGGTCCTGGTCGTGGACGGCACCGACGTGACCACGAGCGCCGACGACCTGGCTGGCATCGCGGTGACCGGCGAGGTGGTCGGGCACGGACGCGGCCCGAAGATCCGGATCCTGAAGTACAAGAACAAGACCGGCTACCGCAAGCGTCAGGGTCACCGCCAGGACCTGACCCGGCTCAAGGTCACCGGCATCGGCTCGGAGACCATGGAGTCGCTGCGTGCTACCCGGCGCGCGGCCGGGGACGCAAGCGCCACCGACGCCGCGACGACGGACGCGGCGACGGAGGACACCGCTACGGCGGACACCGCTACGGCGGACACGGCTACGGCGGACGCCAAGACGGCCGACACCGAGAGCGGGACCGCGGACGACGCGACCGCGTCGGCAACCGACAGCAGCAAGCTGGAGGCGGAGGACGCCACGCCTGATGCCGAGGCCGGCTCCGACGACGACACCGACGAGACAGGGGAGTAGGAGCAGACATGGCACACAAGAAGGGCGCCTCCTCCTCGCGCAACGGGCGGGACTCCGCCGCGCAGCGGCTCGGCGTCAAGCGGTACGGCGGGCAGCTCGTCAAGTCCGGCGAGATCATCGTCCGGCAGCGCGGGACCCACTTCCACCCCGGTCCGAATGTCGGCCGTGGCAGTGACGACACCCTGTTCGCGATGGCGGCCGGCTCGGTCACCTTCGGGACCAAGCGGGGTCGCAGGCAGATCAGCATCGAGCCGGTGCAGCCCCAGGCCTGAGCCCGGCACCACCACAGACGCCATCCAGAGGGGCGGGCCGGGTCTCCGGCCCGCCCCACTGCTGGCCGCCGCCTGAAGGGGAGACACACCGTGGCCTCGTTCGTCGACCGGGTCCAGCTGCACATCTCAGCGGGCAGCGGTGGGCACGGCTGCGCGTCGATCCACCGGGAGAAGTTCAAGCCGCTCGGAGGGCCGGATGGCGGCGACGGCGGGGACGGTGGGGACGTCGTGCTGGCAGTGGATCCCGGTGTGCACACGCTGCTGGACTTCCACTACCACCCGCACCAGACCGCCGGGAGCGGCAAGGCCGGCATGGGCGGGCACCGCAGCGGCGCGGCGGGAGCGGCGCTGACCCTCGCCGTACCGGACGGGACCGTCGTCAGCGACGAGGCCGGCACCGTGCTCGCCGACCTGACCGGGCCGGGGGCCAGGTTCGTGGTGGCCCGCGGGGGGCGGGGCGGTCTCGGCAACGCCGCGCTGGCCTCGGCCCGGCGCAAGGCCCCCGGCTTCGCGCTGCTGGGGGAGCCGGGGACGGCGGCCGACGTCGTACTGGAACTCAAGAGCGTTGCCGATGTCGGACTGGTCGGATTCCCCTCGGCCGGCAAGTCCTCGTTGATCTCGGTGGTGTCCGCGGCCAAGCCGAAGGTCGCCGACTACCCGTTCACAACCCTGGTCCCCAACCTCGGTGTGGTCCGCGCGGGGGACACAGTGTTCACGATGGCCGACGTCCCCGGCCTGATCCCGGGCGCCGCGCAGGGCAAGGGCCTCGGCCTGGAGTTCCTTCGCCACGTCGAGCGCTGCTCGGTGCTCGTCCACGTCGTGGACTGCGCGACCCTGGATCCCGGGCGGGACCCGCTGTCCGACATCGACGCGCTGGAGCACGAACTCCGTGAGTACGGCGCCCTCGAAGACCGCCCCCGGCTGGTCGTGCTGAACAAGATCGACGTACCCGAGGCCCGCGAGCTGGCCGACCTGGTGACCCCCGATCTCGTTGCCCGCGGGTTGGCGGTGTTCGCGGTGAGCGCGGTCAGCCGGGAAGGTTTGCCCGCGCTCACGTACGCCCTTGGCGCGGCGGTGGAGCAGGCCCGGGCGGCGGTCGCCGTCGAGCCGCCGCGGATCGTCCTGCAGCCGACCGCCGTCGACGACACCGGGTTCGTGCTGCGGGTGGACGCCGAGCACGATGGGGCCTTCGTGGTCCTCGGGGAGCGCCCGGAGCGCTGGATCCGCCAGACCGACTTCGGCAACGACGAGGCTGTCGGGTATCTGGCCGACCGGCTGGCCCGGCTCGGAGTGGAGGCGGCGCTGGCCGCCGCCGGTGCGGAGCCCGGCTGCCCGGTGACGATCGGGGACGTGACGTTCGACTGGGTCCCGGCCGAGTCCGCCGAGCACGTCCCCGGCCAGCGGGGTACCGACTCGCGGCTGGACACGTCGACCCGGCCGCGCGCGGACGATCGGCTGGCCGCAAAGCGGGCCCGACGGCGTCGCGACGAGCCGGTCGACGGGTGACCTCGCCCGGCGTAAGCCCCGGTGGTGGCACCGGCGGACGGACCGCCATCGCCACCGCCGGCCGGGTCGTGGTCAAGGTGGGCTCGTCCTCCCTGTCCTCGGCCGCCGGCGGCCTAGACCGGGACCGGCTCGGCGCGCTCGCCGACGCCGTCGCCGCGCACCGGCTGGCCGGCCGGCAGGTCGTCCTGGTTTCCTCCGGGGCCATCGCGGCCGGGCTCGCGCCGCTGGGGCTGCGCGCCCGTCCTCGGGACCTGGCCACCCAGCAGGCCGCCGCCAGCGTGGGGCAGTTGCTACTCGTCGAGCAGTACGCCGCCGCGTTCGCCCGCCACCAGCTGACCGTCGGGCAGGTGCTGCTCACCGCGGACGACCTGCACCGGCGGGCGCACTACCGCAACGCGCAGCGGACGCTGGAGCGGCTGCTGGCACTGGGTGTGGTCCCGATCGTGAACGAGAACGACGCGGTGGCCACCGAGGAGATCCGGTTCGGCGACAACGACCGGCTGGCAGCCCTCGTCGCCCACCTGGCCGTGGCCGACGCCCTGGTGCTGCTCTCCGACGTCGCCGGGCTCTACGACGCCGACCCCCGCCGGCCGGGCGCGCGGCTGATCACCGACGTACC
>JBBPYA010000082.1:0-7978 GCA_038200385.1 Mycobacteriales bacterium
GAGGGCCTGACGGTCATCTTCATCTCGCACAAGCTCGACGAGGTACGCCGGGTGGCGGACGCGATCACGGTGATCCGTCGCGGTACCACGGTCGGGACGGCCGACCCGGATTCGGTCACCGCCCAGGAGCTCGCCGAGATGATGGTGGGCAGCGAGCTGCCCACCCCGGAGACCCGCGACTCCACGGTGACCGACGACGTCGTCCTCGACGTCGACGGGATCACCGTCACGCTGCCCACGGGACGCCGGGTCGTCGACGCGGTGAGCTTCCGGGTCCGGCGCGGTGAGGTGGTCGGCATCGCCGGGGTAGAGGGCAACGGGCAGGCCGAACTCGTCGAGGCGATCATGGGGCTGCAACCGTTGGCCGCCGGCCGGCTGCGCTTCGGCACCGAGGACGTGACCGGGTGGTCGACCCGCCGGCGCCGCGACAGCGGCGTCGGTTTCATCCCGGAGGACCGGCACCGGCAGGCGCTGCTGCTGGACGCCCCGCTGTGGGAGAACCGGATCCTGGGCAACCAGACCCGGCCGCCGGCGCTGAAGGGGCTGTTCATCGACCGGGCGGCCTCCCGGGCCGATACCCGCCGGATCATGCAGGAGTACGACGTCCGGGCCCCCGGACCCGACACGCTGGCGGTCGCACTGTCCGGCGGCAACCAGCAGAAGCTGATCGTCGGCCGGGAGATGAGCGGGAACCCCAAGCTGCTGATCGCCGCGCATCCCACCCGGGGTGTCGACGTGGGCGCGCAGGCGGCGATCTGGGAGCTGCTCAAGCAGGCCCGCAGCGACGGGCTGGCGATCATCCTGATCTCGGCCGACCTCGACGAGCTGATCGGTCTGTCCGACACCCTGTACGTGATGTTCCGGGGCCGTCTCGTCGCGGAGCTGGAACCGACCGGAGTCACCCCCGAACAGCTCGGAACGCACATGACCGGCGCCGCGGCGTGACGGGGCCGGACCGGCACCCGTCCGCACGGTCGACCGCACCGAGCGGGGGACCCGCGTGAGCGCGCTGCGCCGGGTCGGGCTGGCCCCGTTGGCCCCGGCTCTGGCCCTGGTCGTCGCGATGATCATCTCCGCCGGCGTGATCCTCGCGATCGGGGAGAACCCCCTCGTCGCGTTGCGCGGGCTGTTCGACTTCGGCGACAACGCCAAGAGCCAGATCCAGGCGGTCGCGGTGATCCTGAACCGCGCGATCCCGCTGTTCCTCGCCGGGCTCGCGGTGTCCATCGGCTTCCGGATGGGTCTGTTCAACATCGGCGTCGAGGGTCAGTACCGGCTGGCCACCATCATGGCCGCCTGGGTGGGCACGTCGGTGCTGCTGCCGCGGCCGCTGCAACTGCTGCTGATCGTCGTGGTGGCGATGGCCGTCGGCGCGATCTGGGCCGGCATCACCGGCATCCTGAAGGTGACCCGCGGGGTCAGCGAAGTGATCTCGACGATCATGTTGAACTTCATCGCCCTGGGGCTCGCCTCGTACCTGCTCACCGGGCCGTTCCGCGGGACGCCGCCGGGCTCGCTCACCGTCGCCACCAAGGACCTGCCCGAGTCGGGACGGCTGCCGAGCCTGAACGGCGTCCTGGTCGCGCTCGGGTTCGTCGAGCCCCGCTCGGACCTGCTCGGATTCCTGATCCCGGCCGCCGTCGTGGGCGTCGCGGTCGCGGTCCTGGTCAAGCGGACCCGCTTCGGCTTCGACCTCAAGGCCAGTGGCCTCAACCCCACCGCCGCGACCACCAGCGGGGTCAACGCCAGGGCCATGGTGGTCAAGGCGATGCTGCTCTCCGGCGCGCTGGCCGGGCTGATCGGACTGCCTGACCTGCTCGGCGACACCTACCACTACGGCAGCGAGTTCACCTCCGGGCTGGGCTTCCTCGGCATCGCGGTGGCCCTGCTCGGCCGCAACAACCCCTCGGGTATCGCCCTGGGGGCACTGCTGTTCGGGTTCCTGGACCGGGCCGCGCTGTCCCTGCAGTTCGCCGGGATCCCGTCGCAGGTCGTGACGATCATCCAGGGGACCATCGTGCTGGCGGTCGTCATCGCCAACGAGGTGTCCGGGCGGATCGCGATCCGGCAAGCTGAGCGCACCGGCGCCGGCGCGCTGACCGCCGGGCCGGCGGCCGGCGACCAGGCCGCGGCGGTGGCGACATGGGCAGGCCCGCGGGAGCGTCGCGCTGCCCCCGCCGGCCCCGGCCCGCGCCGGCGCGCCCCCCAAGCGCGGCAAGGGAACCCGGCTGGCGCTGATCCTGCTGGCCGTGTTCGTCCTGCTCTCGCTGGTCCGGCTGATCGCCGCCCAACCGGCGCTGACCTCCTCCAGCACGTTCTCGGCCATGCTGATCCTGGCGGTCCCGATCGGCATGGCCGGGCTCGGCGGACTGTTCGCTGAACGCGCCGGCGTGGTCAACATCGGCCTGGAAGGCATGATGGTCCTCGGGACCTGGGGCGCCGGGTGGGCCGGCTACCAGTGGGGCCCGTTCGCGGCCGTCGTTGCCGCCGCCGTCTTCGGAGCGCTGGGCGGCCTGCTGCACGCGGTGGCCACCGTGACCTTCGGCGTCGACCACATCGTCAGCGGGGTGGCGATCAACATCCTCGCCGACGGCGTGGCACGGTTCCTGTCCGAGGTGTTCTACACCGGCAACCCGGCCGGCGGCGGGGTGACCCAGTCGCCGCCGCTGAAGGGCAATGCGCCGACCCTCTCGCTGCCGGTGCTGTCCTCCGGACCGGACCTGCTGGGCAGCCTGGAGCGCAAGCACTGGTTCCTGCTCTCCGACGCGGCAGGGATCCTGCGTGGGGTGACGAGCTCGATCAACATCTTCGTGATCTTCGCCGTCCTGCTGCTCCCGTTCTCCTGGTGGCTGCTGTGGCGTACGCCGTTCGGCCTGCGGCTGCGTGCGTGCGGGGAGAACCCCTGGGCGGCGGACTCTCTCGGGGTCCCGGTGTACCGGATGAAGTACTACGCCCTGCTGATCTCCGGTGCGATGGCCGGGATCGGCGGCTCGCTGCTCGTCTTCGTCGCGAACATCTACCGCGAGGGCCAGACCGGGGGGCGCGGGTTCATCGGGCTGGCCGCGATGATCTTCGGGAACTGGAGACCCGGCGGCCTGGCCGCCGGTGCCGGCCTGTTCGGGTACGCCGACGCGCTGCAGCTGCGCAGCAAGACAGCCGTGGTCGGGTTGCTGCTGCTCGTCGCGATCGTGCTCGCCGCGGTCACCGTCTGGCAGGCCCGGCAGGGCAAGTTCATCCAGGCCGGCATCGCCGCGGTGTTCGGCGCCGGCTCGTTCGTGCTGTGGCTGGTCGTCGACCGGCTGCCCGACGCGTTCGTCTTCTTCACCCCGCACCTGACCACCCTGCTGGTGCTGTCCCTGGCCTCCCAGCGGCTGCGGATGCCCGCGGCCGACGGCATGCGATATCGCCGCGGTGAGGACAAGTGAGCGGTCCCGTCGACTGGGCGCAGCTGCGGGCCGCCGCCCGGACGGCGATGGGTCACGCCTACGCGCCGTACTCCGACTTCCCGGTCGGGGTGGCCGCGCTGGTCGACGACGGGCGCACGGTGGTCGGCTGCAACGTGGAGAACGCCTCCTACGGCCTGGGTCTGTGCGCGGAGTGCGGCCTGGTGTCCGCGTTGCACAGCTCCGGCGGAGGCCGTCTCGTCGCGGTCGCGTGCGTGGACGGTGCGGGCGAGCCGCTGATGCCGTGCGGACGTTGCCGCCAGCTGCTGTGGGAGCACGGCGGGGCCGGGCTGCTGGTGGACTCCCCCGACGGGCCGCGGCCGATGAGCGAGCTGCTGCCGGCCGCGTTCGACGCCGGTGACCTGCACCCCGCGTCCGCCGCCGGTACTGCCGACCCGCCGGGAGAGAGGCAGCAGCCGTGACCGGCCGGGACGCGGCGGCGTTCGACGCGGTGGACGTCATCCGGACCAAGCGGGACGGCGCCCGGTTGGCCGACGAGCAGATCGACTGGGTGATCGACGCCTACACCCGCCGGGACATCCCCGACGAGCAGATGTCGGCGCTGCTGATGGCGATCTTCCTGCGCGGGATGCATCCGGCCGAGCTGGCCCGGTGGACCGCGGCGATGATCGACTCCGGCGTCCGGATAGACCTGTCCGGCGTGGACCGGCCCACCGTGGACAAGCACTCCACCGGCGGTGTCGGGGACAAGATCACGCTGCCGCTGGCGCCGCTGGTGGCCGCGTGCGGCGCCGCCGTACCCCAGCTGTCCGGTCGCGGCCTGGGCCACACCGGCGGCACCCTGGACAAGCTGGAGTCGATCCCCGGCTGGACCGCGACGGTTCGCCATGCCGACTACCTGGCGCAGCTGCGCGAGGTGGGCGCCGTGGTGTGCGCGGCCGGGGACGACCTGGCGCCCGCCGACCGGCTGCTGTACGCGCTGCGCGACGTCACGGCCACCGTCGAGTCGATCCCGCTGATCGCCTCCTCGATCATGAGCAAGAAGATCGCCGAGGGTGCCGACGCGCTCGTCCTCGACGTGAAGGTGGGTTCCGGGGCGTTCATGAAGGACGTCGAGTCGGCGCGGGCGCTGGCCGAGACGATGGTCGGCCTCGGGGCCGCACACGGCGTACGCACGGTTGCGCTGCTCACCGCGATGGACGTGCCGCTGGGCCGCACGGCGGGCAACGCCCTGGAGGTCGCGGAGTCCCTCGAGGTGCTCGCCGGTGGCGGTCCGGCCGACGTCGTGGAGCTGACCGTGACGCTGGCGCGGGAGATGCTCGACGCGGCCGGCCTGCCCGACGCCGATCCGGCGGCGGCGCTGGCCGACGGGCGGGCAATGGACCGCTGGCGGGCCATGATCGCAGCGCAAGGTGGGGACCCCGACGCGGCACTGCCGACCGCCCCCGAAACCCACGTCGTCCTGGCCGAGGACTCCGGCGAGGTGAGCGGCCTGGACGCCTACGCCGTCGGCGTCGCCGCCTGGCGGCTGGGCGCCGGGCGGGCCCGCAAGGAGGATCCGGTCTCGGCGGTGGCCGGCGTCGTAGTCCGGGCCCGGCCCGGTGAGCGGGTCGAGGTCGGTGCGCCGTTGCTGGAGCTGCACACCGACGACCCGGCCCGGATCCCCCGGGCGCTGGCCGCGCTTGAGGGTGCGGTCACGATCGGCGGTACGCATGAGGCGCTGCCGCTGGTCATCGACCGGATCGGAGCCTGAGGATGCCGGAGTTCATCGCCGCACCGACCCGCGTCCCCGTACCGGGCGGCAAGCGCATCGACGAGTACGTCGGCCGGGTCAACTCCGGCACCGAGGCGCTGTCGGTCGCGCACATGCAGGCACCCGGAGGCTGGCAGGAGCCGGCCCAGACCCCGACGTTCGACGAGATCACCCTCGTGCTGCGCGGAGTGGTCCGGGTCGAGCACGACGGCAGGCACACCGATGTCGCCGCCGGCCAGGCCGTCATCACCCACGCCGGGGAGACTGTCCGGTACACCACGCCCACCGCGGACGGGGCGGAGTACGTCGCGATCTGCGTCCCGGCGTTCTCCCCGGACCTGGCCGCCCGCGCCGACTGACCGACCGGTCCCCACGCCGGCCCGTGGTCCCCGGCCGCGCCGGGTCCACCGATCGACGGACCGGACCGTGGACGGACGACGGTCCCGCCGCCGGGCACCGCAGGACATGCTTGGCCGCATGACAACGCAGCGCAGCGCGGTCGTCGTACGCGGCCTGAACAAGCGCTACGGCGACCACCAGGCCGTCGCGGGCGTGGATCTGGACATCCGCGGCGGGGAGATCTTCGCCCTGCTCGGCCCGAACGGCGCGGGCAAGACCACGTGCGTGGAGATCCTGGAGGGCTACCGGGACCGCGACAGCGGCGAGGTCAGCGTGCTGGGCGCGGACCCGGCCCGGGCCGACGCCCACTGGAAGGCGCGGATCGGGATCGTCCTGCAGTCCACCAAGGACCTGTCCGAGCTGACCCCGGCCGAGGCGCTGGCCACCTGCGCGGCCTACTACCCGGCCCCCCGCCCGGTGGAGGAGGTCCTGGACCTGGTCGGGCTCACCGACAAGCGCAAGACCAGGTCCGACCAGCTCTCCGGTGGCCAGCGCCGCCGGCTGGACGTCGGGCTGGGGATCCTGGGCAACCCCGAACTGCTCTTCCTGGACGAGCCGACCACCGGCTTCGATCCCGAGGCGCGGCGCCAGTTCTGGGGACTGATCGACAGCCTGCGCGATCTCGGGACGACGATCCTGCTCACCACGCACTACCTGGACGAGGCCGAGCGACTGGCCGACCGGGTGGGGGTGATCGCCGACGGCCGCATCGTCGCGGTGGACACCCCGGGCAACCTGGGCGGCCGGGGATCGGCGGAGGCGACGGTGTCGTGGCGGGGGCCGAACGGGCCCGAGCGCACCAGCACCGACGCCCCGACCAAGATCGTTCACGAACTCGCCGAGAGCTTCGGCGGCGAGATACCGGAGCTGGTGGTGTCCCGCCCCACCCTGGAAGACGTCTACCTGGACATGATCGGAGCGTCGAAGTGACCGCCACCGCCACGCGCCCCTCCACCGCACTGCCATCACTGCTGACGGTGTCCAGGTCGCGGGTCCGCGTGGAACTGCTCAGCTTCTTCCGGGAGCGCCAGGCCGTCGTCTTCGTGCTCTTCTTCCCCATCATTCTGCTGGTGGTCTTCGGCGCCGTCTTCGGCGGCAACAACGAGATCGCCCCCGGGGTTCAGTTCATCCAGTACTTCGTGGCCGGCATGATCGCCGCCGGACTCCTCAGCGCCAGCTTCCAGAACCTCGCCATCGAGATCCCGATCGAGCGCGACAACGGCTACCTCAAGCGGTTGGCCGGCACGCCGATGCCCAAGGCCGCCTACTTCATCGGCAAGGTCGTGCTCGTCGGGGTGATCGCGGTGATCCAGACCACCCTGCTGCTCGTGATCGGTGTCCTGCTGTACGGCGTCACGCTGCCGACCGGCCTGCAGACCTGGCTGGACTTCGCCTGGATCGCTGTACTCGGGATCACCGCCTGCACGCTGCTGGGCATCGCGTTCTCCAGCCTGCCGAAGAACGGCAAGTCCGCCCCGGCCATCGTGTCCCCGATCGCGATCGTGTTGCAGTTCATCTCCGGGGTGTTCTTCGTGTTCAGCCAGCTGCCGAGCTGGATGCAGACGGTGGCCGCGATCTTCCCGCTGAAGTGGATGACCCAGGGGATGCGGTCGGTGTTCCTGCCCGACGTCGCGCAGGCAGCCGAACCCGCCGGATCCTGGGAGCTGGGGCGGATCGCCCTCGTGCTGGGCGTGTGGTGCGTCGTCGGGTTGGCGCTGTGCCTGCTGACGTTCCGCTGGCGGACCCGCACCGACGGCTGATGACGTGACCGGCTCCGCCGTGCCGCCGCTAGGCCCGGACAGCGCCCTGGAACGGGGGCACTTCTGGGAGCGCACCGTGCTGGGGTGGCACCTGGCCTTCGCCGGGTTGCTCGTGGTCGCCGCCGGTGCCGGGCTCGTCGACGAGACGGCCTCCTGGCCGGCCAGGGCGGCGGCGATCGGCCTGCTCGCGCTGTGGGGTGTGTGGTACGGCGTGGCCGGTCGGCGGCTCTGGGACGAACCGAGCCCGCGACGGCAGATCTACGTGGCCGGCATGATCGCGCTGTGCCTGGGCGCGGCCGCCGCCGTCCCCGCGACGAGCCTGAGCCTGTTCGCGGCGATCCCGCAGATCTACGCCTGCATTCGGCGGATGCGGTGGGCGGTCCTGTCCGTTTTGGTGTTGTTCGGCGGCTTCTTCCTGGTCCTGGCCGCCCGCGGTGCCGCAGCCGACGTACTGGTCCAGCTCGGCTTCTCCGCGCTGTTCTCGCTGGTGATCGGGTCCTGGATCGGCGGCATCATCGCGCAGAGCCGGCAGCGGGCGGAGCTGATCACGCAGTTGCGGCAGACCCGCGAGGAGCTCAGCGCCGCGCAGCGGCGGCACGGCGCGCTGGCCGAACGGGAGCGGCTCTCGCGCGACATCCACGACACCATCGCGCAGGGTTTCA
>JBBPYA010000083.1:0-11368 GCA_038200385.1 Mycobacteriales bacterium
TTCAACTTGCCCCCGCAGTGCTCGCTGAGATCGGCGTACTCCTCGAGCCGGCCCTCGGCCGTACGCCGGAGTAGCCGGTGATCGGTCATGGACCCGATGAGCAACGAGCCGTCGGGCAGCCAACCGAGGCCGGAGGGCTGCCCCGGGACCTCGCAGACCGTCTGCTGCGCGCCGTCGGTGCTCACGGTGGAGACCGTGTAGGAGTAGAAGTCCGAGATCCACCACGTGCCGTCGTGCCAGCGGGGGCCCTCGAAGTAGTGCCCGTCGGTGAGCAGCGTCTGCAGCGTCCGGTCAGCCATGTCGGCACCGTAGCCTCGTCCTCGGCTGCTCGCCGCTGCAGCGCAGCCCGTCACCGTGCCGGCGCGGTCCGTGGTGCTACTGGTGTGTCGGCATTGTCCGGGTTAGCGTCCATGATCGGACGCCCGACGGGAGCGGGACGAGTGCAGGACGAGAGCAAGACGAGAGCAAGGAGCAGACCGATGGCCTCGCGACTCAACCCCTACCTCAGCTTCGCCGGCGACGCCCGGCAGGCGATGGAGTTCTACGAGAACGTGTTCGGGGGCACCCTGGTGCTGAACACGTTCGGGGAGTTCGGCTCCCCGGAGGGCACCGACGGCGACAAGATCATGCACGGCATGTTGGAGACCGAGACCGGCTTCACGCTGATGGGCGCCGACAGCGCTCCGGGAACGGAGCACCAGCCGGGGGGCTCGATGAGCGTGAGCCTGAGCGGCGACGACGGCGATCAGCTGCGCGGCTGGTGGGCAAAGCTCTCCGAGGGCGGCACCGTGACGCTGCCGCTGGAGAAGCAGATGTGGGGCGACGAGTTCGGCATGTGCGTGGACCGGTTCGGGGTGCCCTGGATGGTCAACGTCACCGCGCAGCAGGGCTGACCCACGCCGTCAGCCGCCCAGCCGGACGAATCGCACCCCGCGGTGCGAGCCGGACAAGAGGAAGGGGACCCCGGGCCGGTGGTCGCAGCCGGTCCACCCACCGTCGTCGTGGGCGCCGGCCCGGCCGGGCGGGCCACCGCCGCCGCCCTGACCAGGGCCGGTCGCGCGGTGACACTGCTGGAACAGGCGACCCAGGTCGGGGCGTCCTGGGCGGCCCGCTACGACGGCCTGCACCTGCACACGATCCGCTGGCTGTCCGGACTCCCCGGGTTTCCCATCCCCCGCGCCTACGGCCGGTGGGTGGCCCGCGACGACGTCGTTCGCTACCTGGGCGACTACGCCGAGTTCCACGGCCTGCAGCCCCAACTCGGTGTGGCGCTCACCCGGATCGACCGGGTGGGTGAGCAGTGGCGGCTCGCCACGTCCGACGGGGTGCTGGTCACCGGTCGGGTCGTGCTGGCGACTCAGGCAGCGAGATCGCCCTCGACCTGCTGGCAGCGGGCTCGCGGGTGACGCTGTCGGTCCGTACCCCGCCCAACATCGTGCGCCGGGACGTGGCCGGGGTGCCCAGTCAGCTATTCGGCATCGCGCTCAAGCGGGCACCGGCAGCCGTCCTAGATCCGTTGGCGGCCGGGCTGCGGCGGGTCAGCGTGCCGGACCTGTCGCGGTACGGGCTGCCCCGTTCGCCCAACCCCTACACCCGGTTCCTCCGGACCGGGACGGTGCCGATCCTGGACACCGGGATCGTGGCCGCGGTCCGGTCCGGCCGGGTCCGGGTGGTCGCGGCCACGGAGTCGATCGACGGCCCACGGGTCCGGCTGGCCGACGGCACGACCGTCGAACCGGACGCCGTCATCGTCGCCATCGGGTTCGCTACCGGCCTGGTCCCCCTGGTCGCATCTCGGCGTCCTCGACGGCCACGGGGTGCCGCTCGTCCACGGCAGCGACGAGCTGCCGACGGCGCCTGGCCTGCACTTCGTCGGCATCCGGGCCGAGCTGTCCGGCCTGCTCCGGGAGATCGGCCTCGACGCACAGTCGGTCGGCCGCGCCCTGGCCGCGGCCCCCTGACCCCCGACCGGCCGAGCGGCCGCTCGGCTGGACTGGCACAGCAGCAGTACACCGAGTACGCATGCAGGCATGGACGAGACACGCTCGGCATGGAACGAGACGGCGGACAAGTTGGGCGGGCTGGGTCTGAAGCTCAAGCTGCACTACGAGCAGCAGCAGGCGGCCGACCGGGAGGAAGCCCAGACCGAGATGCAGGGCGCGATGCAGCGGCTCGGGGACGCGGTGCAGACGGCGTTCGAGGCGTTGGGCCACGCGGCCAAGGACAATGCGGTCAAGGACGACGTGCGGCAGGTCGGGCAATCCCTGACCGAGGCGCTGCGGATGACCTTCTCGGAGGTGTCCGGTGAGGTGCGCGCGGCCTTGAAGAACCGCTCCGACGACAACCCGCCCGAGACCCACGAGTCCGCGCCGACCCCGCAGGCATCAGAAGTCGATCCGCATCACGACCCGTCGTAGGGTCGGACGGCTGACCTCGGTGAAGCTGGCGTCGGCGAACACCCCTCGGTGCCGACGTGCAGCTCCTCGAGGATCGCCTGCGTCGTGGTCATCGGGTAGCCCTCGACGGCGCGGGCCCCTCGGCTGCGGGCGAAGTCCACCGCGGCGGTGGCCAGCGCCCGGCTGACCCCACGTCTGCGGAAGCCGGCCCGGGTCAGCAGACAGGTCACGGCCCAGACGCTGTCGTCGGTCTTGACCTCCGTGCGATCCGCCCAGGGGACCCGGTTGTTGCGCAGCAGGCCGGGGAAGTCGGTACGCGGCTGTACGGCGCACCAACCGACCGGCTCGCCGTCGAGGTAGGCGACCAGGCCGCTGGTGGTACCGGACTCCGGGTGCCCGCAGTCGGTCTGCTGCCGCAGCCGGTTGGCTCGCTCCTCGACGGGAAACGAGGCGAAGGCCTCCCGGGGCCGCAGCTTGTACCGCTGGCACTGGCACCGGCCGGCAGCGCCGCGGCCGCCGAAGACCGCCTGCAGGTCCGCCCAGCTCGCCTCGTTGGCAGGCACGACGGTGATCGCCGGGTCCGGTTCCGCCATACGGTGATTGTGCAGATCCGGCGCCGTGACCGCGGGTGCCCCGCCGTGGTTGCACCGCCGCCCGGCGACTACGACACTCGACGCCGGCCCGTCAGCCGAAGGACGGTGGTCCGCGATGGACATCCCCTCGCTCCGCTACGCCCTCACGCTGGCCGAGGAACTGCACTTCGGTCGGGCCGCCCGGCGGCACTTCATCACCGAGCAGGCCTTCGGGCGGCGGATCCGCAAGCTGGAACGCCAGCTGGAGCTGCAGCTGTTCGACCGGACCAGCCGGCGGGTGACCCTGACGGCGGCCGGTGAACGGTTCGTCCCCCTCGCCCGACAGGCCGTGGACCGCATCGACCAGCTGGCCGCCGCCGCGCACGAGGACGGGCCGACCCCCGACCCGACGGTGCTCCGCGTCGGCGTGCTCGGCTTCGGCCTGGCCGAGCGCTGGCCGCTCGTACTGGACCTGCTCCGGCAGCAGCTTCCCGACGTGGCCCTGGCCTACGTCGAGGTGGACTGGGACTCGCAGTACGACCTGGTGCGCTCCGGGGACCTGGACGTGGCCGTGGTCCACGACATCGGACCGGTGGACGGCCTGACGTTCGACCGGGTGTTGGACACCGGGCGCTTCGTCGTCGTCCCGGCCGGGTCCCCGCTGGCCGACGCCGAGCACCTGTCCGAGGCCGACGTCTGCGACCAGCAGTGGATCCGGCCGGTCGGGAGGCACCCGGGGCTGGCGGACTGGGCCGGTCCGGCCGGTTCGGTGGGGGCCACGAGCACCCTCGTCCGAACGCCGTCGTCGGTGCCGGCGGCGGTGGCGGCGACCGGGCAGTTCGGCATCCACGGCGAACCGGCGCGGCGGTTCTTCCCCCATCCCGGGGTGCGCTACGTGCCGATGGACGGCAACCCGGCCATCGTGTCGGTCGCCTCACGCGCGGACGACCGCAGTCCCGCCGTCCGTGCCTTCCGGCGGGCCGCGCGGGCCGGTGCCGACGAGCGGGTGGGCGGTCCGGTGGCCGCCGATCGGAACCCGTTCGGTACATGATCGGCGGCGGACCCTGCGGCAGGCTGGCCGGTGACCACCCACGGCGCAGCGGCGAAGGAGCGACCCGATGGCCCGACAGCTCAGCGACCTCGTCGATCACCTGTTCCCCACCACCCAGGTCGGCTCGTACCCCAGGCCGCACTGGAACCAGTTCGATCTCGGCGCGGAGGACATCCGGGTCGCGTTGCGCCGGGCCGACTTCGCCGAGGCCTACGCCGACGGCGTCCGCGCGATGATCGGGGACCAGGTCGACGCCGGCCTGGACATCCCCACCGACGGGCACCTCTGGTACGACCGGCACGAGGGGCTGATCTCCTCGTTCCTGCTCTACCCGGCGCTGCACCTGGACGGGATCGACGTGTTGCCCGAACCCAACCCGCTGATGGCCGCCGCCGGGGAGGCCTCGGTAGCCGCGTTCGGGGCGACCTGGAACAACGTCGTCGTCACCGGCCCGATCGGGCGCGGCACGATGAACCTGGCGCCGCTGTGGGGCGCAGCGTCCGCGGTGAGCCCACGGCCGGTGAAGTTCTGCAGCGGCATGGGCCCGGCCAACCTCGGCGGCTGGCTGACCGACCAGCACTACCAGGACAAGGCCGCGCTCTACCGCGACCTGGCGGCGGCGTACAACGCGGAGTTCAAGGATGCGGTCACCGCCGGGGTCACGGTGTTCCAGCTCGACGACGTCGGGTTCACCCTGCACGCGCCCGAGGACTACCCGCTCGTCCTGGACACCCTCAACCGGGCGCTGGACGGCGTGGACGCGTTCACCATCTTCCACATCTGCCACCTGGGCAGCGGCGTACCGGTCGGCATCACGCCGTACGCCGGCTTCCACGAGATGGTCGCCGACGAGCTGCAGGTGAACGCCGTGGAGTACGCCTTCGCCGAGACCGGCTTCCCCGACGACGACTTCGCGCTGTGGTCGCGCTACCCGAGCGAGAAGGGGCTCGGCGTCGGGGTCATCGACATCAAACGGCTCGTCGTCGAGTCCCCGGAAGTCATCGTGGCCGGCGTCCGCAAGGCGCTGGAGCACGTCCCGGCCGAGCGGATCCACCTGACCACCGACTGCGGGCAGTTCGCGTTGCCACGCCAGATCGCCCGGGGCAAGCTCACCGCGATGACCCGCGCGGCGGAACAGCTGCGCGCGGAGTTCGGCGGCTGACCGACCGGAGGAGCAGCATGCGCTTCAGCACGTACCGCGGTGCCGGCGGGGATCAGGTCGCGCTGCGGCGGGACGATGCGTGGTTCCCGGTCCCGGGCGTGACCCGGCTGAACGACCTGCTCGGCGACGACGGCACGCGGCTGCGCGCGGCCGGGCAGGCGGCCCACGCCGCGGGAGTCACCTTGGACCCGGGCCGCTTCGAGCTCTGCGCGCCGATACCCGAGCCGCCCGCGATCCGCGACTTCATGGCCTTCGAGGAGCACGTCGTCACCGCGAGCGCGGCCATCGGCCTGACCGTCGACCCGCTGTGGTACTCCCAGCCGGTCTTCTACTTCACCAACCCGGCCGCGGTGTTCGGACCGTACGCCGACATCCCGGTCCCCCCGGGCAGCGAAGCGCTGGACTACGAGCTGGAGGTGGCCGCCGTCATCGGCCGCGCCGGCAGTGACCTGGCTGCCGACGAGGCGGCGGCTCACATCGCCGGGTTCGTGCTCTTCTGCGACTGGAGCGCCCGGGACCTGCAGGGCGCAGAGATGCGGCTGAACCTCGGGCCGGCCAAGGGAAAGGACTCGGCGAACGGCTTCGGCCCGTGGCTGGTCACGCCCGAGGAGCTGGGAGCGCCGGCCGGCCGCGGGTACGACGTGGAGCTGACCGCCTCGGTCAACGGTGAGCCGTGCAGCCGGGGCAACCTGCGCGACCTGTACTGGTCATTCGGCGAGATGATCGCCTACGCCTCGCGGGGCACCCGCCTGCGGCCGGGGGATGTGATCGGCAGCGGGACGGTGGGTACCGGCTGCCTGCTGGAGCTGTCCCGCGTGCACGGCGCGGACCGCTACCCCTACCTGCAGCCGGGCGACCAGGTACGCCTGGACGGCGGCGTGCTGGGTGCCATCGAGGCCCGGATCGTCCCCGGGCCGGCGCCGATCCCGCTGCGGCCCAACAACTCTGCGACCGGAGGCGACAATTGAGCAGCCGACCCGACCCCGACATCACCATCCCGGGCCGACCCGAGGTCCAGGAGGTCTCGCCCGGGGTCTACGCCTACGTGCAGCCCGACGGCACCTGGTGGATCAACAACACCGGATTCCTGGTCGGCCCCCAGGGGGTCGTCGCCGTGGACACCTGCTCCACGCAGCGGCGTACGCAGGCGCTGCAGGCAGCCATCGCCGGCGTCACCCCCCGGCCGGTGCGGACGGTCGTCAACACCCACCATCACGGCGACCACACCTTCGGGAACTCCCTGTTCCCGCAGGCCACCCTCGTCGCCCACGAGCGGGCCCGCGCGGAGGCGATCGCGTTCGGGGCGCCGCGCCCGCTGCCGTTCTGGGAGCCGGTGGAGTGGGGCGACCTCTCCCTCGACCCCCCGTTCCTGACGTTCACCGACCGCATCGCCGTACACGTCGGGGATCTGCGGGTCGAGGTCCGGCACGTCGGCGAGGCCGCGCACACCACGAACGACTCGCTGGTGTGGATCCCCGACCACTCGGTGCTGTTCTGCGGGGACCTGGTGTTCAACGGGGGTACGCCGTTCCTGCTGATGGGCTCGGTCGCCGGCAGCATCGACGTCCTGGAGACGGTCGTCCGCCCGCTCGGCGCGGGCACCGTGGTCCCCGGGCACGGCCCGGTCTTCCACGACGACGCGCCGGTCGCGGCGACCCTGAACTACCTGCGGTTCGTGCTCGAGGTGGCCGAGCGCGGCCGGACCGCCGGCCGGTCCCCGCTGCAGGCGGCGCAGGACACCGACCTGGGCCGGTACGCGGGCTGGCCGGACGCCGAGCGGATCGTCGGCAACCTGCACCGGGCGTATGCCGAACTCGACGGTGCGCCGCGCGGAGCACCGATCGACGTCTTCGCCGCGCTGGGCGACATGGTCACCTACAACGGCGGCGCGCCGCTGACCTGCCTGGCCTGAGCCAGCCGCTCGCGCTGCGGGACGACGGTGTACTTGGGGTCGCGGGCCGAGGCCATCCCGGCCTCGAACACGCCGTACCGCAGGGATGCGGCGCCGGCGTTGAGCAGCAGCGCCGACGCGATCCCGGCCGCCGGCAGCCGCCGGGCGGCCAGCGCGGCCGCCGTACCTGCTGCGGTCACGGCCCGCGACGCCCGCAGTACCCACCCGGCGCGGCCGTCCCGGTAGGTCTCGCCGACCAGGCCGAGCTGGGACCGCATCCGCTCGGAGGCGGCGAGTTCCAGCAAACCGCCGGCCACCGCGATCCCCCTGCCCGGGCCGGTCGGGTCCACCGCCACTGCCAGGCCGCCGGCACTGGCCAGCGCGCTGCCGGCGAACACGAACGGCAGTTCGCGGTGCGTCTCGTGCCAGCCGGGCACCGCGGTGTCGGCCAGCAGCACCGCGGTGTACGTCGTCATCGCCGGCCCCAGGACCGCCGCCCCGGCACCGGCCAGCCGACCGAGCCCCGGCAGCCGCCCGGACAGCTCGCTGGCCGCGGCGACGGTGGCCGCACCGCTGAACGGCGCCAGGATCCAGCTGCCCACCGACAGCGGCGACGTCGGTTTGAACACCCGGAGCATGTTCAGGAAGCGGGTGGGCCGCCCGAGGTCGTGCACCAGCGCCCCCACGCTGACCAGCGCACCGCCGGCCGCCGCGACGCGACTGGTCCTGCGCAGCGCCTCGCGGTCGGTCGCATCGGCCATCCCGGCCACGACGGCGGAGGCGCCGGCCAGCCCCCCGAGGTACAGGTACGCCGGGATGTCGGGCACCTTCCACACCGGCTCCTTGATGACCGGGCGGCCGTAGTAGGAGGAGAACTCGGCCTCGGGGACCATCAGGGTCTCCCCGCGACCGCGCCGGCGGCCGGTCCGGGCTACCGGGGTGGTCGCGCGCCCGCCGCTCACCGCCGCCGCCCGGCCGAGGCGAATGCCGCCAGGACGACGCCGGCCACGGTGGCCGCCGCGGCCGCCGCGTTGCGCCACATCACGGGCAGGTCCCGGGTCGTGACCACCGGATCCGGCGGCAACCCGTACACCTCGGGCTCGTCGAGCAGCAGGAAGAACGCGCCGTCGCCGCCGACGCCGTCGGAGGGGTCGTGCCCGTAGAGCCGGGCCTGCGTCTGACCGGCCTCCTGCAGCTCGGCCAGCCGGCCGGCCGCCCGCTCGTGCAGCTCCTCCAGCGGCCCGTACTGGATGGACTCGGTGGGGCAGGCCTGCGCGCAGGCCGGGGTGAGCCCGGCGCCCTGCCGGTCGTAGCACATCGTGCACTTGAAGGCGCCGCCGTCGCCCGGCCGTTGGTCGATCACGCCGTACGGGCAGGCCGGGATGCAGTAGCCGCAGCCGTTGCACACGTCGTCCTGCACGATCACGGTGCCGAACTCGGTGCGCACCAGGGCCCCGGTCGGGCAGACGTCCAGGCACGCCGCGTGGGTGCAGTGCTTGCACACGTCGGAGGACATCAACCAGCGGATCTCCGAGCGGTCGCCGTCCGGGGTTCCCAGCCCGGGCATGCCGAGGTCCACCGAGCCGGCCGGGGATCCCGCCGGTGGCCCGGCCGGCGGTCGGGGTTGCTCGATGAACGCGACGTGCCGCCAGGTGCTCGCGCCGAGGCCGCCGGTGTTGTCGTAGGACATCCCGGTCAGCTCGAAGTCGGTGTGCCCCTGCGCCGGGTCGGCCGGCAGCGCGTTCCACGTCTTGCAGGCCACCTCGCACGCCTTGCACCCGATGCAGACGCTGGTGTCGGTGAAGAAGCCGACGCGCTCGGTCACTGGTCCCCCTCCCGGTCGATGCGGCTGCCGGCCCGCTCCCGGTAGGCCTCGACGTGGCGCAGCAGAGCGGGCCCGCGGGGCCGGCGGCCCGCGGTGATGTCGCAGGTGGCGGCCTTGGTCGTCATGATGTGCACGTTCGGGTCCAGCGCGACGCCGAGCAGGTCGTTGGCCGAGTCGCCGGTGGACAGCCCGTTACCGCCCCAGTGGTAGGGCAGCCCGATCTGGTGCACAACCTGACCGGCCACGGTCAGCGGCCGCATCCGGGAGGTCACGAGCACCCGGGCCTCGATCGCCGAGCGCGCACTGGTCAGCGTGGCCCAGCCGCCGTTCATCAGCCCCCGCAGGTCGGCCAGCTCCGGGGAGACCTCGCAGAACGGCTCGGGCTGCAACTCGACCAGGTAGGGCAGCGACCGGCTCATCCCGCCCGCCGTGTGGTGCTCGGCCAGCCGGTACGTCGTCAGCACGAACGGGAAGACCTCGCTGCCCACCGGGTGCAGGGGGTTCTCTGGATGCTCGAAGCACTGCATCGCCGGGTTGTCCTGCCGCTCGTACACCGGGTTGCGCACCGGCGACTCGTACGGCTCGTAGTGCGCGGGCAGCGGCCCGTCGACCAGGCCGGCCGGCGCGTAGAGCCAGGCCAGCCCGTCGGACTGCATGATGAACGCGTTCGTCCCGGACAGCGCGTCCTGGGCCTTGGCGCCCTCCGGGGGCCGGTAGGACGGCGCCTTCCCGACCTCGAAGTCGGGGACGTCGTGCCCGGTCCACTTCTCGGCTTCGGGATCCCACCAGACGTAGGCCTTGCGTTCGCTCCACGGGCGGCCCTCGGGGTCGGCCGACGCGCGGTTGTACAGGATCCGCCGGTTCGCCGGCCACGCCCAGCCCCACTCGGGCGCCACCCACGACTGCTCGCGGCCGGGGCGCCGGCGGTCGGCCTGGTTGACCTCGTCGGCGTACACCCCGCAGTAGATCCAGCACCCGCACCGGGTCGAACCGTCACCGGCCAGCTCGGTGTACGACGACAGCGCCGCGCCGTCGGGTCCGGTCCCGTTGATCTCGCGCAGCACCGCCTCGGCGCTCGGGTCCTCATGCCGGCCGTGGGTCGGGTAGTCCCAGGTCAGCTGCTGCAGCGGGCGGTCCCGCTCGTCGGTGGACCCGGCCACCTTGGCCTGCAACCGGCGACCGAGGTGGTAGTAGAACCACAGTTCGCTGCGGCAGTCCGCCGGCGGCTCGACCGCCTGGCGGTGCCACTGCAGCATCCGCTGGGTGTTGGTGAAGCTGCCGTCCTTCTCGGTGTGCGCGGCGGCGGGCAGGAAGAACACCTCGGTGCCGATGTCCTCGGTGCGCTGCTCGCCGGTGGCGATCTCCGGACCGTCCTTCCAGAACGTCGCCGACTCGATCTGGACCAGGTCCCGGACCACCAGCCACTCCAGGCTGGCCAGGCCGTGGCGCTGCATCCGCGAGTTCGCCGTACCCACGGCCGGGTTCTCCCCGATCAGGAAGTAGCCCGGCACCTTCCCGGCGATCTGGTCCGCGACGGTGGTGTAGGTCCCGTGGTCGCCGGTCAGCCGCGGCAAGTAGTCGAAGCAGTAGTCGTTGTCCTCGGTGGCCGCATCGCCCCACCACGCCTTGAGCAGGCTGACCGTGTAGTCACGCATGTTGCCCCAGAACCC
This sequence comes from Mycobacteriales bacterium, assembly GCA_038200385.1. GTDB lineage: Bacteria > Actinomycetota > Actinomycetes > Mycobacteriales > Geodermatophilaceae > JBBPYA01. The sequence continues at coordinate 10,568 of JBBPYA010000083.1, forward strand.
GGTAGAGCCGGCGTCCGCGGCCACGAACTCGGCCAGGTCCTGGTGGTGGTGCGCGTGCGGCATCGGGATGTAGCCCGGCAGCAAGTTGAACAGCGTCGGAATGTCGGTCGAGCCCTGGATGCTGGCGTGCCCCCGCAGGGCCAGGATGCCGCCGCCCGGGCGGCCGATGTTGCCGAGCAGGGTCTGCAGGATCGACGCGGTCCGGATGTACTGGACGGCCACGGACTGGTGGGTCCAGCCGACGGCGTAGGCGAACGCCGAGGTCCGTTCCCGCCCGCTGTTACTGGTGAGCGCGTCGGCGAACCGGGCGAACACCGCGGGCTCGATCCCGCACACCTCGTGCACCATCTCGGGGGTGTACCGGGCGAAGTGCCGCTTGAGGATCTGCAGGACGCAGCGTGGGTCCTGCATCGACTCGTCCCGCTTCGCGTGGGCTCCGATCGGCGCCCCGCCGCTGCCGTACGCGTCGGGTCCCGCGGAATCCTTGTGGTGCTGACCATCCTGTTCGGTTCCGGCATCCCGGTTCCCGGCGGCCGCGGCCGCTGCGGCCCCGTCGTACTGCCAGCTACCGGGGTCGTAGCTACCGTCCTCCGGCTGGTACCCGGAGAACAACCCGTCGAGGTCCTCGGTGTCCTTGAACTCCTCGTCGATGATCGCCGTGGCATTGGTGTAGGCGAGGACGTACTCGCGGAAGTACAGCTCGTTGCTCAGCACGTGGTGTACCAGGCCGCCGAGCAGCGCGATGTCGGTGCCGGCCCGGATCGGGACGTACAGGTCGGCGACCGCCGAGGTCCGGGTGAA
>JBBPYA010000084.1:0-6546 GCA_038200385.1 Mycobacteriales bacterium
GAAGCGGGTGGCCACGCTGCGCTGGGAGGCGGACAGGATCGAGGCCGCCCAGTGGTCCTGCCGCCAGAACACCTCGTGCAGGTACGACGAGGCGGCCACGCTGGCCAGCACGAGCGGTGGCGTCAGGGACACCGACGCGAATGCGGTCACCGTGATCCCGTGGTCGTCGAGGTCGTCGCGCACGGTGAGTACCGTGACGCCACTGGCAAATCGGCCGAGCGCTGCCTTGAACTGCTCGGCCGGCACCTCCGTCATGACCGCAACGGTGCCACGGGCCCGAGGGAGCCGCATGCAGACCTACGACGTGATCGTGATCGGCGCCGGATCGACCGGTGAGAACGTCGCCGACCGCGCCGTGCGCGGCGGCCTGACCGCGGTGCTGATCGAGGCCGAGCTGGTCGGAGGCGAGTGCTCGTACTGGGCATGCATGCCGAGCAAGGCGCTGCTGCGCGGACCGGAGGCGGTGAGCGCCGCCCGGGCCGTCGACGGCGCGGCCCAGGCGGTCACCGGTAGGCTCGACGCGGCCGCGACGCTGGCCCGTCGGACGAAGTTCACCAGCGACTGGGACGACAGCTCGCAGGTGTCCTGGGCGGAGTCCAAGTCCATCGACGTCATCAAGGGCCGCGGGCGGATCACCGGCCCGCGCACCGTCCAGGTCACCGGCTCCGACGGGACGGTCACCGACCTCACCGCCCGGCAGGCGGTCGCCGTGTGTACCGGCAGCACGGCCAGCCTGCCCGACATCCCGGGCCTGGCCGAGGCCCGCCCGTGGACCGCGCGCGAGGCCACCAGCGCCACGAGCGTGCCGGCCAGTCTCGTCGTCATCGGCGGCGGCGTGGTCGGCTGCGAGCTGTCCACCGCGTGGCGGGCGCTCGGCGCCGAGGTCACCCTGCTGCACATCGGCTCCGGCCTGTTGCCCGAGCACGAGCCGTTCGCCGGGGAGATCGTGGCCGACGCGCTTCGACGTACCGGTGTCGACGTCCGGACCGACGTCGAGATCAGCGCGGTACGCCGGGACGGCGACGGCCCGGTCACCGTCGTGACCGCCGGCCGGGAGGTGACCGCGGAGGTGCTGCTCGTGGCGGCCGGCCGCGATCCCGGGACCACGGACCTCGGGCTGGACACCGTCGGCCTGCAGCCGGGGGAGTGGCTCGACGTCGACGACACCTGCCTCGTCGGCGCGGTCGAGGGCGGCTGGTTGTACGCCGTCGGGGACGTGAACCACCGCGCGCTCCTGACCCACATGGGCAAGTACCAGGCGCGGGCGTGCGGCGACGCGATCGTCGCGCGGGCGGGTGGGCGCAGCGTCGGTGAGTCGCCCTGGTCGGCGTACACCGCGACCGCCGATCACGATGCCGTCCCCGCCGTGGTGTTCACCGAACCGCCCGTCGCCGCGGTGGGCCGGACCGAGGAGCAGGCCCGCGCGGACGGGCTGGACGTCCGCGGCGTCGAGTACGACCTGGCGGCGCTGGCCGGCACGGCGTTGTACGCCGACGACTATGTCGGCCGCGCGAAGCTGATCGTGGACGAGTCCCGCGGGGTGCTCGTCGGGGCGACGTTCGTCGGAGCCGGGGTGGCCGACCTGCTGCACTCGGCAACGATCGCGGTCGTCGGCGAGGTCCCGCTGTCCCGGCTGTGGCACGCCGTGCCGTCCTACCCCACGATCAGCGAGATCTGGCTGCGGCTGCTGGAGAGCTACGGCCTCTGACCCGTCATGATCAGGTGACCTGATCCCACCGTGTCCTCGCCCAGCTAAGCGTGTCCTCGCGGGTGACCGGCCACCCGCGAGGACCCGTCATGATCAGGTGACCTGATCGTCGGGGAAGGGGGCGGGGTCGCCGCTAGCATGGGGGCCACGCGTCAGTTGGGAGCACCGGTGCACGTGGAGATCCGGCCGGTCGCGCGACTGCGCGGTGCCAAGGCGGCCGACGTCTGCACCCCCCTGAACGAGCTGGTCGCCGCGCTCTGCGCCGAACCCGTGGACCTGGCCAGGGTCCGGGTCGTCGTCGACTGGCTGCAGTACCGGGAGAACTTCCGCGACGTGGTTGACCTCCGGCCGATCGCGCCCGGGACTCCCGAGGAACAGATGGAGATCGGGTTGGACCTGCGGCGCGCGGGCGGCGCCGACATCGGTGACCTGACCCGGACGCTGTTGCGACGGCACACCGCCGCCGACGCCGGCGGGCGGGTCTGGCTGGAGAGCTGGGGACCCGGCAGCGCCGGCTGCGTCTGGGCCTTCAACCGGCTGTACTGGCAGGCGCTGCAACTGTGGGAGAAGGCGACCGGCCGCGAGTACGAGTCCGCGCTGCCCGGCGGATCCAGCGACGCCCGAAACGCCGCAGCCATCCGGGAGCTCATCTCCGACCTGTTCCGGATCTGGGACGATCTGACCGAACGCCGGGCGCTGCCCGAGGAGCTGTACGTCGTCGAACTCGGTGTCGGAAACGGCAACCAGGCCAAGGCTTTCCTGGACGAGTTCGTCGAGATGAACCGCGTCCACGGGCACGACTACTACCGCCGGCTGCACTACCTGATGTGCGACTACTCCCCGCACGTCCTGGACATCGCGCGTACGACGGTCGCCGGCCACGCCGACCATGTCAGCTCGTTGGTTCTCGACGCGACCACGCCGACCACCGTCCTCGGCTTCCTCCGCTACAAGGTCTTTCTGGCCTACATCTCCAACGTCTACGACAACCTGCCGTGTGACGAGGTGGTCAACATCGGCGGACAACCGCTGCTCGTGGACACCCGGGCGTTCCTGCCCGAACCCGCCGCTGCCCGGATTGCGGACAGCTACGGCGTACCCACCGCCGAGCTGCCTGCATTGATCCACAAGCTGCTCCAGATCGGCCCCGAGTTGCTGGCCGAAGCGATGCCGTCGACGTTCACCGCGGTTGACGCGGCCGTGGAGTTCTGGCGGCGCAGCTGGCAGGCGTTGCAGCGCGCGGAGCGGTTCCTTCCCTTGCCCGGCTTGGATTCCTACCAGATCACCCCGAGTCTGTCCGGGGAGATGTTGCGTCCGTTGCTCGACGACCACGGCGACATCCGGCTCAACGTCAACAACGGAGCGGTGGCCAGCTTCGTGGACACGCTGCCGCTGCTGCACCCCTACGGCCGACTGGTCTGCCACGATCTGTTCATCACCGATGTCGGGCAGAGCCGGACCGGTTTCCGCGGCCCGGGCAAGTACGACGGGTCGGTGGTCAACTGGGTCAACGGGCCGCTGCTGGCCCATATCGGCACCCGCAAGGGTGTGGACGTGCGCTACGCGCCGTTCGCGCACCGCAGCGGCACCAACATCGTCACGATGACCGCCACGGTGCGGGACTGACCGGGCGGCGGGGGGTGCTATGGACAGGCTGCTTCCGACCACGGTGGTCGGCTCCTACTCGGTGCCGGAGTGGCTGGAGCGGCTGAAGACCGACTTCTACCGCCGGCGGCTGAGTTCGGCGCATCTTGCCGAGATCCACGACGTCGCCATCAAGGCCGCGCTCAAGGACCAGGAACTCGCCGGGATCGACATCGTCTCCGACGGCGAGCTGCGCCGCGACAACGACGTGGACTACCTGCTCGCGCGGATCCCCGGCGTACGCGCGACCACCACGGTCAAGTCCTACTACTTCGACTACTACGACCTCGTCGTGGTCGGAGAACTGGCGCCGGAGGCCGTCGGGCTGGCGCGGGACTTCCGCTTCACCCGCGAGCACACCGACCGGCCGATCAAGTTCTCCCTCACCGGACCGTTCTCGTTGTCCTGCCGGGTCCGCGACGAGACCTACCACGACCGGGCGGCCCTGGTGCGGGCGCTGGCCGGTGTCCTGAACGCCGAGGCACGGGAACTGGTTGCGGCCGGCGCGACCCAGCTGCAGATCGACGAACCGTTCCTCGCCGGCTATCCCGAGATGGTCGGACTCGCGGTCGAGGCGATCAACCTGGTCACCGAGGGCGTCGAGGCCACGTGGGGGCTGCACGTCTGCTACGGCAACCGCTACGCGCGGCCGTCCTGGGAGGGCCACTACGCGTTCCTGTTTCCCGCCGTCCTCGCCGCCGCCGTCGACGAGCTGGTCCTGGAGTTCGCCCGCAAGGGCGACGAGGACGTCCGCACCATCTCCCAGCTGGGCTGGGACCGCGCCCTGGGCCTGGGCGTGCTGGACGTCAAGAGCGAGGACGTCGAGCCCGGCGAGCTGGTCGCCAGCCGGATCACCCGCGCGCTGACGGTGATCGACGCCGACAAACTGATCGTCAACCCGGACTGCGGGTTGCGGCACGTCACCCCGGACGTCGCCCGCGCCAAGCTGCGCGCCATGGTCGAGGGGGCAGCGCTGGTCCGCGCCCGCCTCACCGGGGACCCCGAGACCGAACTGCTCCCGGTCGGTGCCGGTGCGGTCCAGGGCAACCCACCCGGACGTAGTGAGGAGTGAGCCGCCCACCGCGGAGCAGCGCAAGGCCGACGCCGAGGCCGACTCCGCGGAACTCGATCGCGACAAGAAGCGGCTGGAGCTCGAGGAATGGAAGGCGCGGTCGACCGCTCGTGAGGTCGAGGCGACGGCGGGTATTCGCACCGCCGTCAAGGAGATGACACCGGACCTGTCGGGCGTGGACCGCGGATCGACGACGCTGCCCGAGTCGGGAACGATCTTCCAGGCGCTGCTGGGCGGGCGCGCACTCCAGGACGCCGCGAGCCAGGTGGCCCGCTCGGTCAAGGCGACGTGTGGTGACGACTACCGGGTGCTGGTGACCACGGACCTGGAGCTGGCCGCCCGGGACACCCGCTACCTGAGTGCCGGTCAGCAGCTCCGACACCTGGCCGGGCTGGCGGCGCGGTTCCGCGCCCTCGATCCGGCTGGTGCGCCGGTCGAGGGGGACACCGATGCTGAAGCTCATTCCCGGCCTGGTCGGGGGAGCGGCTCTGTCCGCCGCGCTGGCGGCAGGCCCGGCCGGTGCGGCGGCCACGGCAGCGGCCGCGGTGTTGCCGGGGCTGCTGTCCCTGCTTTCGGCCAAACGGACCGTCAGCACCAGCAGTGCAACCGTCGATGACACCACGGCGATGACCGCGGTCGCCGGAGCGCTCGCGCTCGCCGATCCCGGCGCCGTCGTCGTCGTCGATCAGGTCCGGCTCCTGGTCCCCGGTGCCGTTGCACAGGCCTGGAGCGACCTGGATAGCGGCTGTACCGAACTGGCCGCGGAGCTGGACGACATGGAGCAGGCCGACGGGCCCGACCAGGAGCGCCTCACAGCCGGCCGCCAGCTGCTGGCCACCTGCCGGGTGGCGCTGGCCGCGATGATCGACCTGCCCGAGGGCGGGGGACCGAACGTGCTGACCATGGCCACCATGCAGGAGGCCCTGCACGGTGACGAATTCGAGGCCATCCTGGTCGTCAAGGGGCGCCGCGGCTTCGGCGACCCAGCTGGTCGACGACCGGCCACTCCGCTTCGCCGATCCGCTCAGCATCGTCAGCTCCGCGACCGTCTCCTACCTGCTCATAGACCACCGCAACGGGTCCAAGGTCCGTGCGGGCGGGCTGCCCCACGGCGTGGCCCAGATCCACGGGAAGATCGGCGACCAGCTGACGTTGCCGACCTGACCTGACCTGACCTGCCGGCACCGGCCGGTCAGCCGGGACCGGGCTGCCGCCGCGCGTAGACGCAGAATGTGATGCCCAGACCGGACTTCCGCAGTTGGTAGGCACGCGCGGGCTTGATCGACTGTGTTCGTGCAGGTCAGCTCGTTCTGGAACTGTTCGAGGGGCGGTTTCGTGTAGGCACACGACTTTGGGCGTGTCGCTCGACGTGAGCGGTGGGTGTGTGGTGACCTGGCCGCGTGTACTTGCGGGAGAGCCGGCGAACGAACCGGGACGGTTCGATGGTGCGCTATCTGCAGTTGGCGCACAACGAGCGGCATCCCGACACCGTCAACCCGGTCGCGAAGGTGATTCACAGTTTCGGGCGGGCCGAGCAGGTCGACCGGGCGGCGCTGGCCCGGCTGGTGAGCTCGATCTCGCGGTTCCTCACTCCGGAGGAGGCCGCGGCAGCGGCGACCGGCATGGACGTGGAGGTGCTCGACTCCCGCCGCCTGGGCGGGTCCTGGACGCTGGACCGAGTGTGGGAGCGGCTCGGGATCGGCGCGGCGATCGGCAAGGCCGCGGCCGGCCGCCGGCTGGACGGCCCGGCGGTCGAGCGGGTGGTGTTCGCGCTGGTCGCGCAGCGCGCGCTCGAGCCGGCCAGCAAGCTCGCGGCGACGAAGTGGGTCGCCGAGCGAGTCGTCGTGGAGGGTCTGGCCGGCTTCACCGACGACCAGGCGTATCGGGCGATGGACTTCCTGCTCGACGCGCTGGACGACATCGCTAGTGAGGTCTTCGCCTCGGTCGCGCATCTGCTCAACCTTGATCTGGACATCGTGTTCGTGGACACGACCTCGACCTACTTCGAGGTCGACGTCCCTGACGAGCTCGCCGACCTGCAGGACAAGGTCGGCGACGACGGCGTGACCCGGCGGTCGAGCAGGGCAAGCGCAGCTTCGGGCACTGCAAGGACTTCCGGACC
>JBBPYA010000085.1:0-3981 GCA_038200385.1 Mycobacteriales bacterium
GGGCCCGACGGGGCGTGCAATCCGTCAGCCCGAGCCGTCCGTGGCCGTCCGACGTCTCCATCGTCGCAATCTCCGCCCGGACGCCCTCGAGCCCACCACGCGGCCAACCAACCGCCCTCGACCGGCCCCTCGCCCTGCGGGGTGAGTCCGAGCTCGACGAGGAACGCCGTCGCGGCCGCGAGGTCGTCGACCACGATGCCCACGCCGGGTACCCGAGCCTCCTGCCCCAGCGGACGGTGATCGACCGCAGCTACGTGGGACGCGCAGTAGGACGACTGCTCGTCCCTGCCTCAGCGGCCCGCGCGCGGGCGGCCTGTCGGACCAGGTGGTCGCGCTCGGCGACGTCCGTGGCCCGACGAGCAGCGTGCGCGTACGCCGTGGCGGCGGCCGGGAGGTCGCCGCCGAGCTCGTGCAGGTGGCCGCGGACGGCGTGCCACCGGTGCCGCTCGCCGAGCACCTCGCGCAGCCGGTCGATCTCGCGCAGCCCCGCGGCGGCGCCGAGGGCGTGGCCGACCGCGACCGCGCGCCCGAGCACTGCGGCGGGGTCCTGGCGCGCCGGCTCGTCGGTGAGGGCGATCAGGTCGTCGTACCAGGCGAGGATCTGCGGCCAGTCGATCTCCTCCGCGCTGGCCGCGTCGTCGTGCAGGGCGGCGATGGCCGCCTCGACCTGGTAGCGGCCGGGGCGCTGAACAGCCAGCGCCGCCTGACAGGACGCGCACGCCTTCCGCGATCTCGCGAATGTCCCAGAGGCCGCGGTCCTGCCGGTCGAGGGTGACGAGGCGACCCTCTGAGTCCAGTCGCGCCGGGAGCCGGGCATGGTTGAGCAGCATCAGGGCGAGCAGCCCGCGCGCCTCCGCTTCCTCGGTGGCGAGGGTGAGTTGGCGGGACAGCCGGATCGCCTCCACGGCCAGGTCCACCCGGCCTGCGTGGCCGGCGGCGTAGATGAGGTAGAGCACGCGCAGCACGACGGCGAGGTCGCCGGGCCGGTCCAGGCGGCGCCCCTGCAGGGCGCGCTTGGCCCGGCTGATCCGCTGCGCCATCGTCGCCCCCGGCACGTAGAAGGCGTCCGCGATCTCGCGGGTGGTCAGGCCGCCGACGGCGCGCAGCGTCAGCGCCACCCGGGCTCCGCCCGTTCATCTGGCTCGCCACGGATAACGGGCAAGTCCGAGTGGCGATGTGTACGCCGAACACGCGGCCACCCGCCCGCGGATCTCCGCCGACGGACCCACGAGCTCGCCGGCGCTCGCCGGCGCTCGCCGATCCGGACCAGGATCGATGAGTTCCACTCTTCTCGGCAGTCGTCTGGGTGACTGATCGACATCGGTTGCCGTGCAACCGATGAGGTCGAAGGACAACTACCGAAGGTGAAGGAGACACGTATGCGCCCCGTGGCACTGCAAATGGGCATCTCGGTCGACGGGTACGTGACCGGCTGGCCCGAGGATGACTACGACCCAGGACCACAGGGTGAACATCCAGATGTCGTGGCCCGAAAGATGGCTTGGCTAGAGGCCGCCGGTACCCACATCATGGGCCGCGTCACCTACGAGGAGATGGCCGGCTTCTGGCCGACCGCAACCGGCACGTACGCGCCGCCGATGAACGACGTACCCAAGGTCGTGTTCTCCCGGACCTAGCCAAGGCCGAATGGCCGACCTCGCGAATTGCCCGCGGCGACCTCGCCGAAGAAATCCACCGCCTCAAGGACGAGCCCGGCGGCGACATCATCGCCTTCGGTGGCCACACCTTCGCCCAAGCGCTGTCCCGCGCCGGTCTGGTCGACGAGTACCGCCTCGTCACCCGCCCGGCCGCGCTCGGCAGCGGTGAGCCGATGTTCAAGGACCTCGGCACGGTGCTGCATCTCGACCTCGTCGCCTCCGACGCCTACTCCGACGGCACCGCGATCACCGTCTACCGGCCGCTTCGTCGTCTCGCCTGACATCAGCACGGCCGGGCTGACCAAGGCCGCCCCAGAGCCCCGCGGGCCCTCATCTTCGGCCGCCGGGCACCCATTGGCCGCGAGGCGCCGCGGCGCACCGCCACGAAGCGGCGGTCACGTGCCGCCGCCCGGATCTGGCAACATTGCGGCAACGCTGGTCGCCACCGGACCAGATCGGATTCGGTCTGCGCCGCAGAAGGTAGTAGCAGGAGCAGGGCCGCCACGGACGTCGAGTCGACAGCCGTCCCGGTGCCGCGGCCCGGGGCCCCGCACGGCAACTTCGAGACGCTGATCGGTAGCCCCGCAGGGCATTTCGTCCTGGGCTGGCATCTGATCCACGGTGGCTCGACACCGGTCCCTATCGACTCCGACCGGCCGGTGGTCGGTCGACCGGGTTTCATTCACGGGCCTTGGGGGTCGGTCGGCAACTTCGAGGTGGCGGTCTCGCTGGCAGCCGGCGGCCTCGCGCACTACTGGCGCGACAACGACGACCCCACGCTCCCCTGGCGGGGCCCGATCCGCCTCGGCGAGCCGGTCCATGTCACCTGTCATGCGGTGCCAGGACGCGGCTGCCGGTTCGCTCACTGATCGGCGCTCGGTGGCGCTCAGCCCTGTCGACGGTCGGCACGTCCCGGGCAACCGCCGGGTCTCGCAGAACTCACACCGGACGTCGGAGCGTCAAGCGAGCAGGGCGATGACCCGGCGGCACCACAGGTGCATCGGCAGCTCTTCGACCACCGACACGACAAGGGTGCACCAGTGAGCGACGGGGCACTGGGCCTCGCTCTCCTCCGAGTTCATGTCTCCGACGACGGCGTCGTGCTCGGCCATGCGATTCCTGCCGGGGGTGGGGGCCGCGCCCGAATCCCTACTTTGCGGTACGACGGCCGATCGCGTCGATCAGCCGCTTGGGCGTGACCCCGGCCAGCGCGGCCACGATCTTGGCCGGCCCACCGACGGCGTACCGGTTGCGGGGTCGCTCCGCCCGTAGCGCATCGAGAATGGTCTCGGCCACGGTGGACGGTGAGGCGCCGTGCTTGGCCGCGGAACGCAGGCTGTCCTGGAACGACCGCAGCCGGGTGGCGTACCGCCGCGTCTCCGGATGCCCGCCGGCCAGCAGCTTCTCGACGTCCTGCGCCGCCTTGGCCCAGATCGGCGTCGCGATCGGTCCCGGCTCGATCAATACGACGTCGAGGCCCTCGGGCGCGAGTTCCTGCCGCCAGGCGTCGGCCACCGCCTCCATGGCGAACTTCGAGGCGTGGTACGCCCCGGCGAACTGCACCGCGGTCTTGCCGCCGATGGACCCGACGAAGACGATCCTGCCCTTGGCGGGGCGCAGCAGCGGCAGGAACGCCTGGGTGACCGCGACCTGGCCCACCACATTGACGTCCAGCTCGGCCCGCAGCTGATCGGTGGTGAGGAGCTCGAGCGGACCGGGCACGCCGATGCCGGCCACATTCACCACTGCGTCCAGCCCGCTCTGGCCGACTTGCTCGCGGACCTGGTCGGCGGCGGCCGCGATGGACGCCGGATCGGTGACGTCCAGGGTCAGCACGTGCAACCGGTCGGAGCTGCCGCGCTGTAGCGGCTCGGCGTCGGCCGGGTCACGCACGCTGGCGAACACGGTGAACCCGGCTCGCTCCAGCTCCAGCGCGGTCGACGCACCGATCCCGCTGGACGCCCCCGTCACCACGACGCTCGCCATCGTTTGCCTCCTCGGCTTCCGCTCATCTCCTACCCCGGCGGCGGGTCGCGAAACCAACGACGTGGACACAGCCCACAGGTGCGGGCTGGACCCGCCCGGAGCCCGCTCCGGCGGTGACCGCATCGTCGATCCGCTGAGCCGATCCGTGGCGGCGTCCCGCGCCGCCCGTCGTCCGCCGGTCGATCCGGTCGCCGAGCCGCCCGGCCCGGCCGTGCCCCGCGGTCGACGGGTCGACCGAGGGTGTGAGCGCCGCCCCGCCGGGGTAGATCCAGCAGGACGGACGACGGACGAGGAGAGGCTGGCTGTGAAGGCACTGACGTGGCAGGGCAAGCGGGAC
>JBBPYA010000086.1:0-9666 GCA_038200385.1 Mycobacteriales bacterium
CGATGAGGGCTTCGGCGCTGGCCAGGCCGAGCCCTGAACTGCCCCCCGTCACGAGGATGCGGGCCTCAGCCAGGTCGGCGCTCATCGGCAGTCCGTTCTGGGGCGAAAGCCCCGTCGTTGTCCATAGTGGAGAGAACGTTGTCGGAGATGTAGCGGATGTGGCCCCGGATCAGGGCCCCGGCCTGCTCCGGATCGGCGGCATCGATGGCGGCCGCGATGGCCACGTGGTCCTCGCCGCACCGCACCGAGACCTCCCGATCCGGTGCATCGCGCTGCCGGAGGGTGACGATCAGGGTGAAGACGTCGTCCATCGCCTTCTCGAGCTGGGCGTTGCCGGAGACCTCGGTGATCGCGGCATGGAAGTCCTCGTCGCCGGACCGGAACAGCTCGCTGTCCCCGGCGTGGGCGCCACGCAACGACCGCTCGGCGGCCTCCCTGATCCGCCGCCGCTGCTCGGGCCCGGCCCGCTCGGCGGCGACCCGGGCAGCAAACACCTCGAGCGCTTCGCGGACGTCGTAGGCGTTCTGCACCTTCGTCCGCGACGGGCGCACGACCCGATCACCACGTCGTCCGTCGGACTCGATGAGCCCCACCTGCCGGAGGCTGATCAGCGCCTCCCGGACGGGGGTCTTGGAGACGTTGAGCTGGCTGGCCAGACCGGACTCCGTGACCGTCGAGCCGGGTGGCAGCGCACGGCTGACGATCGCCATCCGGATCGCCTCGATCACCAGCTGGGACACGTTGACGTTGTGCAGCTCGGCCAGCCGCGCCGGTGCCTGTGGCGCCGCACCGGTCACGGTTGTCCCCCGCCCTTCGGTGACGCACTGGTTGCCAGTACCTCTCCGCAAGATTGTGGACCTTGACCGGACAGCGCGCGTTCCGCGGCGGTGGCGACCACCACGGTCCCGGCCGCGTCCCGGGCCGAGCACGACACCGCACCGGGATCGCGGGTCCGGACGGCGTGCAGGAAGCAGGCCAGTTGACGCCGGAACGGGTGTTCCCCGGAGCTGGCGAAGGGCGTCGCGCTGCCCTGTCGACGGACCTCGAAGTGCGGATCGAGGTCGAGGTCGAAGACGTCGCCCGTCGTCAGGATCCGCAACGCCTGGGTCGCGGGGTGCTCCGCCGGCGCCCAGGCCACGTGAACGGCGCCGACGGCGCCCGAAGCGAAGGACAGCACGATGGAGATGACGTCCTCACAGCGCTCGGAGTATCCGGTCACCCCGGAAAGCGGTACCCCGCCGTGTACCGCGCACACGGAGCTCACCTCACCGGCGACCATCCGTTGCAGGTCGATGTGGTGGCTGACCCGCTCGAACACCAGGCCGCCGCTCAGCTGCGGGTCGGTGAACCAGGAGCGCGCCTGCGTGGTCCCGATGCCCTGGCTGATCAGCAGCGCGATCCGGGTCCCGGACATGGCCGACCGCAACTCGGACAGGCCGTCCACCGCCCGCCACTGGTAGCCGACGGCGCAGACCATCCCTGTGCGGTCGGCTGCATCGGCGATGGCCAGCGCGTCGGACACGGTGCGGGACAACGGCTTCTCCACGAACACGGCCACGCCGCGCTCCAGGGCCGGTACGACGGCCGCTCGATGCACACCGGAGGGCGTGGCCACGATGACGGCGTTGACGTCGGGCATCGACAGGACGTCGTCGACGGTCGCCACCCCCCGGCCGCCGTAGTCGGCGGCCAGCCGCTGCGCAGCACCGGGGTCGACGTCGCAGACAGCGGCGACGCGCGTCCCGCCCAGCCGGGCCAGGGATTCGCAGTGTTCCCGAGCGGCCCAGCCGGCCCCGACGACCCCGACGACGACGTCAGCTGGCACTCCAACCTCCGTCGACCATCAAGGTGGCGCCGGTGACGAACGAGGCGCCGTCGCCGGCGAAGAACAGCGCGGCCCAGGCGACGTCCTCCGGCGTTCCCGCCCGCGGCCACGGGGTCCTGCTCTGCCACACCGCCTGCCACTCGGGCTCCAACTCACGGCCGCCCTTGCCGGTGAAGATCTTCCCCGGCGCGACGTTGTTGGCCACGATCCCGTCCGCGGCATAATCGGCGGCGATCTGACGGGTCAGGTGCATCATGGCGCTCTTCGAAACGCCGTAGGCGATGTCGCGGGGAGCGGCCACGAAGCCGTGTTGCGAACCGATGTTCACGATGCGACCGCGCACCTCCCCTTCGGCGGGGGGCTGGGACAACATCTGCCGGACCGCGGCGCGACACAGCAAGAAGACACCGGTCACGTTGACCTCCTGCACCCGTCGCCACTCGTCGTCGGTCGTCTCGAGCAGCGTTTTCCCGACGTACGTCGCGGCGTTGTTCACGACGATGTCGAGCCGACCGTGCTCGCCGACCGCGGAGTCGACGACACCGGTGATCTGCTCGCTGCTGCCCATGTCCGTGGCCACGAACCCGGCGCGGCCGCCGGCGGCGCGGATGACCGCGGTGGTCGGCTCACCGCCTTCCACGGGGTCCTCGCGCAGGTCCGCCGCCACGACGACGGCGCCCTCGGCGGCGAAGAGCAGCGCGATCGCCCGGCCGATCCCGGAGCTGGCCCCGGTGACGATGGTGACCTTGCCGTCGAGCCGGCCGGTGGGCGTCATGCCGGCACCGCTGCGGCGCCCGGACCGAACTGCGAGATCCAGTGCTCCGCGATGTCGAGTCGACGCATGAAGCAGGCCCCGTCCTTGGCCAGCACGTGCTCGATGAAGTCCCGTACAGCTGTTGCGCGGGCGGCCTGCCCACTCCAGCGGGTGTGCAGCCCGACGGTCATCATCCGGCCGCCATGCCCGCGCTCGGCCTCCTCCACGAGGTAGTCCACGGCCAGCTTCAGCGTCGTCGCGAAGTCGTTCGGCGTGGAGAAGGTCGGCTCGATGAGGTACTTCACGTCGTTGTAGACCTTGGAGTACGGCACCACCAGGAACGGCGTGCTGTCCTGGTCGACGAAGTAGGGAAGCTCGTCGTTGTTCGCATCGGAGTCGTACCGGAAGCCGCCCTCCTCGACCAGCAACGAGCGGGTGTTGACGCTGGGGAAGGACCGCACTATCCAGCCCCGGATGCGCTCGCCCGTTGTGGCCTGGATGGAGGCGATGGCGCGGTGCATCAGCTCCCGCTCCTCGGCCCGGCTCATCCGGGAGTCCTCGGTCCACCGCCAACCGTGGCCCATCACGTCGTACCGGCTCTCCCGGATCCACGCCGCGTATTCAGGATTGCGTTCCAGCGCCAGAGCGCAGACGTCGATCGTGGCGTCGATCTGGTAGTCGTCGAGCAGCCGGGCGAGGCGCCAGGCCCCGACCCGGCTCCCGAACTCCATGTGCGACTCGGTCCCGATGTCCCGGACGGTCGGGGGGATCTCGTAGCTGTACTCCCCCCAGGCGTCGTTGGTCGCGTCACCGTCGAGCAACGAGTACTCAGCGCCCTCCTCGTAGTTGACCACGATGTTGACGGCCACCGCGGACCCGTCCGGCCACCGGACGTCCGGTGTGTACCGGCCGTACCCGACGAAGTCGCGCGGCAGGGCGCTGAGGGCGACCGGGTCGAGGTCCTGGGGGAAGGCGTGCGGCATCAACGCTCCTGTTTCGCGAGTCGGGCGGATCGCGGGGGGGCGACCTGGGGTCGGGCGGGTGCAGCGGCGCCGGCCCGGGGGAGCTCGCCCTCGGGCAGGTGGCAGCGGACCGAATGGCCCTCGTCCAGAACCCTGAGGGCCGGCAACTCCTCCTCGCAGATCGCGCCGATCTTGCGCGGACAGCGGTTCTGGAAGGGGCAACCGGTCGGTGGGTGGCGGGAATCGGGCGGGTCCCCGCGGAGGTGGACCCGCTGCGCCGGTCGGCCGTCCATCGTGGGAACGGCGGACAGCAGGACCTCGGTGTACGGGTGGTGCGGACCGTCGACGACCCGCGCCGCGGGTCCCACCTCCATGACCTGGCCCAGATACATCACCACGATGCGGTCGGACATGTACTGGACGACGGCCAGGTCGTGGGAGACGAACAGGTAGGCGACCCCCTGGTTGACCTGCAGATCCACCAGGAGATTGAGGATCGACGCCTGCACGGACACGTCCAGGGCCGACGTGGGCTCGTCGCACAGCACCACGGTCGGCTCGCCGGCGAACGCGCGCGCGATCGCGACCCGCTGCTTCAGGCCGCCGGACAGCCGCAGTGGCCGCATCGCCATGTGCTGCGGGCCGAGCTTGAAGTCCCGCCCGAGTTGACCCAGTCGCTCGCGCAGTGCCGCCCCGCGAAGGCCGGCGAGCTTGGCAATGGAGCGGCCGATGATCCGGCGTACGGCGTGCCGTCGGTTCAGGGCGGCGTCGGGATTCTGGAAGACGATCTGGATGGCCCGGGCCTCGGCCAGGTCGCGCTGGCCGCGGCTGTGCCGCACCCGCTGCCCGTCGACGGTCAGGTTCGCGCCGGGGTCGGGAGGCGCCAGGCCCATCGCCAGGTGGGCCAGCGTCGTCTTCCCGCTGCCGGACTCCCCGACCACGCCCAGGGTCTCCCCCCGCCACAGCGACAAGGAGACGTCGTTCAGCGCGTGGAACGCGTGCTCACCACGCCCGTAGGTCTTGCTCGCGTGGTCGAGCACCATGACCGGTTCCGCGTCGTAGTCGACTACCGGCGGCGGCGTCCCGGCGGACTGCTCGTCCGGCTCGCCGACCTCGCCCGCCCGCTCGTGGTGGAAGCATCGGCTGTGCCGGCCACCGAGGTCGAACGCCGGGGGCTCCTCGGTCCGGCAGTGGTCGTCGGCCAGCGCGCAGCGGGGGCTGTACAGGCATCCGACGGCGGGGTCGTCGGGCGCTGGCAGCGCACCGGGGATCGCCACCAGCCGCGCGGTGTGCTTTTGATGCTGCGGGCCGGGGATGCACTGGAGCAGGCCCGCAGTGTAGGGGTGTCGGGGATCCTCGAAGACCTGTTGCGCGGGGCCCTCGTCGACGAGCACCCCGGCGTAGAGGACACCGACCCGGTCGCACATCTGGCGGACCAGCGCCAGATTGTGCGCGATCAGCAGCACCGACGTGCCGAGCTCGCGGCTCAGGCCGGCCACGATGTCCAGGACCTCCGCGCCGACGGTGGCATCCAGGGCCGTGGTCGGCTCGTCGAGGATGAGCAACGACGGGTTCGTGGCCAGCGCCATGGCGATGACGACGCGCTGCTGCATGCCGCCGGACAGCTGGTGCGGATAGGCGTCCAGCACCCGGTCGGGTGAGGAGATCTGGACCCGTGTCAGGATCGTGCGGCTGTCCGCG
This sequence comes from Mycobacteriales bacterium, assembly GCA_038200385.1. Lineage (GTDB taxonomy): Bacteria > Actinomycetota > Actinomycetes > Mycobacteriales > Geodermatophilaceae > JBBPYA01. Next base: position 5,243 of record JBBPYA010000086.1, read on the forward strand.
CGCGCCTGCTCCCGGCTGCGGCCGGCCAGGACGAACACCTCGCCGAGCTGGTCCGCGATCGGCATCGACGGATTGAGCGCCCGCCCGGGCTCCTGGTAGACCATCGACACGTCCAGGGCCCGCATCCGCCGCAGCTGTTCGCGGTTCATCCCCAGGACGTCGACGTCGTTGAGCCGGATGGCGCCGTTACGCACCCGGGCATTGGCGGCCAGATGCCGCACGATGGCCATCGCGGCGGTCGACTTGCCGCACCCGGACTCACCGACCAGCCCATAGGTCTGCCCGGCGGCGATGTCGAAGCTGAGCCCCCGCAGGACGGTCCGCTGGCGTCCTTTGACGGTGTAGGCCACGTCGAGGTCCCGGACGGCCAGCGTCGGGACGGCGTCCTGCTCCAGGGTGCTCACCGCTCCAGCGCCTCGGAGATGCCGTCGGCCACGAGGTTGACGCTGATGACCAGGGACGCGATCGCCATCGCCGGGAACAGCGTCGGCCACCAGAACCCGCCGTTGATGAGGCCGTAGCTCTCGAAGATGGACAGGCCCCAGTCAGGCGACGGGGGCTGGATACCGAACCCGATGAAACTCAGGGTGGCGACGGCGAAGATCGCGTACCCCAGCCGGACGCTGGCCTCGACCAGCACGAGCGGGGCGACGTTGGGCAGGATCTCGACGAACATGATGTACAGCGAGCCTTCGCCGCGGACCCGGGCGGCCTGGACGTACTCCAGTTCGCGCTCGGCGAGGACGGCGGTGCGCACGGTGCGGGCGACGTACGGCGAGAACACGAACCCGATCACCAGGATCACGGTCTGATTCGACGGTCCGAAGGCCGTGAGCGCCATCAGCGCGACCACCACCGTCGGCAGCGCCAGCACGGCGTCGACCAGCCGGCCGGTGACGGCGTCGACGAGGCCCCGCCGATACCCCATGAGCAGGCCGAGCGCCGTACCCGCGACGACACCGAGCAGGGTGGCCAGCGGAGCGACGGTGAGGATGTCCCGCGCGCCCAGGAGCACCCGGGAGAACACGTCCCGACCCAGTGAGTCCGTCCCGAAAAGATGGTCTCCCGACGGCGGCAGCAGCCCTGCGATCGGCTCGACGGTGAAGGGGTCGCGCGGCGCGATGAGTTCGCCGGCGACGGCACAGAAGACCCAGAAGGCCACGACGAGGCTGCCCACCACGACCGCCGGCGAGCGGACCAGGGAACGCAGCAGGCTGCGGCCGCCGCTCGAGGCGGCCGTGACCGGCATCGGCGCCGGGTGCGCGGGTGCGCTCATGTCGTGCTTCCGAGCCGGATCCGCGGGTTGAGCAGGGAGTAGGCCAGATCGGCGAGCAACGTCACGGTGAGGTAGAGGATGCCGATGACGAGGACGCAGCTCTCCAGGAGCGGAAAGTCCTTGCCCCGGGCGGCATTGAAGATGAGCAGCCCGATCCCGCGGTAGTTGAAGAGGATCTCGATGACCACCAGCCCACCGAACAGGTACCCGATCTGGGTGGCGACCACCGTGACGGTGGGCGGGAGGGCGTTGCGCAGGACGTGGCGACGGATGACGGTCCGCCTCGGCAGGCCCTTGAGGGTAGCCGTGCGCACGTAGTCCGAGCCCAACACCTCGACCGCACCGGCGCGGGTCACCCGGGCGATGTAGCCGAACAGCACGAACACGAGCGGGATCGTCGGGAGGATGAGGTACTTGACCTGCGTGAGCAGACCGCTGCCCGGCGGCGCGGTCGCGGTCACCGGCAGGACGTTGAGCCAGACCGCGAAGACGAGCAGGACCACGATCCCGGAGACGAACTCGGGGACGACCATGGCCGCCAGCCCGAGACTGGTGATCGTGCGGTCCACCAGGGTCCCCTGCCGAAGCGCGGCCACGATCCCGCCGCCGATGGCCAGGGGCACCACGATGAGCAGCGCGACCGCGGCGAGCTTGAGCGAGTTCAGGATCGCGTCCAGCAGCAGCGGGCCGACCGGCGTCCGGTAGGTGTAGGAGACGCCGAGGTCCCCCCGGAAGAACCCCCCGATGAAGTGCAAATACCTGCTCAGCGCCGGCGTGTCGAGTCCGAGTTCGGTGTTCAGCGCCGCGATCGCGCGGGCGTCCGCGGTGGGGCCGAGGATCTTGCTCGCAACATCGCCCGGGAAGATCTCTGCGGCCGCGAACACCAGGACGCTGAGCAGGAAGAGCGTGATCAGCGCGAGTCCGAGCCGCGTCAGCAGGAACCGCGCCACGCCTACCTCCCCGCAGAGGGTCCGGCGACCGGCCGGTTCAGCACGGAGGCGGCAGCCACGACTAGGCGGTGAGGGCGGCGAGGGACAGGAAGAGCTGCCCCGATGCGTTCGGGACGATACCGACCACCTTGTCGGTGGACACCGCGAGGAAGTTGAAGAAGTAGGAGTAGATCAGCGGGGTCTCCTCCAGCAGCAGGGTCTGGATCGCACCGGCAGTCTTCGTCTGGGTCGCCGGTTCCACGGCGGCGATGTAGTCGGAGATCAGCCCGTCCAGCTTCGGGTCCTTGATGTGCGCGGAGTTCCACACACCCTGGCTGGCCAGCTGGGCCGTCAGGTAGACGTTGGGCACACTGCGGTGACCGTAGTCGGTGATGCCGGCCGTGGAGTCCAGCCACGGTGAGGAGCCGAACTGCGCGCTGCCGTAGTACGTGCCAGGGTCCTGCAGGATCACATCGAGGTTGATCCCGACCTCCTTGGCGCCGTTCTGGATCAGGACCGCGTAGCTCGGGATCTCCAGCTGGTTGATGACGTTGAGGGTGGTCTTGAAGCCGCCCCCGACACCGGCGTCGGACAGCAACTGCTTGGCCTGGGCGAGATCCTTCGCGCGCTGGGGCACGCTGGTGTCCGTGCTCGGGAAGATGGGGGCGAACGGGCTGTCATTGCCGAGGTCCGCCCGCCCGAGCATCAGGCCCTCGACGATGCTGGACCGGTCCACGCTCAGCGCGAACGCCTGCCGGACCCGCTTGTCCTTCCACGGTCCCTCATCGGTGCGCAGGTGCAGGACGCGGGCGGCGGCGGACGGCGTGCTGATGATGTTGTACGCCGGGTTGTCGAGGACAGCCCGGGCGTTCTGCACCGAGATCTGATTGACCACGTCGATCTGGCCGCCCTGCAGGGCGAGCAGGGCGGGCTGCTCGTCGGCGAAGAAGGAGAACTGGATGCTGTCCAGCGGCGCCATGGAGGAGCTGTCCCAGTACTTCTCATTGCGGACGAAAGTGGCACCCCGGTTTGCGTCGTAGGAGTCCATCTTCCAGCGACCTGTTCCCGGGAATCCGGACTTCTCGTACTCGCCGTTGTAGTCGGCGGGCAGGATCACCGCGCTGTAGTTGTCCGAGCTGATGAGGTACGGGAAGTTTCCGACGGGCGCTTCGAGCTGGAACGTCACGGTCTGGTCGTCGGTGGCTGTGGTGCCGCCCTTGTTCAGGATGCCCTTGAAGACCGACAGCGCGATCGACCCGCCGTTGGGGTCGGCCAGCCGGTCGAACGTCGCCGCGACGTCCTTGGCCGTCATCGGGCTGCCGTCCTGGAACGTCACGCCCTTGCGGAGTTTGACCGTCCACACCGAGCCGTCGTCGTTCGGGCTCCACGACTCTGCGAGCGCCGGTTCGATACTGAGGTCGGGCTTGGCCTGCAGCAGGTATTCACCGATCGGCAGGAACATCGCGATGGAGCCCTGGTTTCCCGCCGTCACGGGGTCGATGGGGCTGGTCGGGGCGGAGATTCCCACCCGCAGCGTGCCACCCTGCTGCGCCGCCGCCGTGGCCGAGGGCTTCGTGCTGGTGCTGCCCGAGCCGCACGCGGTGAGCACGGCTCCCATGGCCGGGATGGACAGGCCCACGACCGACCCGATCCGCAGGAAGTCCCGCCGCGACAGGCCTCCGTTCAGCATCTCGTCGATGACGGCGTTCTCGAGGTTGCTCGACTGGCTCCGCATGGATTCCAGCCGACGACGGTTCAATGACATCCCCGGTCTCCTCAGACGTAGGTGGGACGTGTGGGTCCGGACTCCGGGCGCCCCATCGCGCTCAGGACTGTTGGAATATGAGATACGATATATGACAAGGTGTCAACAAGGGGGAACCGATGACCTCCACCATGACCCTGCCGGAGACCGGCCGGACCGCCGGTCTCTCGGTGGTGTCCGGAGCACTGCCGGCGCTGCCGCTCGCCCAGGTGGTGTCCGCCCTGGCCGAGGTCGGGGTGGACTCGATCGAACTCACCGCCGGGCCGGGCGGACACCTGGTCCCCGGTGACCCGACCTCGATCGCCGAGGCCAAGGCCTGCCTGCGGGACTCCGGCCTGCACCTGTGCGGCATCGACGCCCCCGGCAGCTGGCCGTTGGGAAGCCACCGGCTGGCCGAGGTGCTGGAGGTCGCGGCCACCATGCGGGCGCCGTTCCTGCGCGTGTACCCGCCGCC
>JBBPYA010000087.1:0-26426 GCA_038200385.1 Mycobacteriales bacterium
TACTTCGACCTGAAGAAGTGTCAGGCCGGTGTTTCAGGTCGTCGGCCGCCCGTGGCCGGGGTTTGTTGATCTTCGGTCAAGTTCGGACTACCCGGCCAGGGTTCCGATCTTGACGAGGTTGTGCGCCAGAACTGCCTGTCCGATCCAGATCCGGGCTCCTTCGGTGCCATCCAGACGGGTGCGATCCCAGCCGTAGCCACGCTTGAGGCTGCTGATCCGGCCCTCGCTGCCGGTTCTCCACTTGATCGTCTTGCGGAACGCGGGCCTTCGTTCCTCGGCTTGCCGGGCCTTGCCGGGCTTGCCCTTGCGGGGAATGACGACGTGGCGCACCCCTGCCTGGCGCAGGTCGTCCTCGACTCTCTTCTCACCGTAGCCCCGGTCGGCGGTCACGGTTGTGGGCTTGCGCCCGGTGCGGCGCTTCACGCGCTCGACCGCCGGGGTCAGCTGCGGCGCGTCCGGGGGGTTGCCCTGTTCCAGGTTGTGGTCGAGCACGACGCCGTCGTCGTTGTCGACGACCTGCGCCTTGTAGCCGAACTCCACCGGCTTGCCCAGCCGTCCCTTGGCGATCGGTCGGGCATCGCCCTCGTGCAGGCTGACCCGTCGGGTCGCCCCAGCCGGGGTGATGCCGGCGACTCGCTGCCGGGTCTGCGCAGCGACCTGACGGGTCGCCTCCAGCAGTGCGGTCAGGTCGTCGACCGCCCGCCGGAGCCGGCCGCGGCGTCGACCGGCTGCAGCATCACGCTCACCGGCCGCGGCCAGCGCCTCAGCCTTGGCCTGCGCCCGGCGCAGCGCGCGCCGGGCGTTGCTCAGCAACCGCTCGGCGTCGTTGGCGGCCCGTTCGGCCAGGTCGGCCAGTTCCCCGGTGATCCGCTTCACGACCGCGTGGGCTTCGTCCTTGCCTTGCGCGCTGCGCATCCGCAGCTTCGCGGCAATCCCGTGTGCCCGCTTGCCGGCGGTCCGGCTGCGGTCCCGCACCAGGGTGCGCGTTGCTCCACCGGCAGCCTGGATCCGCCGGCCGGTGACCGCGATCCGTCGGATCGCCTTGGCCAGCAGCCCGGAGTCGGTCGGATAGGCCACGTCGGCCGGGACCACCGTCGTGTCGGCCCGCAGCCGGTTAGTGCGCAGCAGCTTGGCCTCAGCCGCCTTGGCCAGCAGCGCCTCGTTGCAACCGTCCACGGCCGCGGTGCCGCAGCGGGTGGTGAGCTTCATCAACGTCGTCGGGTGCGGAACCTTCCCATCGATCGGGATGCGGCAGAACCTGCGCCAGGTGATCGAGTCACTGACCTCCCGGCACAAGCTCTCGTATCCGAGCCGGTGACGGAACTTCAGGAACATCATCCGCAGGTAGACCTCCATCGGCGTGGACGGCCGACCCACCCGCGGGTCGAAGAACGGCACGAACGGCGCGAAGAACACCGGATCGTCCAACAGCGCGTCGACCCGGGCGAGCTCGTCCGGCAGCCGCAGCACCTCCGGCGGCAACACCGCCTCCCACAAGCTCACATCCACCGCTCGTGTCCGCAGCACCCGCCGCTCCTTGTGCTCACCCGACCGCCCCGACACGACCATGATCTCGCCATTCCCGCCCTCAACACGGACGGCACGCCGAGCGGAACCCCTGCGCTGCAGCGCAATCGGCTTCGACTTCTTCAGGTCGAAGTAGCTAGACGCGGCTGCGCAGGCGGCAGAGCATTGCTGTGGGCATCTCTGTGGGGGGACTTCCATGTCCGAGACATCGACGCGCAGCGGCATCGACATCGCCCACTACCTCGCCATCCGCGACTTCCGGTTGATGGAGGACTGAGACGACGCGGAAGCGTCGGCGATCATCGCGCCCACCATGCACAACGACGAGGCAGTGGCCGAACCACCGGCCGCCCGCCAGCCGGAAGTGGCCGGGGCCTGCGCGACCTACGACTGGCTTCACTCCGCCTACGCGGACCTGCGCTGGACTATCCACACGGTTGTCGCCGAGGGTGACTGGGTGGTCGTCCGGACGACGATGTCCGGCCGCCAGATCGGCCACTTCATGACATTCACCCCGAGGGTGAGGTCGCGCAGACCTTCCCGGCACCGGGTCTGAAGCTGGAAGCGCTCTAATCCTCGCCGACGACGATCCGGCTCGGCCGCATCCCCAGCGCCTCCTTCTGCCAGGCGGCACCAGCTCGGGCACGGCGGGGATGGCTGGCGATTCGGGCGGTTTCGGGCAGCTCGACGATGGTCTGGTAGCTGGTCACCCGCGACACCTTCGAGGCGTTGCGCCCGACGCATCCGGTCGCTGCGAAGGCCGTCCGGTCTGGCACGTGTCTGCCATGCGCCATCAGGCCAACGGCCCCTGCCCCTGCCCCTGCACTACTGCAGGCCATTGCGCCCGGGGTGATGGCGAGCTCCCGGCAGGGGCGATATTGCGAAGTGGGCGATACTGGGATTGAACCAGTGGCCTCTTCCGTGTCAGGGAAGCGCTCTCCCACTGAGCTAATCGCCCGGGTGCAGCACGACCGGGAACGGTCGCAACTATCGAGGTGGAGACGGGATTTGAACCCGTGTGGACGGCTTTGCAGGCCGTTGCCTCGCCTCTCGGCCACTCCACCGAAGTGCGGCGAGCCTATGGGCCAGCCTCCTCCGAGCGGACGACGGGATTCGAACCCGCGACCCTCACCTTGGCAAGGTGATGCTCTACCAACTGAGCCACGTCCGCGTGCACCGGCAAGCCTAGCCCGGTCCGAGCCGGGCCGACTCTAGCCGACGCCCGGAACGGCTCTCAAACCCGAACCCGGGTCGCGGCGTCAGTGATGCTCGGGCGGCACGATGTCCGAGGCGCCGTCGAGCAACGCCCTCAGGTGCGAGTCCCAGGACAGCCATCCGCTCTCCTCACCGGGGCGGACCAGGCTCCAGGTGCGGTTGAGGAAGGAGCGGATCCGCGCGGAGTCGGCGGAGAACAGCGCCTGGCCGGACGGCGAGCTGAGGTCCAGGAAGATCTGACGCCCGGACTCGGCCGGCCAGGCCCGCACGTCACCTTCACCGGTGGGACGGAGCAGCCCCATGTCGAGCAGCTCGCGGGCGAACAACCATTCGATCGGGCCGGAACGGCCCGGGAAGCGCAGGCGCACGGTGTACGGGTCGGCGCAGTCGTAGCACAACCGGCTGCTCACCGGCGTGGTGGCGGAGTCGGTGAGCATGCGCAGGATCAAGCCCATCTCGACACGGCCGACGCTCACCCGATCGTCCTTCCCCGTACATCCCCGCCAACAGATTTCGTGTGACAGCCGGTTCAACGAGTGGTCGCGGCGGCGGTGACGGGCGCACCGGCAATCCGCGGGAGCGGTCGGCTCCGAAGAGACTGTGTGAGGATTGCTGTCGTGACTCGGGCACAACCGCGCTCGACCGGTTCGGGCAAGCAGGCCGATGCCGAGTTGGTCGCGCGACTGGTGGCCGGGGACTCCGCTGCCCTTGAGGAGCTCTACGACCGGTACGGGCGCCCGGCGTACAGCCTGGCCCGCCGGATCATCGGCGACCCGGTGCTGGCCGAGGACGTCGTCCAGGAGGTGTTTCTCGCGCTCTGGCGGGATCCGGACAAGTTCAAGCCGGACCGCGGGGCGTTCAGTAGCTGGCTGCTGGCGATGACCCACCACAAGGCGGTCGACGCTGTCCGCCGCGAAGAGGCCCTGCGCCGCAGGCGCACCAAGGCTGCCGAGGAGGACGAGAGCCTGCTCAGCACTGAGTCCGCCGGGCCCGACGTCGAGGACCAGGTGATCGGATCGCTCAAGCGGGCCGGCGTACGCCGGGCGCTGCTGGCCCTGCCCGAGGTTCAGCGCGAGGCACTGACCCTGGCCTACTTCGGTGGGTACACGCAGCGGGAGGTGGCCGCCCTGACCGGGGCGCCGCTGGGGACGGTCAAGACCCGCATGCTGGCTGGGATGCGCCGGCTCAAGGAAGCGCTCGGAGGCGTCGGGTTCCCCGAGATCGCACTGGGTGAGGGAGCGGGGCTGTGAGCAGCGACGACACCGCACGACGGGGACACGAGGAGTACGACCAGCTGGCGGTCGGCTGGGCGGTCAAGGCCCTGGAGCCCGACGACGAGGCGCGCTTCGCCCGCCACCTGACCGAGTGCGTCCGGTGCACGGACACAGTTCAGGACGCTCAGGAGCTGTGTGGCGAGCTAGCCCTGTCGCTGCGGCCGGAGGAGCCGCCGGCCGGGCTGCGGGCCCGGATCCTGGCCGCGGCCGCATCCGAACCGCGCCTGGTGACCGAACCGGCCTCGCAGACCGCCGTCGCCTCCGGCGTGGGACACCGGCGCCGCACCGGTTCCACGGCCGGGCGTGGACCCGGCCGCGGCGGCAAGGCACCGGTCGGCCCGGGCGGGCAGCGCGGCGGACTGCTCGCCGCCGGTCGCCTCTCCCGGCGCTCCACCATGCTGGCCCGCGCGATGGCGATGGTCGGCGCGCTGGCGTTGATCGTCGGGTTGGGCGTCTGGAACGTCGAGTTGCGCAGCGAGGCGACGAGCTCCCAGACCGTGGCCGCCGCGCAGGCGCAGGTCATCGGCCAGCTCAACGACGGCGGCATCTACCGGGTCGCTCCGCTGCAGAACTCCGACGGGAGCTCGGTAGGCATGGTCGTCGTGCACGACGGGGCCGCCAAGGTGATGTCCGCCGGGCTGCCGATCAACGACCACGACACCCAGACCCTCGTCCTGTGGGGGCTGCGGCCCTCGCTCGCTCCGGTGCCGCTGGGCACCTTTGACGTGGTGCAGCCGAGCCTGGACGTGCGCACCGTAAGCTCGACGTCGACCGGGCTCGATCAGTACCAGGGGTACGCCGTGAGTGTCGAGTCCGGCCGAAGCGCTCCGACTCGCCCGACGGAGCTCGTCGCGACCGGGACGGTGGGAAGCTGAGCCAGCGCACTGACGACACCGGCAAGGGGTCCGAGTCCGACTCACAATCGGACCGGCCCAGCCTGCGGCAACGGTTGCGGTCCAACCCGGCCACCCGCACGCCGTACCGGGTGGCGGTCGGTGTGGTCGGCGCGCTCATCGTGGTCGCCGGGTTCGCGGCGATCCCGCTGCCCGGACCCGGCTGGCTGGTCGTCATCGCCGGCCTGGCGGTCCTGGCCAGCGAGTTCGAGTGGGCCAGCCGGCTGCTGCAGTTCACCAAGAGCAAGGTCAGGGCGTGGACCCAGTGGGTGATGCGCCAGCCGACGTGGGCCCGGTTGCTGATCGGGCTGCTCACAGCGGCCCTCGTGTACGGCGTGCTCGTGCTGAGCCTGCACCTGACCGGGGTTCCGGACTGGATCCCCGACTGGGTGCCGCTCTGGCGCTGAGCCAGGCGCCCGGGCTCCCGGTACCCGGCGCCGATCGGCGGGGCGCGCGGGTCGGTAAGGTAGCTGCGGTCCGAGGGCGATTAGCTCAGCGGGAGAGCGCTCCGTTCACACCGGAGAGGTCACTGGTTCGATCCCAGTATCGCCCACCACGAGAGCCCAGGTCAGAAGGCCAGTTCCAGCCATCCCTCCTCGGCCGTGCAACTTACGTGCAATATGCCGCTCGTGTCCGCTGGCGCGGTGGCCGCTGGCCGGCGCTCGCTCGCGGTCACCACCGCCTTCCTGCGGCTGCCATACGACGGTGCGGTGGACCCACCGTCAGGCGGCAGCGGTGCTCCTTCATGGGGCGGGGCACCGCGCCGCTGGCGGCTGCAGGTGGAGGCAGTTCCTTGCCGAGGGTGGAGCGTCGTCGGTCGCAGGAGTCGCACAAGGCGATGTGGCCGTGGCGGACGACGGCGAGGAGGCGGCAGTGCATTCGGGTCGGCGGGTCGGTGGTGTAGTGCAGCGAACAGGGAGGGACACGACGTCAACGCCCTGTTGACGTCGGCTGGCTGGTCGGTGTCGTCCCGGGGCCGTTTGCGGGGCCGGTAGCTGGGTCCGTCCATCAGGATCTGGTGGCTGATGTTGATCAGCCGATCGAGCAGTGACTCGGCCACGACGGGGGTTGGGGAACAGGGCGCACCAGTCGGTGGGGCCCGGTTGGAGGTCGGGATCAGCGGCCGGCCGGCGGCGGCCCTTTCGGACACCAGCTCATACAGGTCGTCGGCCTGGGCCGCGGTGAGCGCTCCCGCATCATGAAGTACGTCGCATCAGGCATTTACGCCGATGGGATGCGCTTCGCCAGCGCGGCCACATCTTCTGCGCTCACACGAATGGACCTGGGTCCAATCCTGTATGCCGGGAGCCGGCCCTCAGCAATCCTGCGGCGGAGGGTCCGCTCACTGACGCCATACCAGGCGGCGGCCGCCTTGAGCGTGAGGTTCTGCTTGGCATTGGGTCTGGTCATGATGGGTCACTCCTCTCACCGTCGGGTTGCCAAGCCCAAACTCGCGTTCCAGGGGATCTGCTTGTCGACGGCGGGGAATTGCTCTTCCCGGTTGTCGTAGAGCTAGTCGCTCGGACGCGGCAGGCCTCGATGAAGTCGTCCAGCGTCGACCGTTGCAGCCGGACGTAGGTTCCGAGCTTCACGTAGGAGATGCGTCGTTCGGCCACAAGACGACGGACGAAGCGTTCACCGGTTCCGAGGTAGTTCCCGTCCTGCGCCACCGTCAGCAACTCGTCGACGACGACGCTGTCGCAGGGGTGATCAATCTCGCTCTGGGTCATCACTCAGATCCCTTCCACTGCTTCCGTCAGGTCGATTCGCTGATCCACCGCGGTGCTGTTGCAACACCGGATGGCCTCGTCCCAGCGGACGACCTGGTACAGCAGCCAGCTTGAGACGAGCGTTACCTGGGCGCGGGTGAGTCCGGGTGCGGGGTCGAGTTGCAGGCTGGCGTTCTCGGTGACAATCAGTAGGCTCGGCCAGCGGCCGACGATCTGGTGGTGATCGGCGGCGTGCAGCTGGTCCAGCAGAATCGCGACGTGCATCCGCGGGGTGGACAATTCGATCATCTGCGTGCGCCTGCCCTTCCACGGCGACGCAGCGGCGCGGCTGACGGCGCCCAGGTCAACGCGGCCGCCCTGAGGGCGGCGTCGGCGTCGGCGTCTGCCGGCCAGTCGGCCCAACGCGGTTTAGATTGGCTCGGAAGCCTGCGCGCGGCGGTCATCGGATGGGTCCCTCCGGGTTGTCGGTGCCGTGACAGCGCCCACGGTCCGCCGAGGTCTTAGCGATTTCTGATCGCAGCCGGTTCAGACCGCCCAGCTACACGGTTGTGTCCCGTTGCCGCAGATCCGGGGCGGGCCGCCCATGGGCGGTGTTTAAGACCTCCACATAGCCGATCTCAGCAGGTCAGAGCCTCGTTTATGCCAAACGGTGATGAGAATGACGCTTGCCTGCCAGGCCTTAACGCCGGCGCGAGGGGAGCCCCTGGTGAGGGTTAGGTTCACGGCGGACATGCCCGATGGTGGGCCCTTGACCAGCCACCGCCACGGGGGTCGGCGTGCTTGTGCCGTCGCGGGCCGCCGCTCGGGCGGAGATCTTGACCCGCCCGCGTTGCACGCTCCTGACGGAAGGCTCGGGCGTTGGCCGGCGTGGCGTTAGCATGCTGACCGTCCGGGTGGCGCACCGGCCCCGCCGCCGGCTCGAGCTGGCCGCCGATCTCCGCTCGAGTGAGTTGGTCGGGGCTCGACCACGTCGCGCGGCGACCCTGCCCATCTGCGCGGCAGAAAAGAAGGCTCTCGACCGGTTGGTCGCCGCGGCCGGGTTCACCGCGCATCCCAAGCGCCGCTCAGCCCGCTGGCGCTCCGCTCGTCCACTGTGGACAGATGCGTCGTTCGGCTCGGTGGCGCCGGCGTTGACCTCGTCCTGCGTGCTGGCCGCAGTGCGCTCGGCCACGGTGGGGATGCCGATCGACGAGAGCGCCCCGGCGCCGTTCCGGCACGGCCGCTGGCTGCTGTCCCACAACGGCCGGATCGACCGCCGCGCGCTGGCGGCCCGACCCACCGCCGAGTCGATGTGTGACTCCGCCCTGCTCGCCGCGGAGGTCTTCGGCGCCGGAGCGGACTCCCTCGCGGACACGGTGCGGTCGGTGGCCCGGCGCGATCCGTCAGCCCGGCTCAACCTGTTGCTCACCGACGGCACCCGCGTGCTCGCGACCACCTGGGGCGACACGTTGACTACCTGGTCGCCCCCGACGGCGTCGCCGTCGCCAGCGAGCCCTACGACGACGACCCGGACTGGGTCGACGTCCCCGACCGCCACCGTCTCGACGTGACCGGGGGCGACGTCGCACTTACCCCCTTGGAGGACGCCGCGTGACCATCGCCGTCGCCACCCACCTGGCCCCGGACAGCTACGCCGAGGAGTTGCTCGCCGACGTCCGGGCCGGGCTGACCGCCTCGCCCAATTCGCTCCCGTCGAAGTACTGCTACGACGAGCGGGGCAGCATCCTGTTCGACGAGATCACCCGGCTGCCGGAGTACTACCCGACCCGCACCGAACGCGCCATCCTGGTCGCCCACGCGACCGAGATCGCCGGACTCACCGGCGCCGAGACCCTGGTCGAACTCGGTAGCGGGACATCGGAGAAGACCCGGCTGCTGCTCGACGCCCTGCACTCCGGCGGGACGCTGCGCCGGTTCACGCCGTTCGACGTCGACCCGACCGTGCTCACCGAGGCCGGTGCCGCCGTGGCCGCCGACTACCCCGCCCTCGAGGTGCAGGCGGTCGTCGGCGACTTCGAGCGGCACCTGGACCTGCTGCCCCGCGACGGCCGGCAGCTCGTCGCGTTCCTGGGCTCGACGATCGGCAACTTCGATCTCGACCAGCGGGCGGTGTTCCTGGCCGCGATCCGCGCGACCCTGGGCCCGGGCGACGCTTTCCTGCTCGGCACCGACCTCGTCAAGGACCCGGACAGGCTGGTCGCGGCGTACGACGACGCGCAGGGCGTCACCACGGCCTTCAACCGCAACGTCCTCGTCGTGATCAACCGGGAGCTCGGCGCCGACTTCGACCTCACCGCCTTCGAGCACGTCGCGCGGTGGGACGCCGAACGGGAGTGGATCGAGATGCGGCTGCCGTCCGGGCCCAGGTGGTGCGGCTGCCGGCGCTGCAGACCGAGGTCCGCTTCGCCGCGGGGAGCAGCTGCGCACCGAGATCTCGACCAAATTCCGGCGCGAGCGGATCGAGCACGAGCTGGCGGCCGCGGGGTTGTGGCTCGCGCGGTGGTGGACCGATCCGGCCGGGGACTTCGCGCTGTCCCTGTCCGTCCCGGCCTGAGTACGCCGTTCAGGGCGCTCCGGTCGTGACCGGGTCGCGGCGCGGGACTACCCGCCCGGCTGCCGGTGCGCGTCGGCGTAGGCCTGCACCACGTCGGTGTACTTGGGGCAGTAGGCGACGGTGGCGGCGTACACCATGCTGCCGATGGTCTCCGGAGGCAACTCCCCGCCCAGGAAGGACAGCAGCACCTTGTCCACCGGCATGCTCACGAACCGGTTGCAGGCGGTCTCCGCCGCCAGGATCGCCAGCTGCGGCGACTGCGTGGTGTCCACGCCCTCGACGGCGAAGTCCTGACGCCAGTTCGGGGCGGTGCTGTCCATGGTCGTGGTGAAGACGTCGTCCGGTGCGGCGCTGGTCGGCGTCGCCGGTGCCACGCTCTGCGCCGGGTCGCCCCCGCAGCCCGCGAGCGCCAGCAGCAGCCCGGCCAGTACCGCCCACCGACGCATCGCAACCCCCTGTGTCCCCGCCATCTGCGGCCCGCCATGCGGCCCGAGGGCGCCGGCTCATCCGCTGAACGTTCGAGGTGGCAGCGCGAACGGTTCGTCGCCCTCCGCCACCGGCGCCCGACACTACGCCGCGCTGGGCCACCGCGGGGCCGGCTTAGCAGCGGCCGTCGCACGCCACGTCGTCGCGGCGTAGGGAATCAGGCGTCGCCCAGCTGGGCCGCCAACCGCTTGGGCGCGATCTGCAGGTAGGCGTCGCGGACGATCTCCTCGATCTCCGACCAGTCGACGGCCACGTCCAGCCGTACGCCGAGCCAGCCCCGCCCGCCGACGTAGGGCGGGCGGAAGAACCGGTCCGGGGCGGTGGCCACCTGCACCTCCTGCTCGCCCGGCGGCGCCGCGCACCAGAACGCGACGCGGTCGTCGTGGTGCTGGTTGGCGTAGGACACGAAGACCTTCTTGTCCCGCACGAACCACGTGGGCTCGCCGTGGCTGACCCGCTCGGTTGTCTCCGGCAGGGCCACGCACAGGGCCCGCAGCCGCGACAGCGGATCGGCGGGTGTCCTGCGGGCCGGCATGGCCCGATCCTGCCGCATCGGCGGGCTGCTGGCGTAACAGCCGCCCCACGAGGCACAATGGCGCCAGCACGTGACCGCCCGTCGAGGCCGCTGGGGAAGGCGCTCCTCGTCGACCGGAGGTCACCGTGCCTACTCGTGGTGTCGTCTACATCTACGCCCGCCCACCCGCGGTGCCGGGCTGGGTAGCGACGGGCTGCAGTTGCCGTTGTGGGCGGCCGGACGGGGCTAGCCGTCCTGCCCGGACAGGTTGGTCAAGCGGGTGATCGGGGGTTTGCCGCCGATCGCGGTGTGGGGCCGGTGATGGTTGTACTCGTGTAGCCAGCCGGGTAGCGCGTTTCGCGGGTTTCCTGAGCAGAAAAAGCCCCTTTTACGAACGTCCTCGAAATTTCACAGGAAATTCGTCCGGACTCGTTAGTGCTGCCAGTACACGAGTTGGCCGACTCTGCGGAGATCTCGTTTCCGACTGCCTCCGACTTGACTGCCTTCGTCGCAGCACTCTTCCCGGTTGGGGATGACCAGGCCGATGAACTGCAGAGCCGGATTCGGGATTGGGATGTCCACGACCCAGCGCCCAGTACCCCGCGTGCCGGCTGGCGGTGGGTCATCGCCTCCGAGTGGACCGAAGGAGGATGGGACTTCGCTGGTCTCGTTCAGTTCCCACCGCTTGACATTCCGGTGATCACTGGCCGGCTGCGGGAGAGCATGGGTGCCTGAGCTGGCGGCCGAGCCGGCCGTATAGCCCCCGCCCAAGACCCTGCTCATGACACAACCTGCGTCGCGAGCCGATCGCCTATCGGCATGCTGACGATTGCCCTCGACGGTGACGTCGGCGCTCGACCCGTTAGCCGATGTAGACCGACACGGCGCCGAAGATCGCGAAGCCGGCGGTGAGGAAGACCGTGCCCCACCGGGAGGTGTCGCCCTCGTGCGCCTCGGGGACCATCTCCTCGATCACGACGGTGAGCAGCGCGCCGCCGGTCAGGGCCAGGACGATGAGGGTGACCAACTCAGACGCTGAGCGCAGCGCGAACCAGCCCAGGGTGGCGCCGGCCAGGACCGGCACGGCGAACGCGGCGGCCAGCAGCAGCCGGTGACGTCGGGGGACCCCGTTGCGGCGCAGGGTCGCGGCGGCGGCGAAGCCTCTGGGCCGTCGGCCGGAACCTGGCCGAGCGCGAGCAGGAACCCCAGGCTGGGGCTGATGATGCTGCCGGTGCCGATCAGGATGCCGTCGCTGACCAGGTCGATCGAGACCCCGCTGAACGGGCCGGGGGTCGACCCGGGGCGACGAGAGGAGGGAACGGGGCTGGCGGGAATGACGCAGCGGCTGGCCGAGGTGGGAGGGCAGCTGGAAATCACCTCGACCGCGGGCGGCGGGACGACAGTGACGGCGCAGCTGCCAGCCAACCTGGTCAGCACGAGGTCTGCGTTCTGACTCGGAGGGATTCGGCGTACCGGCCGATGCCTGGGATCCGCAGGTCAGCGGGGGTATTCGCAGGTCGCAGCCAGTATCGCAGGACCGCGCCGGCACAGGTCGATCCCAGTATCGCCCACTCTCGGACGGCGGATCAGCGACGTCAACCTCGACGCGGTCCCGGCCGTTGGTCTCGCAGGACGACGATGAGCATGCAGGCCAGCGGTGGAAGCACCGCGGTCCGTCCCGGAACCCCTCGCCTCGGGACGAGCAGGACCACGACGAGCGTGAGTCCGGCTGCTACCGCAGCTGCGAGCGATGCGGTCGGCGATTCGGGCGGTACGACGACGGAGACAGGGAATCCACCCGCGCCCAGGGCCGCGAACGGCGCGACCCGTCGCCATCCGCCGGAGGAGCCGTGCGGCGGTACGGAGGAAGTCGCGATGTCCCTACCCGGCGGATCGTCGGTAGTCGTATCACTACTGCCTGTCCCCCGAGTATGGATCATGCTGCCAGTCCCGGCCGCAAGCAACCCGACGAACGGTCAGGGCACCATCCATGCACCGAGGGCCCGGCCGCTGAGGTCGAGATAGAGGATCTGCGGACCGGCGACGTCCGGATCGACATCGAAGACGACCTCGCCGACCAGCGTCTCCCCCGGGCCAAGATCGGCGGTGGGCAGGATGTTGTCGTAGCCGAAGGCCCCCTTGCTCCCGTCGCCGTACTGGATCCGGGAACCGTCGGGGTATCCGACCACGAAGTCGAACGGCGCCACGCTGAAGACCTTCTCCCCGATGTTCGTGAGGGTGACGGTGGCGGACAGGAAGACACCCTGCGGCGGGTCGGAGAACTCGTCGGGCGGATCGGTGGTCTGGACCGCGTCCGCAACGGTGATGTCGGCCAGCGGCGCGCCGTTCTCATCGGTGACCGTCCCGGTCTGACCGAGCTGGAACACCGAGGCGGTGGGAGCGTCGGTGGGCGGCGTGCTGCTCTGAGCGCCGCTGGTGGCCGCGGGCGAGGGGCCCCCGGCGGGAGTTCCGGTCAGCACGCCGGAACCGGCGACGACCGTGTTGCACGCAGACACCGCCAGGACGCCGAGCAGCACTCCGGCGACTGCGATCCGCGAGCGCATGGTCGGCCTCCGGCGTGTCGTCGGTATCCGGATGCTACCCAGCGACCGGCGCCAGCCGGTCCGCCCAGAGCCGGTCCACCTTCTCGTGCAGCTCGGCCAGGGAGCCGGAGTTGCCCAGCACGACGTCGGCCACCGCGCGGCGCTGCGCGTCGGTCGCCTGCGCCGACATCCGCCCCCGGATGTCCTGCTCGGACATCCCCCGGTCGGCCCGCAACCGCCGGATCCGCGCCACCTCGTCGGCCTCGACGACCACGACGAGCTCGTATCCCGGGGCCAGGCCGTTCTCCACGAGCAGCGGGACGTCGTGCACGACGACCGCGTCCGGAGGGGCCGCCGCGACGAGTTCGGCACTGCGCCGGGAGACGAGCGGGTGAACTATCGCGTTAAGTCGGGCCCGGGCGTCGGCGTCGGCGTCGGCGAACACGAGCGCGCTGAGGGCCGCCCGGTCCAGGCTGCCGTCGGCGGCGAGAACGGCGGTGCCGAACTCCGCGACGACCGCGGCCAACCCGGGGGTGCCCGCAGCAACCAGGTCCCGGGCCACCGCGTCGGCATCCACGACCAGGGCCCCGAGCTCGCGCAGCCGGGACGCGACGGCACTCTTGCCCGCCCCGATCCCCCCGGTCAGCCCGATCAGCACGGTCAGCCCCCTCCATCGGCCCGCGGACGGCGCGCCTGCCCACGGGGTCCCGCTCCGAACCCTACGGTGCGGGTGGAGACTTCCGGCAGGAGAGGCAGCAGCGTCGATGGCCAGACACGCACGGCCCGGAAACGTCTGCGGGCGGCACCGGCGGGGTCGCGCCGACCGGGTCTACTGCCGCGAGATCGAGGCGGTGGACCGCGCACTGTCCCACCGGCGGGTCCGCTGGGTGCATTACCTGAGGCCAGCCCGGCGGCACAGCTGGGCATTCCTGGCCAGGACCGGCGGGAACCCGCGTGCGGCGTTCGCGCTGATTCTCAGCCTCTGATCGTCAACTCCGCAGCGCCTCCCCCGCGCGGCGACGGACAGCTCAGCCGGGTGCGGTCACGTTGGCCCGCACTGCCGTCGCGACGCCGGTCAGTCCCGCGGCCATCCGGTCGGCCGGCAGCACTCCGGGGACCAGGCTCAAGGAGTAGGTCAACGTGCCGTCGGCGAAGACCAGGGTGGTGCCCAGCACCCCCGCCAGCAGCATCGCCGGGATGTCCCCGACGGTCGTGGTGCTGATCCGGTCCCCGGCAGCCTGCCGGTCGTTCGTGGTGATCTCGATCCGGTCGGCCGCAGCGGTGTCGTCGGTATAGCTGGACACCGAGATCTCCAGCTGCGGGGGCTGCTTCTTGCCGTCCGGCCCGACGACCACGCCGTAGCCGCAGGTGATCCGGTCGGTGCGGCCGATACCGGGCAGCGGCTGGCCGCGCACGTAGGAGACGGAGCCGGGCAGCCCGACCCCGAGGGCCGCGGGCACCTCGGTCACCGACAGCAATCCGCCGCAGTCCGCCGGAGGCGCGAGCGGCGGCGCGACCGGTGTGGACGTCGGAGCCGGAGAACTGCTCGCCACCGCCGAGGTACTCCTCGCGGTGGTCGAAGCCGGCCCGGCGGCAGTGCTACCGGCCGTGCATCCGGACAGCAGCACCACGAGCAGGCCCGTCACGAAGACAGCACCGGACCCGCCCCGCGAACGGGACAGGTCCGGTGCCGAACTGATCACGGAGCCGGGGGTCCCCCAGTCACCGGCACAGCCTGCGCGTCCGTGGACAGGTTCCGGTCGAAGAGCAGCAACAGCCCGAACTGGGTGGACGGGCCCGGATTGACGTTGGCCGTGACCAGCGACTGCGTGGTCGACGCCGGCGGCACGACCACCTTGTCCGTGCCCCCCTCGACGCTGTACCGGGGCTGCCCCACGGTCCAGGTCATCCCCGCGATCGAATCGGTGACCAGACCGGAGAAGTAGTCGTCGTAGGCCAGCACCGAGAAGTCGAACGTCTTACCGCGGGACAGCCCGAGCACCGAGCGGGGCACCGTGTACACCACCGTCGAGGAATCGAAGTCGGCGATCGTGTAGTAGTACGCCGTCGCGACGCCGGTCCCGATGTTCAGGACGTAGACCAGGCTCTGGCCGGTACTGCCAAATCCGCCCGCCTCCTGCTGGTAGACCGCGTAGTCCGGCGTCCCGTCCCGGTTGGTGTCGATGTCGACCTCGTACCCAGCCGGGTAGAGCGGGACGGCCTGTCGCTGCCGACCGGCAATGGCGAACTGGATCCGGTCGGAGGTGAGACTGTCCCGGACTCCCACCGAGTCCAGATCGATGACCGCGACGTTGGACCCGGCCGATCCCGGGTCACCGGGGCCCGGGATGGGCTGCCGCGGGCTGACGCCGGTCAGGCCGTACACGTTGGCCACCCCGGTCTGCACGGCCGACCGGTTGGTCAGCGACAGCGTGCCCGTGCGGCTGGCGCCGAGCGCGACCTTGCCGTCGGCGCTGACGTCGGCGGACCGGCGCGGGAGCACCTGCCAGCCCAGGTGCAGCGTCTCTGCCGAGGACGTCGCCAGCACGAACCCGTCGTACTCCGGGCCGTTGAGCGTGGAGCCGTCCCCGTCGGACCCGGCGTTGCCGGTGAACGGCCAGACCGGCAGCTTCGCCGGGTTGATGGTCAGCGTGGCCCGCACGTCGCGGATCGCACCGGCCGGCACCGTGACCGAGGCCGGAACGTCCAGCCGGACCGCGCCGGTGGCGGCGTCGGCCGGATCCCGGAACACCGACTGCAGCTGGTACGTCGCGGTGCTCCGCCCGGTGTTACCGAGCTTCAGCGCGATCGAGTAGCTGCGCGGCGTGTCCAGCCGGGGCAGCCCGAAGGACAGGTTGCCGCTGCCCTGCTGGGTGTTGAGCAGGACACCCCGGTGGTCCGCGGCCGGCTGTACCCGCACCTCGCCCGCGCCGACCCGGGTGATCGGGGTCGGGTACAGGTTGGCGTTGGAGTCCGGCGTCTTGTTCTCGGTGCTGGCGCCGTTGAGCAGCCGGGACTTGATCACCGCGGGCGGAACGCCGGGGAACTTGTCGATCACCAGGGCGGCCGATCCGGTGACCACGGGCGCCGCGCCGGAGGTCCCGCCGAAGTTGGTCTCCTCGTTGCCCGTGCCCACCTCGGCGGACAGCCAGGCACCCGGCGCGCCGATGTCCGGCTTGACCGCACCGTCGGCGATGCGAGGTCCGCGGCTGGAGGTGCCGACCGTGGTGTTCGTCAGCGAGATCGCCGCTGCCGGGTCGATGACGACGTTGACGTCGCCGTTGGCGTCGGCGTCAACCAGCGCCTGACCGGCGTCCATCGAGATCGTCAGGGTCGGGATCACGACCGGCTCGCCGCCGCCGAAGGAGAACGTCGGGGGGTCACCGGGCACGTTGTTCCAGATCACCGCGGCTGTCGCCCCGGCGGCCTGGGCGTTCTGCGCCTTCAGCGAGGCCGCGCACGACCCGCGCATGATCAGGGCCACCGATCCGGCCGGGAACGAGGAGAAGTCCGATGCGGCGCAGCCCAGGTTGGGAACCGGCTGGGCCAACGTGCCGGTGATCGTGCTGGTCAGGGGGGCGCCCCACGGCTGCAGCACCGAGAACCGCACGGTGTTGTCCTGCAGCGACGGGATGATCGGGGAGACGACCTTGATCGGGTACAGCGCGTCGTCGGGCAGGGCGGTCTGCGCCACGCTGATCGCGCGGGCCGCCGTGGACGGCGAGCCGACGATGAACGGCCGGTCGGCACTGTTGCCGGCCGAGATGACGGCGACGATGCCGGCCCGGACCGCGTTGTCCACCGCGACGGTGAGGTCGTCCTGCGGCTGGCCGTAGGAGGATCCGAGGGACAGGTTCATCACGTTGGCGGCGTCGTCCATGTTGCCGTCACCGTTGGGGTCCAGGGCGTAGTCGACGGCCTGCAGCAGGGCGACCCCGCTGCATGCGGTGGCCACTGCCGAGCACACTTTGAGCGCCAGGACGTCGGCGCCGTAGGCGATGCCCCGGTGCGTGTCGTCGGCACTGTGGCCGGTGGAGATGTCGATGACGTGCGTGCCGTGACCCTCGAAGTCGATCGGGTTGGGGTCCGGGCTGAGGTCGGTGACCGTGGAGCCGTTCCAGGACTCCCCGATGAAGTCGTAGCCGCCGACCACCTTGGGCGCGCCGGGCCCGAACAGCTTGGCGCAGCCACCGCGGGGGGCGACGTCCCGCTGGGCGTAGCAGGCGTCGTAGGCCGCCGTTGTGCCGGGGCCACCGAGGTTGCGGTGCGTGTAGTCCGCCCCGGAGTCCAGGACCGCGACCGTGACACCCTTACCGCTGTACCCCTCGGCCCACACCGGAGCGGCCTGCACGTACTGCGCGGCCTGGGCCAGGCTGCCCGACTGCGACGCGTCCTCGTGGATCTCGTACTTGGCGACCGGCTTGACGCTCACGACGCCGGGGAGGGCGGCCAGGTCAGCGACCTTGGCCGCGTCCACCTGGACAGCGACCACGTTGGCAGCCAGCGCGGAGCGGCCGAGTTCGCGCGCCCCCAGCCGGGCGGCGGCGGTCATGAACCGGTCCTGCTGGCCGCGCACGGCGGCGGTCCGGGCCCGCTGGGTCGCGGTGTCCGGGAGGGTCCCGGCCGGGATGGCGCCGTCGGCGACCGCGGCGGCCAGGGGCACCTCGGACAGCCTCACCGAGACCGTCACCGACCCGGTGGCCCCGCGCAGGGCAGGTGCCACGACCCCGGTGCGGGTCGTGGCATCGCGGACGGACTGCGGCACGGCGAGGGGGTCGGAGCCGGCGGCCGGGGCGGCACCCGCCGCACCAGCCGAACCGAGGACGAGCCCGGACAGGGCGATCAGACAGACGGCTGTCCGGGCCGTTCCGGCGATGGAGGTACGACGGCGCATGTGCGCTCCCTGAGCAGAGGACCGGGGACTGGCGGCGTCAGCCAAACAGCCGATCGGCTGCCACGCAACCGCTACCGCCTGAAATTGGCTGGGCACCGTCCGATATGGGCGAAACGCAGACCGGCCGGGCCCCAGTCGGGGCCCGGCCGGTCTGCGGCGGATCTGGACTAGCGGTCGCCGGCGAGCTTCTCCCGCAGCGCGGCGAGCGCCTCGTCGGTGGCCAGGGTGCCGGAGTCGGTGGGCTCGGAGGTGTACGACGTCGGTCCGCTGGCTTCGGCGTCCGCGGCCTGCGCCGAGGCGATCTGCTTCTGGTGGGCCTCGAAACGGGTCTGCGCCTCGGCGTACTGCCGTTCCCACTCCGCCCGCTGCTTCTCATAGCCGGGCAGCCAGTCGTTGGTTTCCGGGTCGAAGCCGTCGGGGTAGATGTACTCACCCTGGTCGTTGTAGTTGGCGTCCATCCCGTAGGCCGAGGGATCGAACGTGGCCGCGTCGCCCACGGTGCCCTCGTTGGCCTGCTTCAGCGACAGGCTGATCCGGCGCCGCTCCAGGTCGATGTCGATGACCTTGACCATGATCTCGTCGCCGACGTTGACGACCTGCTCAGGGATCTCCACGTGCCGTTCGGCCAGCTCCGAGATGTGCACCAGTCCCTCGATGCCCTCCTCGACCCGGACGAACGCGCCGAACGGGACGAGCTTGGTGACCCGGCCCGGCACGACCTGCCCGAGCTGATGGGTCCGGGCGAACTGCCGCCACGGGTCCTCCTGGGTCGCCTTGAGGCTCAGCGAGACCCGCTCGCGGTCCAGATCGACGTCCAGGACCTCGATGGTGACGTCCTGGCCGACCTCGACGACCTCGCTCGGGTGGTCGATGTGCTTCCAGGACAGCTCCGAGACGTGCACCAGACCGTCGACGCCGCCGAGGTCCACGAACGCACCGAAGTTCACGATGCTCGACACCACACCGGAGCGGACCTGGCCCTTGGCCAGCTTGTTCAGGAACTCGCTGCGCACCTCGGACTGGGTCTGCTCCAGCCACTGCCGACGGGAGAGCACCACGTTGTTGCGGTTCTTGTCCAGCTCGATGATCTTGGCTTCGAGCCGCTGCCCGACGTAGGGCTGCAGATCGCGCACCCGGCGCATCTCGACCAGGGAGGCGGGCAGGAAGCCGCGCAGCCCGATGTCCAGGATCAGCCCGCCCTTGACCACCTCGATGACGGTGCCCTCGACGACCTGGTCCTCTTCCTTGAGCCGCTCGATCGTGCCCCACGCGCGCTCGTACTGCGCGCGCTTCTTGGACAGGATCAGCCGGCCCTCCTTGTCCTCCTTCTGCAGGACCAGGGCCTCGACCTCGTCGCCGACGGAGACGACCTCGTTCGGGTCGACGTCGTGCTTGATCGACAACTCGCGGGAGGGGATGACACCTTCGGTCTTGTAGCCGATGTCGAGCAGGACCTCGTCACGGTCGACCTTGACGATGGTGCCTTCGACGATGTCGCCGTCGTTGAAGTACTTGATGGTCGCGTCGATCGCGGCCATGAAGTCCTCCGCGGTGCCGATGTCGTTCACGGCGACCTGTGGTGTGCTGTGCTGGGGTCGAGCCTCGGTGGTGGACGTCATGTCGGTGGGATCTCCGGACGGGTGTGGTGGTGTCGGCGCGTCGCGGGCCCTCCGTCCGACAATGACTGAGGCAGCAAGTGAGAGCTGGGGCGGCGACAGACCTTGCAGTAACGAGCGCGGCCTGCTCCCTGTCGAGGGCGCGCAGACCCGCAATGCGCTTTCCATCGTAGTCGGGGGTCGAAAACAGGGTCAATCGAAGCCGAGGTGATGGTGCCCGATCGTGATCCGGATCCGCCGGGAACGGTGCCGCCGCGGGCTGCGGCCGGCCCGTCGCGGCCCTCGGCCGCCGAGATCCTCGGCACCACCGGCGTGGGCTACCGCCGCGTGGACGCGCGGGACAGCGCCCGGGCGAACCGGCGGTGGTGGGACGCCGACGCCGACGACTACCTGGCCGAGCACGCCGTCGACATCGGCGAGGTGGAGTTCCTGTGGTGCCCGGAGGGTCTGACCGAGGCCGCTGCCGGGTTGCTCGGCGCGGTGTCCGGCCGGCGGGTGCTGGAGGTCGGCTGCGGCTCGGCGCCGTGCGCGCGCTGGCTGGCTGCCCGGGGCGCCGTGGTGGTCGCGTTCGACCTGTCCCGGGGCATGCTCGGACACGCCGTGGCGGCAGGCCGGCGGACCGAGGTCGCGGTGCCGCTGGTGCAGGCCGATGCCTGCGCTCTGCCGTTCGCCGACGGCAGCTTCGACGTGGCCTGCTCCTCGTTCGGGGCGGTCGTGTTCGTCGCGGACTCGGCGCTGTTGCTGCGCGAGGTCGCGCGGGTGCTGCGCCCCGGCGGGCATTGGGTGTTCTCGGTGACCCACCCGATGCGGTGGATCTTCGCCGACGATCCGGGGCCGGACGGACTGGTGGTCCAGCGCAGCTACTTCGACCGGTCCGCGTACGCCGAGTTCGACGACGAGGGTACGCCGACGTACGTCGAGCATCACCGCACCATGGGCGACCGGGTCCGGGAGATCGTCGCGGCCGGCCTGGAACTGCTCGACGTCGTCGAGCCGGAGTGGTCACCGGGCCGGGTGCGGGAATGGGGTCAGTGGAGCCCGCTGCGCGGAGCCCTGATGCCCGGAACGGCAATCTACCGCTGTCGCAAGCTCGGCTGAGGCCCGATGCAGCGGTAATGCCCCCGTAGCACGGACGCCGCCCCTCGCCGGTCGTGCGGACCGTAGGGTCGGGTCCTGGGCGCCGGGAGGTATGCAGTGGTGGGCAAGGAAATCCGACGGTGGGTGCTGGCTGTCTCGGTCACCGCCGTGCTGCTCACCGGCTGCGCCGGAGGAACCGGAGCCGTGGCCGGCGGCAATCCGGGCCCCGCCCCGGCGACGGCAACGGATGCCGGCGGTGCGACCGCCGACCAATCCAGTGCCGCGCTGGCCTTTTCAGGGACCACCCTGACCGGAACCACCCTGGACGCCTCGACCCTGGCCGGGCAACCGGTCGTGCTGTGGTTCTGGGCGCCGTGGTGCACCATCTGCCGGGCCGAGGCCCCGGACGTGGCGGCGGTCGCCGCGGAGTTCAAGGGCTCGGTCACGTTCCTCGGTATCCCCGGGCGGGGGCCTGAGGCCGACATGCAGGCCTTCGTCGACCAGACGGGCACGACCGGCTTCGAGCACGTCGTCGACGCCGACGGGGCGCTGTGGCAGTACTTCGGAGTCATCTCACAGCCGTCTTTCGTCTTCGTGGACAGCGCCGGTACGGCGTCCTCCTTCGCCGGCAGCCTGCCCGCCGACGCCCTGCGCCAGGCGGCGTCGGACCTGGTCAGCGGCTGACCGGAGGCGGCGATGCTGGAGACCGGGCTGCTGGCCCTTGCCCTGGTGGCCGGCGCGGTCGCCGCGTTCAACCCCTGCGGTTTCGCCCTGCTGCCGGCGTACCTCGGCATGCTCGTGGTCGACGCCCCGGGCTCCGGGGGCGGCCGGACCGCGGCCCTGCGCCAGGCCGTCCGCTTCGCTGCCGGGATGACGGTCGGCTTCGTCGCCGTGTTCGGGGCGTTCGGGGCGATCGTCGCGCCACTGGCGTTGTCCTTCGAGCGTTACCTCCCGATCGTGACCATCGTCATGGGCGGCGTGCTGCTCCTGCTCGGTGGCTGGCTGCTCGCCGGCCGCTCGCTGGCACTGCCCGGCCTGCCGCGCTGGGGAACGGCGCCCACCAGGACCTGGGCCAGCCAGATCGGCTACGGCGTGTCCTTCGCGTTGGCGTCGCTGTCCTGCACCGTCGGCCCGTTCCTCGCGGTCACCTCGGGGTCGCTGCGGGGCGGTAGCGGGCTCGGTGTCCTCGGGGCCTTCGTGGCCTACGCCGTCGGCATGGGCACCGTCGTGCTGCTCCTCGCCGTGGCCGTGGTCACGGCCAGCACCGCGGTCGTGCTCCGGATGCGGCGGGCCGCCCCGGTGATCAGCCGGTTGAGCGGGCTGCTGCTTCTCCTCGCCGGCGGATACGTGGCGTGGTACGGCTGGTTCGAGCTGCGGGTACTGGCCGGCTCGGCGACGTCCGACCCCGTCGTCGCGGCGGCGATCGGCATCCAGGGCTGGCTGACCCGGGCGGTGGCCGGTCTGGGCGCGCCCGTCCTGGCCGGGCTGGCAGCACTGGCGGTCGCCGGGGTCCTGCTCGCCGTCGCGCGGCGCGACCGGGCCGGGACGGGACTGGGCCGGCGGACGCGCGGGTCGGTGCGGCGTTGAGGGCACGCAGGGCCGGATCCACCGCTCGGTGTTTGGCCGTCCTCGTCGTGGTGGCCGCGGTGCTGGCGGCGTGCACCTCCACGGCGCCGGACATCGCCCGGCCCGGCCGCGGACCCCATCCAGATCATGATCTGGCACGAGATCGTCAACGGCACCGTCGACGGACGTCCGGTGGCGGTCACCTACTGACGTTCGCCGCGACCGGCGACGAGCGGTTCACCGACGCCCAGACCGGCTCGACCTGGGACGTCCTCGGCCGGGCCCTGGACGGCCCGTTGGCAGGCACCCAGCTGCGGCAGGTCTCGCACCTGGATACGTTCTGGTTCGCCTGGGCGGCGTTCCGGCCGCAGACCCGGATGATCTCGTGACGACAGAGGTGCTGCGATGCCGACCTATGACTTGATCGTGATCGGTGCCGGCAGCGGCAACTCGATCCTCGGGCCGGAGCTGGACCATCTGAAGACCGCGATCATCGAGCCGGACCGCTTCGGCGGAACCTGCCTCAACCGCGGCTGCATCCCGTCGAAGATGTTCGTCGTCGCAGCGGACGCCGCACGTGGTGTCACCGAAGCACGCCGGCTCGGCGTACACGCCAGCGTGGACCGGATCGACTGGCCGGCGATCCGGGACCGGGTCTTCGGCCGGATCGACCCGTTGCACCAGTCGGCGGTGGACTACCGGCGCCGCAACGGCGTGGACGTCTACACCGCGCCGGCCCGCTTCGTCGCGCCGAAGGTGCTGGAGGTCGACGGCGAGCGGTTGACCGCCGACCAGATCGTGGTGTCGGCCGGGTCCCGGCCGGTCGTCCCTCCGATCCCAGGGCTCCGCGACGTCCCGTTCCACACCTCGGACTCGATCATGCGGGTGGACGCCGTACCGGAGTCGCTGATCGTGATCGGTGGCGGGTCTATCGCCGCGGAGATGGGCCACGTCTTCGAGGCGTTCGGGTCCCGGGTGACGCTGGTGCAGCGCGGGCCGCGGCTGCTGATGTCCGAGGACGAGGACATCTCGGCCCGGTTCACCGAGCTCGCCGGAGCGCGGTTCCGGCTCCTGCTGGGCGCTGAGCCGACCGCGGTCCGCGCCGGCGCCACCGGTGTCGAGATCACCGTGCAGCGGGGGGGAGGCACCGAGGTGCTGACCGGCGCGGCGCTGCTGGTCGCCACCGGGCGGCGCCC
Organism: Mycobacteriales bacterium; assembly: GCA_038200385.1. Classification (GTDB taxonomy): domain Bacteria; phylum Actinomycetota; class Actinomycetes; order Mycobacteriales; family Geodermatophilaceae; genus JBBPYA01. The sequence goes on from JBBPYA010000087.1 coordinate 23,086, forward strand.
GAACACCGACCTGCTCGATGTGGCAGCAGGCGGCCTGGAGGTCGACGGGCACGGTCACCTGCTGGCCGACGACGCCTACCGCACCTCGGTCCCCGGCGTGTGGTCCTTCGGCGACATCGCCAACCACTTCCAGCTCAAGCACATGGCCAACGCCGAGGCGAAGGTCGTCGCCCACAACCTCGTGCACGGCGAGCAGGACCTGCGCCGGCTGAGCACCTCGTTGGTACCGCACGCCGTCTTCAGCGACCCGCAGGTCGCCGCGGTCGGCGTCACCGAGCAGGAGGCGGTCCGACGGGAACTGGACCACGTCGTGGCCACCCGCGCCTACGCCGACAGCGCCTACGGCTGGGCGCTGGAGGACACCACCAGCTTCGTCAAGGTGATCGCCGACCGGACCCGCCGCACCCTGCTCGGGGCGCACCTGATCGGACCGCAGGCGGCCACCCTGATCCAGCCACTGCTGCAGGCGATGATGCTGGGGCAGATCGCCGACCAGCTGGCCCACGAGGTTCTCTACATCCATCCGGCCCTGACCGAAGTGGTGGAGCAGGCCCTGCTGGAACTCTGACGCCGACGCCTACCCTCGCCGCCATGGGCACCGTGTTCGACGGGATCGACGACAAGCTGGCCGACTGGTTACGAGCCCGACCAGTGTTCTTCGTGGCGACCGCGCCGCTGGCCGGCGACGGCCTCGTCAACTGCTCACCCAAGGGGTTGCTCGGCACGTTCACCGTCCTCGACGAGCGCCGGGTCGCCTACCTCGACCTGACCGGCAGCGGCATCGAGACCGTCGCGCACCTGCGCGAGAACGGCCGGATCGTGCTGATGTTCTGCGCGTTCGACGGCCGGCCCCGGATCGTGCGGCTGCACGGGCGGGGCGAGGTGGTGCTGCCCGACGACGGGCGGTTCGGCGACCTGCACGCACGCTTCAGCGAGCATCCCGAGGCCCGGGCCGTGGTGCTCGTCGAGGTCACCCGGGTCGCCGATTCCTGCGGGTACGCCGTACCGGAGCTGGGCTACGTCCGGGACCGGGACGTCCTGGACCTGTCCGCGGTCAAGAAGGGCCCGGCGCGGATGGCGGCGTACCGGCGGGAGAAGAACACGGTCAGCCTCGACGGACTGCCCGGTCTGCCGGGGTGACGGTGGGTCCGCAGAACTGGGGCGCTACCGCCGCCGAGCGCGCGGCCGGCTACCCGTGCGACACCTATTCCGCTCCTGGCGCGACCGCCCATTTCCGGGCGGTCGACGTGGCGGCCGACCCGGCGACGGTGTTCCGGTGGCTGTGCCAGCTCAAGGTCGCGCCGTACAGCTACGACCTGGTCGACAACCTGGGCCGGCGCAGTCCGCGGACGCTGACGCCGGGCGCGGATCGTCTGGAGCGCGGCCAGGCCTTCCTGGTGTTCTCCCTCGTGGACTTCGCCACCGACGACCACCTGACGATGACCGGGCTGCCCGGTCCCACCCGGCTGTTCGGGCCGACGGCGATCACGTACGCGGTCCGGCCGGGCGGCGGTGGGGGCACCCGCCTCGTGGTCAAGCTGCTGGTCGGGACGACCGGTCCGCTCGGCGGCGTACGCCGGTACCTGCTGGGCTGGGGTGACCTGGTGATGATGCGCAAGCAGTTGCTGACCCTGAAGCAATGCGCCGAGCAGAGTCCGCCCGGTGGGTCCGCCGGGGCGATGCGCTGACGCGGCTTCGTCCCGTGGTGACCTGATACGACGGCCCGTCGCCGCCAATTCTGGGACCCTGGGGCCAATTGCCCGAGCCGAGGGAGCCGCCGTGATCGACGTCCGAAACCCCGAAGACGGATTCGCCGCCCTGCGCGAGCGGATCGGCGCGCTGGGAGTGCCGGTCGGCGGCGACCGCGGCCGGCCCGGTGAGCCGCTCACCGTCGGCGAGTGGGCGCTGCTGATCGAGGATGTCGTCGAGAACCCCGAGGACAGCACCGGCGGCATCTACAACGTGGCCACCCCCGAGGAGGACGACCGGGAGTACGACGCCATCTTCGTCGGCGGCGGCGCCGGCGGCCGGTTCGGGGCGGCGTACCTGCGCGCTCGCGGCGGCCGGCAGCTGATCGTCGACGCCTGGCCGTTCCTCGGTGGCTCGTGCCCGCACCAGGCCTGCGTGCCGCACCACCTGTTCTCCGAGTGCGCGCGCGAGCTGGACCTGGCCCGGCACATGCAGGGCCGGCTGTGGTTCCCGGAGTTCGACCCGGCCAGGGCCTCGATCCTGGAGATCGTGGCGCTGTTCAAGCAGGGCCGGTCGCTCCCGCACGCGGTGATGAACTGGCAGTCCAAGGAACAGCTGGACCTGGAATTCATCCTGAACGCCCGAGCCACCGTCCTCGACGGGCACACCGTGGAGGTCGAGGGCCGGCAGTACCGCGCCAAGAACCTGATCCTCGGGACCGGCGCCGAGACGGTGTACCCGGACATCCCCGGCATCGAGCAGCCCGGCGTCTTCGACTACGCGACCCTGATCGAGGACCTGGACTACGAGCCCGCCAGCTGCGTCATCATCGGCGGCTCCAAGGTCGCCCTGGAGTACGGCTCGTTCTTCCAGGCGACCGGCTGCCAGACGACCATCCTGACCCGCAGCCCGCTGATGCGGACCGCCAGCATGCACCACGTCGACGAGGACATGCGCCGCTACGTGATCGACATGATGGTCGACCGGGGCATCGTCATCCACGAGGGCGTCGAGCCGTTGGAGGTGCTCGGCGACGGCCGGGCCGCCGGCGTGCGCTACCGCACCGCCGACGGCGAGACCGTCGACCTCGAGACCGACTTCGTGTTCGTCGGCACCGGCGAGCGGCCGGACCTCAAGCTGTACGACGCGCTGGGCCTGGAGGCCGACGAGCGCGGCTTCGTCGTCGTGGACTCCACGATGAAGACGTCAGAGCCGTCGGTGCGCGCCATTGGCGACATGCTGGGTGCGCCGATGGAGATGTTCAAGGCCCGCAAGTGCGGGATGGCCGCGGCGCGCAACGTCATGGGTGAGCACTACGAGTACGACTACTCCGAGTACCCCGACTTCCTGCACACGACGTACGAGGTCACGTGGTGCGGGCTCACCGAGGCCGAGGCCCGCGAGAAGTACCCCAACGTCATCAAGCTGCAGATGCCGCCGGACGGCTCCGACCCTGAGTCCTTCCCGCTGCCGGCCGCCGAGGGCTCGATGCTCTACGCCTTCACCCGGCCGCTGCTGTCCGGCTGGTTCAAGCTCGTGATCGACGCGGACTCGCGGCGGATCCTGGGTGCCCACCACGTCGGGTTCGGGGCCAAGGACGCGTTCCAGTACATCGACTACCTGATCCGCCGGCCGGAGGGCTGGACGATCGA
>JBBPYA010000088.1:0-6820 GCA_038200385.1 Mycobacteriales bacterium
GAGCTCGCGCGCGGGATGGGTGGCGACCTGACGGTGGAAAGCACGCTCGGCGCAGGAAGCGCGTTTCTGCTGACATTGCCGGCGGTCTGAGGCGCGCGCACGACCTTGTACGTCAGCAGATGACTCAACGCCGTGCCGACTGCCAGACGGGCCCGCTCCACCCATGGACAATTCCTTCATCGAAGCCTTCGACGGACGACTGCGGGACGAGTGTCTGAACCTGCACTGGTTCCTCTCGCTGGCCGACGCACAGCGCCAGGTGGACGCCGCAGTCCTTGCCGCTCACGGGGCTGGCTACTCGTGGGGGAAGATCGCCATTGCCCTCGGCGTGAGCCGCCAGTCCGCTCACGAGAGATACAGCGGGCGGACCGGAACCTAGTCAGACTAGCCGCACCTTCAGTTCATCCCGAGCCCGAGTGCGCGCGAACGCCGGAGTTTTCGGAGCTGGGTCCTTCGGTCTCGACTCCCCAGGCAGCGCCGAGCCGAACGTCGGCTGTCCTGGCTGAAGCTGGCTCGTTCACCGAGGGTCGGGGAAGCCGAGGCTCAGGTAGCCGGGCGCGCGCCTGGCCAGCGACGAAGCGAGGACGCCTTCACCCACGTCGTGGTAGTCGTGCACCTCCGCCGTCGATTTGCCCGGATAGGGACGCAGGATGCGTCCCACGTATTGCACGAGTCGGCCCTTGTTGCAGCAAGAGGCTGAGTCGGGTGGCCGACACGGCCTGTAGATGCGCGGAAGTGTCTGTCCTGCTTGGGATTCTGGGCTTGTCGAAGGTCTGGAAGCAGCGAGCAGGAAGGCACCTCGCGCGTGCAGACTACAACGAGCAGGACGTATCCGATCGTCACCGCCGACGGGGCCGGGGGTGGTGTCGCATGCCGGTACGGCGCTGCTGTCGGAGGCGGCTGATCGGGTCGGGTTGACCGCGACCTTCTCTGAGGCCCTCGACCGGCTGCGGCAGCGCCGGTCGGGGCACGATCCGGGGCGGGTGCTGGTCGATGTGGCGGTGGCGGTCGCCGATGGCGCGGAGACGATCAGCGACGTGCAGGCGCTGGGCGCTCAGCCCGGGCTGCACGGCCAGGTCGCCTCGACGGCGACGATCTGGCGGGTGCTCGACGGGGTGGACGCCGCGGTTCTGGCCGGGTTGCGCCGCCCGTGCGCAGGCTCGGGAGCGGGCCTGGGCCGCTCGCGGTGAGTTGACCGGCGTGGAGTTGCCGCCGGCGCGGGCGGCGGGGCGGGACTTGGACTATGTGGTGATCGATATCGACGCGACCCTGGTCACCGCCCATTCGGTGAAGCAGGGGGCGGCCGGGAACAGAACTTCAAGGGCGGTTTCGGGTTTCATCCGATCGGCGCCTGGCTGGACAACACCGGGGAGGCGTTGGCGGCGATCCTGCGCCCGGGGAACTCCGGCTCCAACACTGCCGCCGATCACGTCGCGGTGTTGGATCTGGCGTGGCCGGCGTGCTCGGCCCGGCCGACATCAAGGTGCGGGCCGACATCGGGCTGGTCATCGCAAAAACGAACGACGCGGCACGACTGCTTGTCATCCTGAACGACGCGCCGCTGGGTGCCACCGCCGTGGACACCCTCACCCGCCTGCAGGAGCGGCTTCCGGACCTCCTTGCGCAAGCGAACCTGTCCGACGCCCGGACCGGGTTCGCCGGCGACACTGCCATCGCCGCGGAGATCGTCGGGGCCACCCAGGACGATCTCGGACGGATCGCCACCGCCGCGCTCGCGGTCAACCTGATCCTGCTCATCCTCTTCCTGCGAGAGCTGGTTGCGCCGGTCTACCTGCTCGGCTGCAGCATCCTCGCGCTGGCTGCCTCCCTGGGCCTGACCACGTTCTTCTTCCAGACCGTGCTCGGTCAGGACGGCCTGACCTTCTACGTCCCCTTTGCCGCCGCGGTGTTACTGGTCGCGCTCGGTTCGGACTACAACATCTTCGGGGTCGGTCACATCTGGCACGCCGCCCGAAGATTGCCGTTGCGGGAGGCGATCATCGTGGCGGTGCCACAGACCACCCGCGCCATCACGGCGGCCGGTGTCACACTCGCGGTGAGCTTCGGGATGTTGGCGCTCGTCCCGCTGCGGCCCTTCCGCGAGCTGGCGTTCGCCATGTTCGTTGGCATCCTGCTGGATGCCGTCGTCGTACGCTCGCTGCTCGTCCCCACCCTGCTCGTCCTCGTGGGTCGGCGCAGCAGCTGGCCGAGTCGCGTGCTGCAGGACGCGCCGCGGGAGCCAGCGGGCCAGCTCCCATCGGCCCCGGGCCTCGTCGCGGGACCGCGGTGATCCCTCGGCTACCGGCCCGCGCCATCGCCATCGCGTAAGACAGCCGCGCAAGCAGTGCGGCACTGTCGTCGGCCTCCCGGTCAGCAGCGCGAATCCGACGAGAGCTTCTACCGGTACCGACAGCGACGGTCAGGTCCAGGTCGCCGTCAGCGTCCAGATCGACCAACATCGTCTCGGCATCGGGAGTGGTGGTGGACCGCGTCGAGGCCAGGACGAAAGATCCCGCTTCGTCGCCGCCGCGGAAAACCTGGAACGCATTCCCGACCGCGGCGCTGCCTGCTTCGACCGCCACCGCGTCCAGGCGTCCGTCTCGGTCGATATCCCCCAGCGACAATGAATACGCCGCCGCCTGCACGGGAAGCCGTACTCCGATGGTGAACATGGCATCCCCGACGCCGACGAGGGTGGTGAGGCTCGCGTCCTGGCTGGCGACAACGAGATCGGGCACACCATCACCGGTCACATCGCCGACCGCGGTGTCCCAGGGGTCGGCGCCGGCCAGGTAGGTGCCGGCGTGGACGAACTGACCGGCGTCGTTGCGGAAGACCGTCACGACGTCTGCGGTTGCGCCGTGGTTCCCGGTGGTCACGATGAGATCGGGGTCTCTATCACCGTCGAGGTCGGTCGCCTCCAGGTCCGTGTACCCGGCGAGGGCGGCCGGCACTGTCTGCGGGTTCCCAGGTGACCCGCGCCGTCGCCGAGCCGCACCACGAGTGTGCCGTCGACCACCACCGCATCCAGATGCCCGTCGCCGTTGACGTCGGTCAGGGCCAGCAGACCCGCGATGCGGCTGCCCACCGGTGTCATGGGTGTGGCTCTCTCATGGCCTGCGGCTCGTCGGGCACCGCGCACGGAGAGGCTGGAAAGGGGTTTGCTCTGCTCGAAGTAGCGGTGCCCTCCTTGCTCACCATCACCGTGCAGGACGAGGAGGAGCCGATGGGCGTGATCATCGGGATGGACCCGCCCAAGCGTTCGGCGACGATCGAGGTCGTCGACGAGCGGGGACGGCGCTGTCGACTGGACGCTTCGGCACTGACGAAGCCGGCTACGCCGACATGCTCGCCGCGGGCCGGAGGTTCACCGAGCGGGTGTGGGCGGTCGAGGGCTGCAAACGGCATCGGTAGGCACATCGCGCACCGTCCGGTGCACGACGGCGAAACGGTGCTCGATGTGCCGGGGAAGCTGACCGCGCAGGTGCGGGTCTTCGCCACCGGCAACGGACGCAAGACCGATCCGGTCGATGCGCACTCGGTGGCGATGGTCGCCCTGCGTACCCCGGGTTGGTCGGCGTTCGGGTCGATGCCGATCTGGTGGTGATGGGCATGCTCGTGGACCGCCGCGATGAACTGGGCCAGGCCCGCAGGGCTGTGCCGCTGAGCTGGGCTGTCGCCAGTCCGTGGTGTCGTTGTGTTCCGCGTGATGTCGCGTGGTGCTGCGGGGTTCGTGAGCATCTTGTTAGCAGGCTTGGATCCCTGATCGAGTCAAGAGGTCGTCGCTGAAGCGGTCACCAGCATGATCGTTTGGGTCATGGCGGTGATGTCCCGCGCCCGGATCGGGCGGCGGGATCGTCGTCCATTGCCTCGCCGGACGCCATCCGCTGGGCGAGGCGGGAGGCCAGCGCCATGATCGTCAGCGCGGGGTTGGCCGAACCCTGCGTCGGGCAGACCGAGCCGTCGGCGAGGAACAGGTTCGGCACCGCCCAGGCGCGCTGGTTGGCGTCGATCACGCTGTTCTCTGGGCCGGTGCCCATCCTGGCGCCGCCGACGAGGTGGGCGTAGCGGTGGATCGTGAGCACGTCCTGGCAGCCGGAGGCGTGCAGAATGTTGGTGATGATCTTGGTCGAGTAGTCGATGTTGGCGTTGTCGTTCTCGCACAGCGAGTAGTCCATCCGCGCGACAGGGATGCCGTACGGGTCGGTCTCGTCTGCGATCGTGATCCGGTTGTCCGGTTGGGGCAGCAGTTCGTTGAGCACGCCGATGGTGGCCCAGTGGTTGTAGTCGCGCATGTACTCGCGCATCGCGCGGCCCCAGTGCCCGTCGGCCAGCACGTGCTCGGCCCAGCCGATCGGCAGCGGCGACACGGTCTGGATGGAGAATCCGCGCTTGAATCCGCGCGTCGGGTCGGTCTCGTAGAACTGCTCGGAGGACACCTCCGGCGGCGGGGCCTTATACATGCGCAGCTCGTCGGGGAACCGGCCGGCGGTCTGGCTGGCGCCCTGGACCATCACATAGCGACCGACCTGGTCCTCGGCGTTGCACAACCCGTCCGGAAAGCGGGTCGAGGTGGAGTTGAGCAGCAGTCGCGGGGTCTCGATGGAGTAGCCGGCGATCGCGACGAGCTTGGCCCGCTGCAGGATCTCGGCGCCGCCGACTTCGTCGTGATAGACGACGCCGATCGCTGTACCGGTGGTCTGGTCGAGTTCGACGCAGGCGGCCATGCAGTTCGCGCGGATCTCCACGGCGTGGGCCAGGGCGTCGGGCAGATGGGTGACATATGGGCTGGCCTTGGCGTTGACCTTGCAGCCCTGCAGGCAGTAGCCGCGGTAGATGCAGTGCGGCCGGTTGCCGAAGGTGCCGTTGACGATGCCTACCGGTCCGACCCGCATCTCGATGCCCGCTGCTCGGGCGCCCTCCCACAGCCGCGACGCGGCGCCGGAGATCGGGTGCGGGGAGAACGGGTAGCGGTGCGGGTGCCCCCAGGGCCAGTTCTGCCCAGCGACCGGCAACTCGGCCTCGATGCGTTCGTAGTGCGGGCGCAGGTCCTCGTAGCGGATAGGCCAGTCGGCGCCGACGCCGTCATCGGTCAGGGTGGAGAAGTCCGAGGGATGGAAGCGGGGGGTGTAGCCGGCGTAGTGGACCATCGAGCCGCCGACGCCGCGGCCGGAGTTGTTCTTGCCCAGTTCGATCGGGTCGTCGCCGCCGATGATGCGTTTCTGGGTCCAGTACAGCTCGTGGGAACCGGCCTCGTCGGAGACCCAGTCCTCGTCGGGGTGCCAGAACGGCCCGGCCTCTAGGATGACGATCTTCCAGCCGTGCCGGGCCAGCCGCTGCGCGAGCACCGAGCCGCCGGCCCCGGCGCCGACGATGACCAGGTCGACCTCCTCGCCCGGCGGGTAGCGACGCATCGTGTCCTCGCCAGGCAACTCGCGCGAGTGCACGTCGAGCAGGAACCGCGAATCGTTGTCGGACGGGCCGACCGCGCCCTTGAGCAGGCCACGTAGCAGGTCACCCATGGCCGAGTCCATCCTGCACGGCCCGCACCGGGTCCTCACTGGTGGCGCCGTGCCGCTCGAACGGTTCGGTCGTGCTGATCGGGCCCAGCCGCATGAACCCGCGGGGGTAGGCCGGGCCGCCGAAGCCGATCTCGTTCCACGCCCAGGGGTGGGAGTAGAAGCCGGCCAGGATCGAACGCATGCACACGCTCCACGCGCGCGGGACACTCAGCTCCTCCCACGGGCCGCCGGACAGGCGGGCATGGGCGAAGTCGTCGACGACCGTCTCCCGGATATCCAATTGAGCGGCCACAAAGTTGTCCGTCCCGTGCGCCACGGCGCTGTGGTCCAGCCCACGGAGCGTGATGCGCCACGTGTCGCGGTCATCGGGCATGTCGGCGTACTGGTAACCATCCAGCCGACCGGCGGCGAGCTTGTCATCGACGAACTCGGCGACCGGCACGCGCGGTTCGGCGTCCTGGGCCATCACCGTGTCGCAGAAGGCCCGCAGGGTGGGTTCCTGTTCGGCGGTAAAGAAGCGCATCGGGCCGGGCGGGTCCAGGCGGGCCAGTACGACCTTCTTGGTCGCGTGGTCCCAGGTGTCGGTTGCGGTGAGGACGTCGAAGTCGGGGTAGCGGCCGATCATCTGCGGCGTGACCCCGGCCTGCTGTCCCGGCAGCCAGGATGGGTGCGGGGGTTGGCGGTCGGTCCTGAGGTTAGGCAGGTGCGAGGGCTTGCGGAAGTCGGGCACCGGCGCCTACTTCTCTCGCCGCAGCACCGAGGCCAGCAGTCCCATGCCGCCGACCATGGCCATCAGCCCGGGCGCCGAGATCGGCGGGCCCATCGGCAGGTTGTAAGACGCCAGAGCCCAGCCGCCCGGCTTGCGGGCCACGCCCCGGGCGTGAAAGTACTCACCCGCCAACCCGTTGAGCGTGAACACGGCCGACGCGACCGGCAACGCGGTCTTGGCCCACCGCTTGCTGAACACCCCGCCGATCCCGGCCACCACCAGCGGGGGAGTGACCAGGATCGGGCTCCACATCACCTTGTTACCGAAGCTGGCCTTGTAATGCTCCAGATACACCTCCGCGCCGGTCACTAGCGCAGCGACCGCCGTCAGCCCCGACAGCGACCGCTCGAACCGGCCGTACTCGACGTTGGCGAGCAACCGGTCAACCAGGTGCTCGGCAGCAGCCGCTGGTCCGGCCGCTGCCGTATGTGAGTCCGAATCGACTGACATGGGGCTCCTTTACGTCTCAGAGTGATCAGTTCTTGTCGCGGGACAGCTTGTCCTTGGCGTTGGCGAACAGGTCGGCACC
>JBBPYA010000089.1:0-11044 GCA_038200385.1 Mycobacteriales bacterium
AGGTCTCGGCCGCGATCGCCGACGGCGCCCGCATCATCGTGCTCTCCGACCGGCACTCGACCGCCGAGCTGGCCCCGATCCCGTCGCTGCTGCTGACCGGGGCGGTGCACCACCACCTGGTGCGCGAGAAGACCCGCACGCACGTCGGGCTGGTCATCGAGGCCGGCGACGTCCGCGAGGTGCACCACGTCGCGCTGCTCGTCGGCTACGGCGCTGCGGCGATCAACCCCTATCTGGCGATGGAGACCGTCGAGGACCTCGTCCGGGACGGCGCCATCCAGGGCCTGTCCTACGCGCAGGCGCAGAAGCAGCTCATCAGGGCGCTGGGCAAGGGCGTGCTCAAGGTGATGTCCAAGATGGGCATCAGCACCGTCGGCTCGTACACCATGGCGCAGATCTTCGAGGCCGTCGGGCTGGCCCAGGACGTCGTCGACGAGTACTTCGCCGGGACGACGTCGCGCCTGGGCGGGGTGGGGCTGGACGTCCTGGCCGAGGAGGTGGCCGTCCGGCACCGTCGGGCCTACCCGGACAACCCCACCGGCCGCGCCCACCGCCGGCTCCCGATCGGCGGGGAGTACCAGTGGCGCCGCGAGGGCGAGATCCACCTGTTCAACCCCGAGACGGTCTTCCTGCTCCAGCACGCCACCCGCTCCGGGCAGTACGACGTGTTCCGGCGCTACACCGCCGCCGTCGACCAGCTGGCCGCGGACAACGCCACCCTGCGCGGGCTGTTCGCGTTCCGCTCCGACCGCGAGCCGGTACCGCTGGCGGAGGTGGAGCCGGCCAGCGAGATCGTCAAGCGGTTCTCCACCGGCGCGATGAGCTACGGCTCGATCTCCGCCGAGGCGCACGAGACCCTCGCGATCGCCATGAACCGGCTCGGGGGTCGGTCCAACACCGGGGAGGGCGGCGAGGACGCCGAGCGTTTCACCCCGGACGAGAACGGCGATCTGCGACGCAGCGCGGTCAAGCAGGTGGCCTCGGGCCGGTTCGGGGTGACCAGCGAGTACCTCGTCAACGCCGACGACATCCAGATCAAGATGGCCCAGGGCGCCAAGCCGGGCGAGGGCGGCCAGCTGCCGGGCAACAAGGTGTACCCGTGGATCGCCCGGACCCGGCACTCCACCGCCGGGGTGGGCCTGATCAGCCCCCCGCCGCACCACGACATCTACTCCATCGAGGACCTCAAGCAGCTGATCCACGACCTGAAGAACGCCAACACCGAGGCCCGGGTGCACGTCAAGCTCGTCGCCGAGGTCGGGGTCGGGACGGTCGCGGCGGGCGTGTCCAAGGCGCACGCCGACGTCGTACTCATCTCCGGGCACGACGGCGGGACCGGAGCCGCTCCGCTGACCAGCCTCAAGCACGCCGGTGCGCCCTGGGAGCTGGGGTTGGCCGAGACCCAGCAGACGCTGCTGCTCAACCGGCTGCGGGACCGCATCGTGGTCCAGGTCGACGGCCAGCTTAAGACCGGCCGCGACGTGGTCATCGCCGCGCTGCTCGGCGCCGAGGAGTTCGGATTCGCCACCGCGCCGCTCGTCGTCTCCGGCTGCGTCATGATGCGGGTCTGCCACCTGGACACCTGCCCGGTGGGGGTGGCCACCCAGAACCCGGTGCTGCGCAAGCGGTTCACCGGCAAGCCCGAGTTCGTCGTCCGGTTCTTCAGCTACCTCGCCGAGGAGGTCCGGGGCTACCTGGCCGAGCTCGGCTTCCGTTCGCTGGACGAGGCCATCGGCCGGGTCGAGGCCCTGGACACCGCCGACGCGGTGAAGCACTGGAAGGCCTCCGGCCTGGATCTCGCCCCGCTGTTCGAGCTACCCGACATCGAACCGGACGCGGCGCGGCACCAGGTGGTCGAGCAGGACCACGGGCTGGTGGACGCGTTGGACAACACCCTGATCCAGCTGTGCGAGGGGGCCTTGCTCGACGCCGCGCCGGTCCGCCTGGAACTCCCGATCCGCAACGTCAACCGCACCGTCGGCACGATGCTCGGCTCCCGGATCACCCGGGCCTTCGGCGCCGCGGGCTTGCCCGCGGACACCATCGACATCACGCTGCGGGGCTCGGCGGGTCAGTCCTTCGGCGCGTTCGTGCCCAAGGGTGTGACGCTGCGGCTGTACGGCGACAGCAACGACTACCTGGGCAAGGGATTGTCCGGTGGCCGGCTGATCGTGCGGCCGGCCGAGGATGCGCCGTTCGCCGCCGAGGACAACATCATCGCCGGCAACGTGATCGGCTACGGCGCCACCGCCGGGGAGATCTTCCTGCGCGGTGTCGTCGGGGAACGCTTCTGCGTGCGCAACTCCGGGGCACTCGCGGTCGTCGAGGGTGTCGGCGACCACGCCTGCGAGTACATGACCGGCGGCCGGGTCGTCGTCCTCGGCCGGACCGGGCGGAATGTCGCGGCCGGCATGTCCGGCGGCATCGCCTACGTGCTCAACCTGGACCGCAACCGGGTGAACATGCAGATGGTGGCCCTGGAGGACCTCGGCAGCGAGGACCGGAGCTGGTTGCGCGAGGCCGTCGCCCGGCACGCCGCCGAGACCGGCTCCACGATCGGTGCCGCACTGCTCGCGGACTGGTCGCGGCACGTCGCGGCGTTCAGCAAGATCATGCCGCTGGACTACCGGCGGGTGCTGGAGGCGACCAGGCGGGCCGAGCAGAGCGGGCGATCGGTCGAGGAAGCGGTCATGGAGGCGGCCGGTGCCTGACCCACGCGGTTTCCTGAGCACGCCGCGGGAGCTGCCGACGCGGCGGCCCGTCGACGTCCGGATCCAGGACTGGCACGAGGTGTACGACGACTTCGCCGCCGGCTCGGTGCGCGCGCAGGCGGGGCGATGCATGGACTGCGGCATCCCGTTCTGTCACCACGGCTGCCCGCTGGGCAACCTGATCCCGGAGTGGAACGACCTGGTCCGCCGCGACGACTGGGCCACCGCCATCGAGCGGTTGCACGCCACGAACAACTTCCCGGAGTTCACCGGGCGGTTGTGCCCGGCGCCCTGCGAGGCCTCCTGCGTGCTGGGCATCAACCCCGCGGACACCTCGGGTCCGGTGGCGATCAAGCAGGTGGAGGTCGAGATCATCGACCGGGCCTGGGACGAGGGCTGGGTCCGCCCGCGCCCGCCGGCGGTTCGCAGTGGACGCACCGTCGCCGTGGTCGGGTCCGGCCCGGCCGGGCTGGCCGCGGCCCAACAGCTGACCCGCGCCGGCCACGAGGTCACCGTCTTCGAGCGCGCGGACCGCCTCGGTGGGCTGCTGCGCTACGGAATCCCCGAGTTCAAGATGGAGAAGCGGCACCTGGACCGCCGACTCGAGCAGTTGCGCGCCGAGGGCACCCGCTTCGTCACCGGGTGCGACGTCGGCGCCGACCTGACCGCCGAGGAGCTGCGCTCCTTGTACGACGCGGTGCTGCTCGCCGGCGGCGCCACGGTCGGCCGTGACCTCCCCGCGGGGGGCCGGGAACTGGCCGGGATCCACCTGGCCATGGACTACCTGCCGCCCTCCAACCGGGTGCAGCAGGGCGACCTCGCCGAACCGCCGATCACCGCCGCCGGCAAGCGGGTCGTCATCATCGGTGGCGGCGACACCGGTGCGGACTGCCTGGGCACGGCGCACCGGCAGGGTGCCGTCGCCGTACACCAGCTGGAGATCATGCCGGTGCCACCGGAGGAGCGCGACGGCTCCACCCCGTGGCCCACCTGGCCGCTCATGATGCGCGCCGGCAGCGCGCACGAGGAGGGCGGCGAGCGGATCTTCAGCGTGGGCACCGAACGTTTCGTCGACGACGGGACGGGCCGCGTCGGGGCGATCGCCGTCCATGACGTCGCGATGGTCGACGGGCGTTTCGAGAAGGTCGAGGGCAGCGAACGCGAGCTGGCGTGCGAGCTGGTGCTGCTCGCGATGGGCTTCACCGGGGCCCAACCGGAGGGACTGTTGGCCGGGCTCGGCGTCGAGATCGACAAGCGCGGCAACGTGGTGCGCGACGGGGCCTGGCAGAGCACCGTTCCCGGCGTCTTCGTCGCGGGGGACATGGGTCGGGGCCAGTCCCTGATCGTGTGGGCGATCGCCGAGGGACGCGCCGCGGCGGCGGCCGTGGACGCCCACCTGACCGGGGACTCGATGCTGCCCCGGCCGATCGAGCCGACCACGCTGTCCCTGCGCTGACCCGTCCGCCGCGCGTCCCGAGGAACGAGTGATGATGCGCAGTCGGCCCGATCACCCGCTCCGGGCCGTCCCGGTGACTCTGCAAGGCTTTCGACCATGACACGGCGCGCGAAGATCGTCTGCACGCTCGGCCCGGCCACCGCCACCGAGGAGCAGATCGTCGCGCTCGTCGACGCCGGGATGGACGTGGCCCGGCTGAACTTCAGCCATGGTGGACGCGACGACCACGCGCGCGCCTACGACCTGGTTCGCGGGGCCTCGGACCGGACCGGGCGCAGCGTGGGAATCCTCGGAGACCTGCAGGGCCCCAAGATCCGGCTGGGGCGCTTCGCGCAGTCCCCGGTCCTGTGGGTGGCCGGCCAGGACGTCACGATCACCGTCGAGGACGTCATCGGCAGTAACGACCGGGTCTCGACGACGTACCCGCAACTGGCCGCCGACGTTCGTCCGGGTGACCGGTTGCTCATCGACGACGGCAACGTCGCGGTCAGCGTCCTGCACGTCGAAGGGTCCGAGGTGCGGTGCCGGGTCGAGGAGGGCGGCCTGGTCAGCGACCGGAAGGGACTGTCCCTGCCCGGGGTCGCGGTCAGCGCGCCGGCGCTGTCGGACAAGGACGCCGAGGATCTGCGATTCGCGCTCGGGTTGGCCGTCGACTTCGTCGCGCTGTCCTTCGTCCGGTCGCCGTCGGACGCCGAACTCGTGCATGCGGTGATGGCCGACGCGGGCGTCCGCGTCCCGGTGATCGCCAAGGTGGAGAAGCCCGAGGCGGTGGCCGATCTCGAGGCCGTCCTCGGCGCGTTCGACGGGCTGATGGTCGCCCGCGGTGATCTGGGCGTGGAGATGCGGCTCGAGCAGGTGCCCCTGGTGCAGAAGCGCGCGGTCCAGATGGCCCGGGAGCGGGCCAAGCCGGTGATCGTGGCCACCCAGATGCTGGAGTCGATGATCACGCACTCCCGGCCGACGCGGGCCGAGGCCTCCGACGTGGCGAACGCCGTCCTGGACGGTGCCGACGCGGTGATGCTGTCCGGGGAGACCAGCGTGGGGGAGTACCCGGTCGAGTCGGTGCGCACGATGGCCCGGATCCTGGACAACGTCGAGAGCGCGAGCACAGCGGTCCCGGCACTGCGCTACCCGGCGCGCACCATGGGCGGCGTCATCGCCAAGGCGGCCAAGGACATCGGGGAGGCGCTGGACGCCAAGGCGCTGGTCGCGTTCACTCAGTCCGGCGACACCGTACGCCGGCTTGCGCGCCACCACACGAACCTGCCACTGCTGGCCTTCACCCCGATTCCCGCCGTCCGCAGCCAGCTGGCCCTGACCTGGGGTGTCGAGACGTTCATCACGCCCTCGGTCAGCCACACCGACGACATGATCCGGGCGGTGGACCGGGCGCTGCTGGACATCGACCGGCTGCGGGTCGGTGACCTCGTCGTCATCGTCGCCGGGACGCCGCCGAACACCTCCGGCGGGACCAACCTGGTTCGCGCCCACCGCATCGGTCAGGACTGAGCCGACGGTGGCGGTGCGCGACCCTGGCGGCCCACCCGCTGAACCGGCGACCGGTCAGGCCGCGGTCGACGGGCTGGTGGCCACGCTGGATCTGCGGGCGGTGTCCGACGGGATCTTCGAGGGCAGCAGTCCGCAGCTGTCGCAGCAGCGGGTCTTCGGCGGCCAGGTCGCCGGGCAGGCGCTGGTGGCCGCCGGCCGCACCGTGCCGGCCGAGCGTCCGGTGCACTCGCTGCACGCCTACTTCCTGCGGCCGGGTGACCCTCGGGTGCCGATCGTCTACACCGTCGACCGCATCCGGGACGGGCGGTCCTTCACCACCCGCCGCGTCGTCGCGGTGCAGCACGACGAGGCGATCTTCCACCTGTCGGCGTCCTTCCAGGTGGCCGAGGCGGCCGCCATGGAGCACGAACTGCCGATGCCCGACGTCCCCGACCCGGAGAACCTGCCCACCCTGGACCAGCTCCTGCAGCCACTGTCCGGGCAGGCTCCCGCCTGGACCCAGCTGCCGCGGCCGATCGACCGCCGGCACATCGGGAATCCGCTGCACCGGCGCCCGGACCGAAGCGAGCAGCCGGACCGGACGCTGGTCTGGATGCGCGCCGATGGGGTGCTGCCCCCCGACGAACTCGTCCAGGTGTGCGTGCTGACGTTCGCCAGTGACATGACGCTGCTCGACGCCGTGGTGGCCCGGCACGGATTGTCCATGGGGCGCGGGGAGGTTGCGGCCGCCAGCCTGGACCATGCGATGTGGTTCCACCGGCCGTTCCGTGCCGATGAATGGTTCCTCTACGAGGCGGACAGCCCGTCAGCATCGAACGGCCGGGGGCTGGCCACCGGGCGGATCTGGGCCAGGGATGGTCGGCACATCGTCACGGTGGTCCAGGAGGGCCTGGTGCGGCGGTCGCGCTGATCAGCCGGCCCGCACGGCTTCGTAGGCCGACCCGATCGCGCGCCAGGCCTGCTCGACGTGGCGGTGGACGCTGCCGGGCGCGCCGATCGCCAGCCGGAGCGCGACCCGCCCGTCGACGACGCAGTGGGTCAGGAACAGCTCGCCGGAGGCGTTGAGCCGCTCGATCACCGACGCGGTGGCCGCCTCGCCGGCGGCCACGTCGAGATCCGTCCACAGTGGACGGAAACAGACCAGGGACAGCGGGTGCGGCGCGACGATGTCGAACCGGGCGTCCGCCTCGACCCAGGCGGCGAACTCCTGGGCCAACTCGACGTGCGAGCGGATGTGCGCGCGAAGACCCTCCCCGCCGTACCAGCGGATCACCGACCACAGCTTGAGCGCCCGGAACCGCCGCCCGAGCGGCACCTGCCAGTCGCGGTAGTCCAGGACCGCCCCGGACTCGGAGGCGGTGTTGCGCAGGTACTCCGGCAGCACCGACAGGGCGCCGGTCAACGCGGCGCGGTCTGCCACCCAGAACGCGGTGCAGTCGAAGTTCGTCAGCAGCCACTTGTGAGGGTCGGTGCAGTAGGAGTCGGCGTACTCGGCGACCCCGTCGTTGATCCACCGCAGCTCCGGGCAGATGGCTGCGACCCCGGCGTACGCCGCATCGACGTGCAGCCAGACCTGCTCGTCGCGGCAGAGCGCCCCGATTGCGGCCACCGGGTCGATCGCGGTGGTCGCCGTGGTCCCGACGGTCGCGCACACCATCGCCGGGACCAGCCTCGCCTGCCGGTCCGCCGCGATCATCCGGCACAGGTCGGCCGGGTCCATCGCCTGGGTCACCGGGTCCACCGCGACCTGCCGGACCGCGGCCGCGCCGATGCCGGCGATCCGGGCCCCCTTCTCCATCGAGGAGTGGGTCTGCGACGAGACGTACACCGCATACCGGTCGCGTACGCCGTCCGGCGTGACCGCACCTGCGCTGACCCGGTGCAGCGCGGCGAGCAGCGCGACCAGGTTTGCACTGGAGGCGGAGTCCTGGATGACACCGCCGCCGGCCGTCCGCGAACTGAACCGGAGCGGCAACCCGAGCAGTTCGCGCAGCCAGTCGACGACCACAGTCTCCAACTCGGTGCAGGCCGGACTGGTGACCCAGAGCATTCCCTGGACGCCCAGGCCGGCCGAGAGCAGGTCGCCGAGGATGGCCGGGCCCGAGCTGTTCGCCGGGAAGTACGCGAAGTGCCGGGGATGCTGCCAGTGCGTGACCCCGGGCAGCACGACGGCATTTAGGTCGGCCAGGACCGACTCGAACGGTTCCCCGCGCTCAGGCGGGTGCGCCGGCAGTGTCGCGGCGATCTGTCCCGGCACCGCCTGTGACCGGACCGGGCGGGACTCGATGGTGTCCAGGTAGTCGGCGATCCAGTCCACGACCTGCCGCCCGTACTCCCGGAACTCCGCGGACGTCATGTGCCGGGCGCCGGGACCGGTCACTGGCATACGTCTCCGAGGTAGCCCTGCAGGAAGTCCTTCTGCTGCGTGGTCACCGGAATCTCGCTGTACTGCTTGTCCCCGCCGTCGAAGCTGAGCCACAGCGGGAACTGGAACGGCGTCTTCACCTCGGCCAGGTAGTGCGGATCGCAGGTGGCCTGCCGGATCCGGATGGGGACGGCGAGGTCGGTGTCCGACGCGGCCAGCTCGACCGGCAGGTCAGTTCCCGCATCCGGGCGGACCTGGAGTACCACGCTGCCGAGCATGTCGACGACGGCGATCGAGGCGGTGCTGCCGGCGCGGTGCAGCCGCAGTGAGCCCGACACCGTGGCGGCACCGTTCTGCTGCTCGACGGCGAGATCGACCAGCGTGACCGTCACCGCGGCGGCGATCGCCTGGGCGCGACACCGCTCGGCGTGGATTCCCGGGATGGTGTTGTTGTCGGAGGGCAGCGGCACCCGCAGCTGCTCGGAGCGCCCGTCGGGGCGCAGCACGTCCAGCAGCGCGTACGCCGGCTCGGGGGAGATGCCGTCCCCGCAGATGGCCGTCCCGTACGTCGAGCGCAGGTCGATCAGCGCGCCGGGTTGGAACTCGCTCTGCTTCGGCGTGGCGGCCAGCCGCTGGAAACCCGGGGAGTCCAATGTGACCCCGGAGACGGTGAACGGCTCGGGACCGGTGTTGTGGACCCGGATCTGGAACTGTCCCGTCGTGGCGTAGTCGATCCGCGCACGGTAGGCCAGCGCGGTCACCCCGGGTACCGCCGGGCCGTAGCTCGGGGCGGCCCAGGACGACGCTGTGGTGGCGGTCGGTGCGACCGGACTCGCGGTCGCACCCGTCGCTGTCGGCTCGGCAGAGCCGCGCGAGCAGCCGCCGACCAGCACCAGGACGGTCAGCGCGAGGGTGCAGCGGGTCTTCGGCACGTGCCCCCGGTGGGACTCGAACCCACACTGTCGGAGGTTTGAGCTCCGTCTCTCTGCCGGTTGGAGTACAGGGGCGGAAAAGCGCCCCCATGCTAGCCGGACTACGCTGACCGGCCGGAGGACGCGCTGGTCGCGCGCCCGGGTGGTGGGCGGACTCGCCGGGAGGAGGCCGACCGTGGGACAGCCACTACGCGTTCTGATCGCCGAGGACGAGGCGCTGATCCGGCTGGATCTCAAGGAGATGTTGGAAGAGGAGGGCTACGCCGTCGTCGGCGAGGCGGCCGACGGGCAGCGCGCGGTCGAGCTGGCCGAGCAGCTTCGCCCGGACCTGGTGTTCCTCGACATCAAGATGCCCGGGATGGACGGCCTGCAGGCCGCCGAGCGGATCGCGGGGAAGCGGATCGCGCCGGTCGTCATCCTCACCGCCTTCAGCCAGCGTGACCTCGTCGAGCGGGCGCGGGACGCGGGGGCGGTCGCCTATCTGGTCAAGCCGTTTCAGAAGCACGACCTGCCGCCCACCATCGAGATGGCCACCGCCCGCTTCGCCGAGCTGGTCGCGCTGGAGACCGAGGTGCAGGAGCTGCAGGACCGGATGGCCGTCCGCAAGCTCGTCGATCGCGCCAAGGGCCTGCTGATGGGCCAGCACGAGATGACCGAACCGGAGGCGTTCCGCTGGATCCAGCGCACCGCCATGGACCGGCGGGTGAGCATGCGTGAGGTCGCCACCAGTGTGCTCGCGGACAGTGACGGCTGAGGCCGGATCCGTCTCGCTCGGGTCACGACACGGTTACAGGGGCCGGCCAACAGTGTCGTCAGGTGCGCGGATCTACTAACGTCCATGCGTTATGGGCGCGGCTCCTCTTGTCGCGTGTGACCCGGATGCGAGGAGAACTGAATGGTGAGGCGCAGCACATTTCGCGCGGCGGCCGCGGCGGGAGCAGTCCTGATTCTCGCCTCGGCCTGCAGCAGCGGCGGGTCGACGAGCAGCGGCGGGAATACCTCCGGCGGGGCCACGTCGGAGTCCTCCGGCCCCAAGCAGGTCAAGGTCTACGGCACCGACGGGAACGTCGGGAACGCGCTGGGCAAGGAGTTCAGCACCCCCGGTGCCCTGGTCAACATGAAGGGGACCACCCCGCTGACCGAGCTGAACCCCGACTTCAAGGGCCGGCTGGACCAGATCAATCCCAACCTGGGCGGTACCTACAACTACGCCGCGGAGACCTACGACGCCGGCGTGGTCATCGCCCTGGCCTCCGAGCTGGCCCGCTCCAACGACGCGACGGTCTTCTCCAAGCAGATCAACGGCGTCACCACCGGCGGGGAGAAGTGCACCGACTTCGCCGGCTGCCTGAAGATCATCAAGGCCGGCGGCGACCCCGACTACGACGGGATCTCCGGACCGCTGGAGTTCGTCGACGCCGGTGAGCCGAGTGTGGCCAGCTTCGGCGTGCTGCAGTTCGGCCAGGACAACATGATCGACGACTCCCAGACGAAGTTCGTCACCATCGGCGACCCGGCCAACGCCACGACGCAGGCACCCCCGGCCGCGGCGGCTCCCGACAGCCCCTACCAGGGCGGCCAGCTGACCATCGGGACGCTGCTGCCGATCACCGGCGACCTGGCGTTCCTCGGCCCGCCCGAGGTCGCCGCCGCCCAGCTGGTGATCCAGGACATCAACGCCGCCGGCGGCGTCGGTGGCAAGGACATCAAGTTGATCGAGGGCGACTCCGGTGACCAGACCACCGACACTGCCCAGCAGACCGTGGACCGCGAGATCAACGCGGGCGCGAACGCCATCATCGGGGCGGCGTCCTCCGGCGTCAGCCTGAGCGTCATTGACCGGGTCACGGCGGCCGGCGTCGTGCTGTTCTCCCCGGCGAACACCTCCGACCAGTTCACCACCTACGACGACCGGGGGCTGTACTTCCGCACCGCCCCGCCGGACCTGATGCAGGGCCAGGCCGTCGCGAACATCGTGCTGGACGAGGGCAACAACAGCATCTTCATCCTGGCCCGTAACGACCCGTACGGCACCGGCATCGCCGACGTGATCGAGAAGAACCTCACCGAC
>JBBPYA010000090.1:0-11828 GCA_038200385.1 Mycobacteriales bacterium
GCCACGGCGAAACAGGGCGTCGAACGGTTCGCAGAGGTCCGCAGCGGTCATCGTCGATTCACGCGTTTCCGCAGGTCATACGGTAAGTTCGCAGGTGGAGGCGTCAGGGTTCCTGGTGGTCCTCGCGGTCTTCAAAACCGACGTGGCCGAGCATCTCGGTCAGGCGGGTTCGATTCCCGTCCGCCTCCGCCGCACCACCTCGGTGGAAGCTGTCCGGCTGACTACAGTTCGGGAGTGCCCGATCCGCGCCGCCAGGTCCCGCGCACGGACGTCCTGCTGGCCGAGCCGCTGATTGCCGCTGCCGCCGAACGGCTGGGCCGGGACCGCGTCAAGCAGGCGATCGTGGCCGCGCAGGACCGGGTGCGGGCGGGGGAACTGCAGCCGGCCGAGGTCGCCGGGGCGGCGCTCGCACAGCTGCCTGAGCAGCCGGTGTCCGGCCGGGAAGTGCTCAACGCGACCGGTGTCCTGCTGCACACGAACCTCGGTCGAGCGCCGCTGTCCGATGCGGCCCGCGCGGCCCTGCTGCTCGCCGCCGGGACCACGGACGTCGAACTGGACCTTGCTACCGGTTCCCGCGGCCCGCGCGGTAGGGGCGCGATGAGCGAACTGGCCCGGCACGTCCCCGCTGCCGGCGGCGTGCACGTTGTCAACAACGGTGCCGCGGCGCTGGTGCTCGCCGCCACGGCCCTGGCCGCCGGCCGCGAGATCGTCATCTCCCGCGGCGAGATGGTCGAGATCGGCGACGGGTTCCGATTGCCCGACCTGCTCGTCAGCACCGGGGCCCGGTTGCGGGAGGTGGGCACGACCAACCGGGTGACGGTGGCCGACTACGCCGACGCCGTCGGCCCGGACACCGGCTTCATCCTGAAGGTGCACCCGTCGAACTTCGTGGTCACCGGGTTCACCGCGAGCGTGGACGTCGCCGAGCTGGCCACGCTGGGTGCCCCGGTCGTGGCCGACATCGGCTCCGGGCTGCTCGCCGCGCACCCGCTGCTGCCGGCCGAGCCGGACGCCGCGTCCGCGCTCAGAGCCGGGGCAGCCCTGGTCACCGCGAGCGGCGACAAGCTGCTCGGCGGCCCGCAGTGCGGCCTGCTCCTCGGCCGCGCCGATCTCGTCGTCCGACTGCGCCGGCATCCGCTGGCCCGAGCCTTGCGCGTGGACAAGCTCACCCTTGCCGCGCTCGAGGCGACGTTGGGCGGAGGACCGACCCCGACCGCGCTCGCGCTGTCGATCACCGTCGCCGAGCTACGCAGGCGGGTGGACCGCCTGGTCGAGGCTTTGGACGGCAACGGGATCGAGGCGTCCACTGTGGACACCGACGCCGCCGTCGGCGGGGGAGGGGCGCCCGGCGTCACCCTGCCCAGCGTCGCGGTAGGACTGCCGACGCCGTACGCCGAGGCGCTCCGGCTCGGTCGGCCCGCGGTGCTGGGCCGGCTCGAGCACGACCGGTGCCTCCTGGACCTGCGGGCGCTCGCGCCGGCGGACGACCAGCGGGTGTTGGCCGCGGTCCTGGCCGCCGCCGCGCGGGTCTGACGGCGTGTACGTCGTCGCCACGGCCGGGCACGTCGATCACGGCAAGAGCACCCTGGTGCGGCTGTTGACCGGCATGGAGCCGGACCGGTGGGCGGAGGAACGCCGGCGCGGCATGACGATCGACCTCGGATTCGCATGGACGACGCTGCCGACGGGGGAGACCGTCGCCTTCGTCGACGTGCCGGGACACGAGCGCTTCGTCGGGAACATGTTGGCCGGGGTGGGACCGGTGCCGGCGGTGATGTTCGTCGTAGCGGCCGACGAGGGGTGGAAGGCGCAGTCCGGGGAGCACCTCGACGCCGTCCACGCTCTCGGGGTCGAGCACGGGCTGCTCGTCGTCACCCGCTGCGACCTGGCCGACCCGGCGGCCGCCGAGACCGAGGCACTGGCACAGCTGGCCGCGACGACACTGGCAACGATCCCGGCGGTCCGGGTCAGCGGGCGCACCGGAGACGGGATCGACCTGCTGCGAACTGTCCTGCACGACATGGTTTCCGCGCTCCCACCGTCCACCGTGGATGGTCCGGTCCGGCTGTGGGTGGACCGCGCCTTCACGATCAGGGGTGCGGGCACCGTCGTGACCGGCACCCTGGCCGGCGGTCGGATCCGCTCCGGGGACGAGTTCGTGCACGGCCGGACCGGGCAGCGGATCGCGGTACGCGCGCTGCAGTCGCTGGGCTCGGCCGCCGACGAGGTCCGGGGGACCGCCCGCGTCGCGCTGAACCTCCGTGGCGTGGCCCTGGACGAGATCGGCCGCGGCGACACGCTGTTGACCCCGGGGCGCTGGCTGCGCACCGACCGGGTCGACGTACGGCTGCGTGGCGACGACGCGGCCGACCTGCCGACCGAGTTGGCGCTGCATCTGGGATCTGCCGCCGTTCAGGCCCGCGTCCGTCCACTGGGGACGGACACCGCCCGGCTGGTCCTGGACCGTCCGCTGCCCCTACGCATCGGAGATGTGTGCGTCCTGCGGGATCCGGGCCGACGGCGGATCGCGGCCGGCGCCGTTGTCCTCGACGTACGCCCGGCACCCCTACGCCGACGTGGCGCGGCCGGGACCCGGGCGGGCGTACTCGCCACGATGGACGGGACGCCGGACGGGGCAGCGGAGGTACGCCGTCGCGGCATCGTGCGAACCTCCGACCTGCTCGCGATGGGTGCGACCGCCCCTGCACCGGACGTCGCGCCCGGCTGGTTGGTCGACCCCAAGCTGGCCGAGCGGCTGGGGAGCCGGATCGCCGAGACCGCGCGCCGGTACGCCGAGGAGCACCCGCTGGAGGCCGGCGTACCCGTCGACGTCGTCCGCCGCGAGCTGGGGCTGCCCGATCCCCGGCTGGTCACCGCGCTGGTGCGGGCGCCGCTGGCCGCCCGGGAGGGCCGGATCACCGCCGAGTCCCGTCAGCTCCCGGGGCCGGTCCAGGCCGCGGTGGACGCCGTACGCCGGGAACTGGCCGCCGACCCCTACGCCGCCCCCGACGCGAACCGGCTCTCCGAGCTGGGACTGACCGGCAGGGAACTCGCCGCGGCGGCCCGGACCGGGGCTCTGCTCAAGGTCGCCGACGGCGTCTTCCTGCTGCCCGGTGCCGACGCCGAGGCCGCAGCCCGGTTGGCGCGGCTCGCCCAGCCGTTCACGCTCAGCCAGGCCCGGCAGGAACTCGGAACCACCCGCCGGGTCGCGGTCCCGCTGCTGGAGCTGCTGGCCCGGCAGGGCCGCACCCGCCGGACCGCGGACGGGGGGCACGAGGTGGTTCCACCGGCGCGTTGACCGGAACTGTCGGTGACCGCGGTTAGCGTGCCAGGCATGCGGATCCTGCACACCTCCGATTGGCACCTCGGTCGCGCGTTCCACGGGTGCGACCTCGGCGCCGAGCAGGAAAGTGTGCTGGGCCACCTCGCCGATCTGGTGCGCGAGCACCGAGTGGACGTGGTCGCGGTAAGCGGCGACGTGTACGACCGCGCCCTGCCCAACGCCGACACCGTGCGTCGCTTCGACCGGGTGCTGGGGCGGATCCGGGCGGCCGGTGCGCAACTCGTGTTGATCTCTGGCAACCACGACTCCGCGGCCCGGCTCGGCGTGCTGGCCGGGTTCGCCCGGGCCGGCGGCTTGCACCTGCACACCGACGTCGACACCTGCGCCGAGCCGACGGTACTGGCTGACGAGCACGGCGCGGTAGCGTTCTACGGGCTGCCCTACCTCGAGCCGGACACCGCGCGGGCACCGCTCGGCGCACCAGCGGGCTGCGGACACGCCGGAGTTCTGGGTGCAGCCATGGACCGGGTCCGGCACGACCTCGCCGGACGACCGGCCGGGACGCGGTCGGTCGTGCTCGCCCACGCGTTCGTGCTGCCGGCGGGCCGGTCCGAGGACCAGCTCGACACCTCGGCCAGCGAGCGGTCGCTGGCCGTCGGCGGGGTGCAGACCGCTGACACGGCGTTGTTCGACGGCGTGGACTACGTCGCGCTGGGCCACCTGCACGGCTGCCAGCAGCCCGACCCGGGCCGCCCCGGCGTGCGCTACCCGGGCAGCCCGCTCGCCTACTCCTTCTCCGAGATCCACCAACGGAAGTCCGTCCTGCTGGTGGACCTCGACGCGGCCGGTCTGGCCGGCGTCCGCAGACTGGAACTTCCTGTCCCGCGGCCGCTGGCCGTGCTGACCGGCGAGCTCGAGGACCTGCTCAGCGATCCGGCGTACGCCGACCGCGCGCAGCACTACCTGCAGGTCGTGCTCACCGACCGGGCGCGACCGGCCGACCCGCTGCGCCGGCTGCAGGAGCGCTTCCCGCACGCCGTCGCCATGGAGTGGCAGCCGACTGGAGGCCGTCCGGTGGACCGGCTGGAGCCGACCCTTCGCCGCCGGGACCGCGACGACCTGAGCACCGCCGCGGATTTCGTGGAGTGGGTGCGCAACACTGGACCCACCCGGTCCGAGCGGGATCTGCTGTGCGCGGCGTTCACCGCGGGCCGATGTCGGGAGCTGGCCGGATGAGGCTGCACCGGCTGGAGGTGAGTGCCCTCGGCCCGTTCGCCTCGACGCAGACCGTCGACCTGGACCGGCTGGGTGCCGACGGTCTGTTCCTTCTGCACGGTGAGACCGGCGCCGGCAAGACGTCGGTCCTGGACGCGATCGCCTACGCCCTGTTCAACGTCGTCCCCGGCGTGCGGCAGCGGGCCGGGAGGTTGCGCTGCGACCAGGCCCCCGCGGACCTCGCGACGAGCGTCCGGCTGGAGCTGACGCTGGCCGGTCGGCGGGTCCGGATCCTGCGGACGGCGGAGTGGCAGCGACCCAAGGTCCGCGGGGACGGTACGACGAAGCAACCGGCCACCGCGCTGCTGGAGGAGTGGCGCGACCAGGAGTGGGTCGGCCTGTCCATCCGGATCGACGAGATCTCGCACCAGTTGCTGGACTGGATCGGGATGAGCGCCGAGCAGTTCTTCCAGGTGGTGCTGCTCCCGCAGGGGGAGTTCGCGCGGTTCCTGATGGCCGAGTCCAAGGACCGCGAGCAGCTGCTGGAGAAGCTGTTCGGGACCCAGCGCTTCGCCGACGTCCAGGACTGGCTGGCCGGCCGCCGCGCCGAGTGCAACGTCAGGGTCGAGGCGATCGAATCCGTCCAACGCCGGCATCTCGCACGGATGTGTCAGGAGGTGGCCCTTCCGGACGGCACCGAGCCCGACCTCGCCCAGGCCGACGCGACCTGGCGCGCGGACCAGGTGGGCGTCACCGAGCAGGTCGCGGCGGCGGCGCAGGACGTGATCGGGCCGGCCGCCGCCGAGCTGCTGGCCGCTCGAGCCGAGTCCGAGCGGATGGCCGGGCAGCGTCGGCTCCAGCTGCTCCGGATCGAGGCCGAGCAGGAGGCGCGGACGCTGGCCGCGGCCGCTGCGTTGGTGCAGTCCCGCCGCGCCGAACTGGCCGCGGCGCGACGGGCCGCCCCGGTCGAGCCGTTGCTCGCTGTCCTGGCCGCGGCCGAGTGCGAGCGCGACCGGATGTCGGAGGAGCTGGCCCGGACACTGGCACCGGTGGCCGCCCTGCTGGCGCGCCCGGGGGATCTCCCGGTGCGCGCCGACGGCCGGAAGCCGGCGCCGGACCTCACCGCCGCCGCCGAGCTGACCTGCTGGGAGCGGGAGTTGCGGGCCGAGTGCACCCGGCTCGCTGAGCTGGAACCGCTGGCGGCCGAGTACGCCGACCGGCGCAGCCAGGCCGGCCAGGCCGAGCGGGAGCTCGCCACGCTGACCGAACACCGCGGCCAGGCCAGGATGCGGGTGGCGCAACTCGACGAGGATCTCGCGGGTGCCGGGCAGCAGGAACGGGACGCCGCCGCGGCGCAGGCACAGCTGCCCGGCCAGCGGGCCGCTCACGCCGCGCTGAGCACAGCGCTGCAGGCGGCACGTTCGGCGGCCGGGGCCCAGGTCGCTGTGGACGCGGCCGCCGCCGGGTACCGGGACGCCGTGGACGCACACCAGGAGGCCACCGACGACGTGCAGCGGCTGCGGGCCGAGCGGCTTGCGGGGATAGCCGCCGAGATCGCGGCCGGCCTTCGATCGGGCGAGGCGTGCCCGGTCTGCGGCAGCTGCGCCCACCCAACCCCTGCGCAGCCGACGCACCCGCCGGTCGGTGCAGTCGACGAGCGGCGCGCCACGGACCGGCAGGAGCGCGCCGCGGCGTCGCGAGCGGCGTCGCAGGAACTGTGGCAGCGGGCCTGCTCCGATCACGCCGGGCACCTTGCCCGCTGCGACGGTCGGGCCGAATCCGAGCTCGCCCCGCTCGTGACCGCCAAGGAGCACGAGCTGGCCGACGTCGAGCTGATCGCGGCCGGCGGCCCCGCCGCTGCCGAACGGCTGGCCGCGCTGCGGGACGAGCGCGAGCGGTTGCGATCGCTGCTGGCGGACAGCGCCGGTGACGCCGAGCTGTGGACCGAGCGGGCCGAACAGGCCCGGCGCCAGGCCGCGGCACTGCTCGGCCGGCTGGACGCCGCCCGCGGATCCGCATCCAGCCTCGCCGAGCGACGAGCCGAGGTCGGCGCGGCGGCCGAACTCCTCGGGCAGTTGTTGGAAGCGCTCCGCTCGGACCGGGCGGCCCGCGCCGCGGTCGACGCGGCCACCGGTCGGGCGCAACAGCAGGCCGGCGCAGCGGGCTTCGGCGACATCACGGCGGCCCGGGCCGCGCAACGCTCCCCGTCCGTGCTCGAGGAGTGGGAACGCGAGATCGCCGGGTTCGAACGCCGGGAGGCGGTGCTCGCCCGGCTGCTGGCCGAGCCCGGCTTGAGCGAGCCCGACGTGATCGCCTCCGCCGCGCAGCCGCCGCTGGATCTTGCCGCCGGCGACCCCGCGTTGCACGCCGCCGAGGACGCCCACACCGCCGCGGTGGGGGCCGCGACGGCCGCGCGACGTCGGGCGGCCGAGGTGGCCCGGCTGGCCGGCCGGCTCGCCGCGGCCGAGGCCGAGGCCGAACCGGTCCGGCGGGAGCATGCCGAGGTCCGCGCACTGGCCGATCTGGTGGCCGGGCTCGGGCAGAACGAGCGGCGTACGACATTGCGGGCGTACGTGCTCGCCGCCCGGCTCGCCGACGTCGCGCAGGCGGCCAGCGTCCGGCTGCGCCAGATGTCCAGCGGTCGGTACACGTTCGAGCACTCCGGCACCGCCGACTCGGCGCGGGTCCGGGCGGGGCTCGGCCTCGTCGTCGTGGACGACTTCTCCGGCCTGACCCGGTCCACCAAGACGCTGTCCGGCGGCGAGACGTTCCTGGCTTCCCTGGCCCTGGCCCTCGGGTTGGCCGACGTCGTCACCGCCGAGTCCGGGGGGACGCGGCTGGAGACGCTGTTCATCGACGAGGGATTCGGGAGCCTGGACGCCGAGGCGCTGGACCAGGTCATGAGCACACTGGACGAGTTGCGCGCCGGGGGACGGGTCATCGGTGTGGTCAGCCACGTCGAGGAGATGCGCAGCCGGATCCCGAGCCGGCTGCACGTCCGCAAGCGGCGCGACGGGTCGGTGCTCGAGCAGGTGTCGGCGTGAGCCGGACCCGGTCTCCGCCGCGGATACCGACGTCCGGGCCGACCGGACGGACCGGGCCGGCAGGCCGGCGCTAACCCGCGAGCGGTTCCCGGCGATGGAACCACCCGCGGCCCTGCATCCGCAGCACCGCCTGGTCCGGTCGGGGATCGTCGCGGAGCAGCTCCCAGCGCAGCACGACGGTGCCCAGCGCCGGGCCGCGGGAGGACTCCAGCGCGTCCACGATGGTGAGCACGCCCCGCAGCCGGTCACCGGCGCGCACCGGGGCGAGCCAGCGCATTTCCTCGATGCCGGGGGAGGTGTCCGCCGCGGCCCGGGACAGCACCTGGTCGACGTAGATCCGCATGCACAGGCTGGCGGTGAACCAGCCGCTGGCGATCAACCCGTCCCAGCGGGAGGCCTCGGCGCGGTCCCGGTCCACGTGATACCACTGCGGATCGAAGCGCTCAGCGAAGGCGAGCATCTCCGTCTCGTCGATCCTCACCTCGCCGAGGTCGAACGTGCGGCCCGGGGTCAGGTCCTCGAAGTACAGCTCCGGTTCGGCCACCTCAGGAGACGCCCGGTCCGGCGGTGTCGACGGCCGGCTCGGCGGTGAGGAACACCCAGCGGCGGTAGGCGACGAAGCGGAACACGGTGCCGATCGCGATGCCGACCAGGTTGGCGATGTTCAGGCTGACGACCCCGTCCCAGCCGAAGCCGTAGCGCACCAGCGCGATCACCCCGAGCCCGATCACCAGGGCTCCCCCGTTGATCAGGAAGAACAGCGGGTACTCCCGCCGCAGCCCGGTCCGCGCCCGGTGCGCGAAGGACCAGTGCCGGTGCATGAAGTAGGCGCTGGTCACCGACACGACGGTGGCGGCCACCTTCGAGGTCAGCGGGCCGACACCGAGGGTGAAGTGCACCAGGTTGAACAGCCCGACGTCGATACCGAGATTGACCACGCCGACGATGCCGAACGCGGACAGCTCTCGGACCAGGATGCGCCAGCGCTGGCCCGGTCGGGCACGCCCTCGGCTCGACACGGACACGGGAGCCAGTCTAGGTATCCGGGGGACCGATACGGTCCGACCGTGCCGAGCCCGTCGACGCCGTCATGGGCGGCGGGCCAGGTCCTGCTCGCGGCGGTGCTGTTCGGGACGACCGGGACCGCGCAGGCCCTCGGCCCGGAGGGCAGCTCACCGCTGCTCGTCGGGGCCGGCAGGGTCGCGCTCGGCGGTCTGCTGCTGGCCCTGCTCGCGGCTGCCGCGGGCCGGCTGCGCGACGGCATCCGGTGGCGACCTGCGCCTGTGCTGGTCACCGGCGCGGCTGTGGCGGCCTACCAGCTGTGCTTCTTCGCCGGAGTCCAGCGGGCCGGGGTCGCCCTCGGAACGATCGTGACGATCGGCAGCGCACCGGCGTTCACCGGTCTGCTGGGCTGGCTGGCCGGCCAGGGCCGACCCGGCCGCGTCTGGGCCGTCGCCACCGCGTTGGCCGTGGCCGGTGGTGTGCTGCTGGTGGGCTCCGGCTCGGGGGAGCTGCGCTCCGACCCGCTCGGGGTGGGCCTCGCGTTGGCCTCGGGCATCGCCTACGCCGGGTACACGGTGGCGGCCAAGGGGCTGCTCGACGACGGGCACCACCCGCTCGGCGTGATGGGGCGGTCCTTCGGGCTCGGCGGGGTGCTGCTGCTGCCCGTGGTGGTCGTGCTCGGCCCGCCGGCGGTGGCCGGCTCGCCGTCGATCCTGCTGGTGATCGGCTACCTGGCCGTGCTGCCGACGTTGGCCGCCTACGTCCTGTTCGCCCGCGGGCTCGCGGCGTTGTCGGCCGCGTCCGTCGCGACCCTCACCCTGGCCGAGCCGCTGGTCGCCACCGTCCTCGGCGTCGTCGTGCTGGCCGAGCCGGTGACCGCGGCCCGCGCCGCGGGAGCGGCGCTCGTGGTCGCCGGGCTGGCGGTGCTGGCCCGTCGGGCCGGCCGGGTCGCCCGCTAGCGTTCCGGGCATGGATCGGCGTACCGGGTTGCCGGTCGTGGGAATGGTCGGCGCCGGACAGCTGGCCCGGATGACCCACCAGGCCGCGATCGCGCTCGGACAGTCGCTGCGGATCCTGGCCACCGACCCGGCGGAGTCCGCAGCCCTGGTCGGGGCCGACGTCGTGCTCGGGGACCATCGCTCGCTGACCGACCTGCGCGCGTTCGCCGCGGGTTGCGACGTCGTCACCTGGGACCACGAACACGTCCCGGCCGAGCACATCAAGGCGTTGGCCGCCGACGGCGTCACGGCGCTGCCCGGCGCCGCGGCGCTGCTCTTCGCCCAGGACAAGCTGGCAATGCGCGCCCGGCTCACCGAACTCGGCGTCGCCGGGCCGGCGTGGGCATCCGTAGCCGGGTCCGCAGACGTCTCGGCGTTCGGCGCGGAGCACGGCTGGCCGGTCGTGCTCAAGGCGGTCAGGGGCGGGTACGACGGTCGCGGCGTCTGGGTCGTCGACGACGCGGCCGCCGCGAGCGCGGTCCTCGACGCCCGGGTGGACCTGCTGGCCGAGCAGCACGTGGTGATGCGCGCCGAGCTGGCTGCGGTGGTGGCGCGCTCGCCGTACGGGCAGGTGGCCGCCTGGCCGGTGGTCCAGACCGTGCAGCGGGACGGGATCTGCGTGGAGGTGCTCGCACCCGCGCCGGGACTGGCCGGCGACCGGGCGGTCCGGGCGCAGCAGCAGGCGATCGCCCTGGCCACCGCCCTGGACGTGGTCGGCGTCCTGGCCGTCGAGCTGTTCGACACCGGGACCGGCCTGCTCGTCAACGAGCTGGCGATGCGCCCGCACAACTCCGCGCACTGGACGATCGAGGGGTCGCGGACCAGCCAGTTCGAGCAGCACCTGCGGGCGGTGCTCGACTACCCGCTCGGGGCGACCACGATGACCGCGCCGGCCGTGGCGATGGCCAACGTCCTCGGCGGGCCGCCCGGCGGCCCGGCACTGGACGAGCGGGTACACCACCTGATGGCCGGCTGGCCGGGGGTCAAGCTGCACCTGTACGGCAAGCAGGTGCGGCCCGGCCGCAAGATCGGGCACGTCACGGCGCTCGGCGACGACCCGGAGCGGACCCGCGCCGACGCGGTGGCAGCGGCGCGCTACCTGAGCGAGGGGCAGCGATGAAGGTCGGCATCATCATGGGCAGCGACTCCGACTGGCCCACCATGTCTCCCGCGGCGGCCGTGCTGCAGGAGTTCGGGGTGGCCCACGAGGTGCGGGTGGTGTCGGCGCACCGCACGCCGAGGGACATGGTCGCCTACGCCGAGGGGGCCGCCGGGCGCGGCCTCGCGGTACTCATCGCCGGTGCCGGTGGGGCCGCGCACCTGCCGGGGATGGTCGCCTCGCTCACCCCCCTGCCGGTGATCGGCGTCCCCGTCGCGCTGACCCACCTGTCCGGGTTGGACTCGCTGCTGTCGATCGTGCAGATGCCTGCCGGCGTCCCCGTGGCCACCGTCGCCGTCGGCGGCGCGCGCAACGCCGGCCTGCTCGCGGTGCGCATCCTGGCCGCCGGCGACGCCGACCTGCGCGCGGCGATGAGCCGTTTCCAGGAGCAGCTGGCCGACGGGGCGCGGGCGAGGAACGCCGCCGTCCAGGCCGACTGGGAGCCGGGGTCCGGGCCCTCCTGAGTGCCCGCGGCCCGGTACCGCCGCGGTCACAGCTGATTCCTAGACTGGGACGTATGACGGATTTCGGCGTGTACCAGCTCAGCGAGGAGCACGACCAGCTGCGGGCGGCGGTCCGGGAACTCGCCGAGGGCGCGATCGCGCCGCACGCGGCGGCCGTCGACGAGGACAGCCGGTTCCCGACCGAGGCGCTCGCGGCGCTCACCCGTTCCGGCTTCCACGCCACCCACATCCCCGAGAAGTACGGCGGGGTCGGCGCAGACTCGATCGCCACCTGCATCGTGATCGAGGAGATCGCCCGGGTCTGCATGACGTCCTCGATCATCCCGGCGGTGAACAAGCTCGGCTCGGTGCCGGTGCTGCTCAGCGCCTCGGAGGAGCTCAAGCAGCAGGTGCTGCCCGACGTCGCTTCCGGCGAGGCGTTGATCTCCTACGCGCTGTCCGAGCGGGAGGCCGGCTCCGATGCCGCCGCGATGCGCGCCCGGGCCCGCCGCGACGGGGACCACTGGGTGCTCAACGGCACCAAGGCCTGGATCACGAACGCCGGCGTGTCGACGTACTACACGGTCATGGCCGTCACCGACCCCGACCGCGGCGCCAACGGCATCTCGGCGTTCGTCGTCCGCGCGGACGACCCGGGCTTCGAGGTGGGGCCGAAGGAACGCA
>JBBPYA010000091.1:0-2658 GCA_038200385.1 Mycobacteriales bacterium
ACGGGAAGACCGAGCTACGTCGGGATCACCCGGCAGGACCAGGCGGACTGGACCGAGGTCATCAGCCGGGTTCTGTACTGCGAGGGCATGCGCCCGGAGGACGTCGTCATCCACGCCTTCGGGCTCGGCTTCTTCGTCGGCGGCCTGCCGCTCAAGGACGCCACCGAGAACATCGGCGCGACGTTCGTGCCGATCGGCACCGGTGCCAGCGACCGGGTGGTCACCAGCATCCAGGATCTCGCCGCGACGGTTCTCATGTGTACGCCGTCGTACGCCACCTATCTGGCCGAGTACTGCCGGGACCGGCTGGCGATCGACCCGGCCGACCTGGGGCTGCGCAAGCTGCTGGTCGGCGCCGAGCCCGGCGGCTCCATCCCGGCGGTGCGGGCGCAACTGGAACGGGACTTCGCCGCCACGGTGTCCGACGGGATAGGCAACGCCGACCTGTTCCCGATCTACAGCGCCACGTGCCCCGAGCAGAACGGCATGCACCTATGCGCCCAGGACCTCCTGCTCACCGAGCTGATCGATCCCGACACCGGGCAGCCGCTGGACTGGACCGACGGCGCCGAGGGCGAACTCGTGGCGACCCACCTGCGCCGGGAGTGCGTGCCGCTGGTCCGCTTCCGCGTGCGGGATCGGGTCGTCGTCGACACGTCGCCCTGCCCGTGCGGCCGCACCAGCCCCCGCCTGCACTGCACCGGGCGGACCGACGACCTGCTGATCGTGGCCGGCGTGAACGTCTGGCCGTCGGCGGTGAAGGACGTCGTGGCATCCATGCAGCCGAGGACCACGGGCGCCATGCAGATCCTGGTCGGCGACAGCGGACCGCTGGTCCGGCCGCCGCTGCACGTGCAGGTCGAGTACGGCCAGGACGAGGAGGACCTGCAGACGCTGCAGGCCGAGATCGAACGGCAGCTGCGCGAGAAGCTGATCGTCAAGGCGGCCGTTGAGCTCGTGCCGCCGAACGCTCTCCCGCGCTGGGAGATGAAAGCCCAACTGGTCCGACGGAGGAGGTAGCAGGTGCCAGGTCCATGCTGAACGTCAACATCGACACCGGCGGGACGATGACCGACGGCCTGGTCAGCGGTGACGGCCAGATGTTCTCGGTCAAGGTCGAGACCACGCCGCACGATGTGACCATCGCCTTCGTGCAGGTGCTCGAAGCCGCCCGCGAACGCGTCGGCGCGCCGACGCTGCGCGACTTCCTCGACCGGGTGGGACTGATCCGGTGGTCGTCCACGATCACGTCGAACGTCCTGGCCCAGAAGACCGGGCCGAAGATCGGTCTGCTCGTCACCGCGGGCAACGAGGACACGCTGTACGGCACGGCGGAGGACGCCGCCGGCGTGGTCGGCACGCTCGTCGCCCGCGCGGACATCACCGGGATCGCCGACGACGCAGACGACGACGCGGTCCGAATCGCGGTGAAGTCCTTGTTCGACAAAGGAATCCGCCGGATCAACATCAGCCTGGCCGGCGCGTTCCCGGACAACAGCAGGGAACGCAAGATCGTCGGCATGATCGACCGGCAGTACCCCGACCACTTCCTCGGCTCGATCCCGGCCCTGCCGGCCAGCGAGATCCTGCTGCGGCCGGACGACAAGACGCGGACATTCGTCTCGCTGATCAACGCCTACGTGCACCCGGCGCTGGCCACGACGCTGTACCGGGCCGAGGAGACGGTGCGCGTCGAGCACGGCTGGCGGGGCAACGTGCTGGTCGGGCACATCAACGGCGGCGTGGCCCGGATCGGGAAGACCACCGCCTTCGACACGATCGAGTCCGGACCGCTGTTCGGGACGCACGCGTCCGCGCACCACGCCACTCAGGCCGGCGATGCCAGGGTGCTCGCCATCGACGTCGGCGGGACGACGGCCAAGTGCAGCGCCGTCGAGGACGGCCGGGTCGCGGACCGCGACGAGAGCACCCTGTTCGGCATCCCGCTGAGGATGAACCTGCCCCTGCTGCGGTCGATCGCGCTCGGCGGGGGCAGCGTTGCGCGGGCCGCCGACGGCACTGTGCAGCTCGGTCCGGACAGCATGGGCGCCGCCCCCGGCCCGGCCTGCTACGGCCTGGGCGGGCGCCACGCCACCGTCACCGATGCGTTGCTGCTGCTCGGCTACCTCTCGCCGTCGGCCTTCCTCGACGGCCGCCGCACCCTGTCGGTCGAGGCGGCGCGCGAGGCCATCTCGACGCCTACGCCGTCACCCTCGCCGGCCACGGTGACTACGTCGGGGTCGCCACCCTGGGCACGGCGTTCACCGACCGGCAGGCCGACCAGCTGCGCCCCCACCTCGGCGGCGACCATCCGGGCGTGGTGGTGGCCACCGACGCCGACCCCGCCGGGGACAAGGCCGCCGAGCGGGCCTACTGGCAACTCACCGCCCGCGGCGACAACCCCCGCCGGCTGATCATGGCCGACGGTGTCGACCCCGCCGACGTCCTACGCCGCGGCGAGCCCGCGGTCCTGCGCGACGCGCTCGACCAGGCCGGCAGCCTCGCCGAGCAACTCATCGACCGGCGCACCACCACCACGGCCGGCAACACCGGCACCACCGAAAACCACGTCACCGCCATCCGCGCCGCCGCCGAGGTCATCGGCGCACTACCCCCCAACCGGTGGCTCCCCCTCATCGAGAAGGTCACCCGCGACCT
>JBBPYA010000092.1:0-4271 GCA_038200385.1 Mycobacteriales bacterium
GCCGCGCCCGACTTGCCGGGATCGCACCCGGCGGCGAGGTCAGCAGCAACCACAGGCCCGCTCCGGCCACCGCCTCGACCCGGTCCCGGTCGACCGGCCAGTCCAGCCCGTGTCGTTGGCGCAACAACTCAACAGTGATCGCGGCGCAGTACGGGCGGACCCGCTGGTCGAAGCGGTCCTGATCCCCCTCGGCGGCGCGCAGCCGCAGTTCCAGCGTGTGCAGGTCGCCGAAGGACGCCCGCTGCGGGCGCGGCGGCTGTCTTGACGGCCGCTCGTCGTCGTCGGCACGCGGGTCCACCGGGAGGCCGCGCACCAGCGCCAGCGCCAGCGCCAGCAGCACGCCCGCGCCGAGACAGACCGCGAGCGGCGTACCGGTCCGGTACAGCAGCGTCAGGCCGTAGCCGAGCGCGCCGAGGCCGACACCGCCCAGCAGCATCCGGGCCAGCCGCCCCAGGGTGCTTGGTGCGCCGACCGCCGACCTCACCGGCCGCTACGCGCGGTCAGCTCGCCCTGCAGCACGCCGAGGCTGCGGCGGGCCTGTGCCCGCAGCTCGGCACTGACGGCGTGGGAGGAGAAGCGGGCCTCGCGGTAGAGCGCGGCCAACCGCAGCAGGGCCTGCTCGGAGACCAGCTGCTCCGCGCTGAGCCGGGCTGCGAACTCGGCGGAGGTCTCGTGCGGGTACGGCGGGGACCCGGCCCGCCGGGCCGCTCGCGCGAGGAGCAGCCAGCAGGCCACGACGGCCTCCCGCGCCGGTCCGTCGTCCAGCTCGCGGCCGGCCTGCTCGACGGCGGCAGCGAATTCGCGCTGGGCGGGCTGCCCGGGGTCCGGCCGCAGGGGCGAGCGGCGTGGGCGGGGCCGCTGCCACGGCAGCACGCCGAACAGCGCCAGAACGGACCCGGCCATGCCGAGCACCAGGGCCACCGTGATGACGACCACGACCACATCGGCCGGCACGACGTCGACGGTCCCCGGCTGACCGAGGATGTCGTCGGCGCCCTGACCGCGCGGGTCGGGCCGCGGCTGCCCAGGAGGCGGCGGCGGATCGGTCGGCTGGACGCTGCCGGTGCCGACCGGCTGGGCGTAGGGACCCGCCCGGGCGACGAACCCGACCGCGATCACCAGCAGCGCCGCGGCCACGACCAGCGCGAGCAGCCGCAAGCGGGGCCTCACGGCGATCCCGACAGCACGACGGCGCGTTCGAACACGGCATCCAGCATGCTCGCCGTGAGCCGGCCGGTGAAGGTGTTCTGCTGACTGACGTGGTAGCACCCGAGCACCGTCACCCCGCCGGTGGCGACCTCGACACCGTGCCCGAAGCCCGGCCGGGGCCTCGGGATCGGGACGCCGCGCTCGACCAGCGCCGGCCACAGCGCGGTCCAGGCGAAACCGCCCAGGACGAGCACGACCCTGAGGTCGGTCAGCAATGCCAGCTCCCGGGCCAGCCACGGGCGGCAGGTGTCGCGCTCGGTGGGGGTGGGGCGGTTGGCGGGCGGGGCACACCGCACCGCCGCGCCGACCCGCAGGTCGCGCAGCACCAGCCCGTCGTCGGCCGACACCGACTCAGGCTGGTTGCACAGCCCGGCGCGGAAGGCCGCGGCGTAGAGCCAGTCGCCGCTGCGGTCCCCCGTGAACACCCGCCCGGTCCGGTTCCCGCCGTGCGCCGCCGGGGCGAGCCCGACGACGGCGATCCGGGCGTCGGCCGGGCCGAGCCCGGGGACCGGCCGCCCCCAGTACGTCTGCCCGGCGTAGGACGCCCGCCGGGTGCGCGCGACCTCCTCCCGCCAGTCCACGAGTCGCGGGCAGGCCCGGCACTGCGCGACGGCGTCGTCGAGGGCTGCGAGGTCGGCGACGGCGGCGGCCTGCGCGCGGACCTGAGCGGGGTTCGTGGCTGGCCCCAGCGCGCGCACCTGGCTCCCCTCGGGCCGGCCGGTCGGCAGACCGGGTGACGACGCTACCGGGATCGGCGGGGACCACCTGCTGCGGTGCCGGGGCGGAGACGGCATGATCGGGGTGACCGGATGTCCGATGGTGCGGAGGTACAGGTGGCCGGAGGAGCAGGCAAGATCGGCTACAAGATCATCGGCTACGGGTTCGTAATCCCGACCGGGATCTTCATGCGCAAGGCGCTGGATCAGGCGTGGATCTCGGTCCGGGGGACTGACCCGCCGAAGAACCCGGCGGCGCCGGGCACCCAGTGGTGGGAGGCGCTGGCCTGGGCCGCGGTGTCCGGGATCTCCGTCGCGTTCGGGCGGCTGGTGGCTACCCGGGGTGCCGTCGGCGCCTACCGCACTTTGACCGGCAGCCAGCCTCCGGGTCTGGAGGCCGGCGGTCCCTGACCGGTCCGGGGCATTGACGCCGCCCACCGTCGGACCGGGCCGGCCGCGGTCGAGCGGGTCAGTCCTCGGACTCCGCGGCCAGCCCCAGCGCGATGCCGTCCAGGATGTCGTGCTCGCTGACGACCACCTCGTCGAGTTCCAACGCATCCATCAGCACCCGCAGCACCAGGGCCCCGGCGCCGATCACGTCGACCCGGCCCGGATGCAGCACCGGTAGCCCGGCCCGGCCGGCGCGGGACATCGACAGCAGCCCGGCGGTGACCGAGCGGACCTGCCCCACCGGGATCCGGCGGCCATGGATCCGGTCGGGGTCGTACTCCGGGAGACCGAGGGCAAGCGCGGCGACCGTCGTCACCGAGCCGGCCAGGCCGACGAAGGTGCGCGCGCTGGGCACGTCGACGGCGGCGCGGATCCGCTCCACGGCGGCCCGGATGTCCGCCTCGGCGGCCCCGATCTGATCCGGGGTCGGGGGGTCGTCGGCCAGGTGTCGCTCGGTCAGCCGCACGCAGCCGATGTCCGAGGACAGCGCGGCCCGGACCCCGGTGGAGTCGCCGAGCACAAGTTCGGTCGAACCTCCGCCGATGTCGGCGACCAGCACCGGTTCGGCGAGGCCGGGCACCCCGCTGACGGCACCGGCGAAGGACAGCGCGGCCTCCTCGTCACCGCTGATGACCTCCGCCTCCGCGCCCAGGGTGGCTCGGACCATCCGCTCGAACTCCTCGCGGTTGCCGACGTCCCGGCTCGCGCTCGTCGCCACCATGCGGACCCGCTGCACCTGGAGTTCGCCGATCCGCGCGGCGTAGCCGGCCAGCGCCACCCTGGTGCGCTCCAGGGCCTCGGGTGCGAACTCGCCCGTCCGGTCCACGCCCTGCCCGAGCCGGACGATCGTCATGGCCCGCTCGACGTCGTGCAGCGCACCGGCCTCGACGTCGGCGACCAGCAGCCGCAGCGAGTTCGTGCCGCAGTCGACGGCGGCCACCCGCGTCACGGTTGCACGCACCGGCCGGGCACCGACCAGCCGGGCAACTCGCCCAGGGCGAGGTCGCCGATCGGGTTCACGCCCGGACCGACGGCCAGGGAGTGCGCGACGAGCGCGTGCAGGCACTTGACCCGGGTCGGCATCCCGCCCGCGGACTCCCGGGTGGGCAGCACACCGAGGGCGTCGCGGCGGCGCAGGTAGTCCTCGTGCGCGACGGCGTAGCGCCCGGCCAGGTCAGGATCGGCGGCCAAGGAGGCGGTGAGCCGCGCCATCATCCCGGAGGCCTCCAACCTGCTGATGGCGGCGTTGGCTCGGGGGCACGTGAGGTAGTACAGCGTCGGGAACGGCGAGCCGTCGGCCAGTCGCGGTGCGGTGGCGATCACGTCGGGCAGCCCGCACCCGCAGCGGTGCGCCGCAGTGAACGTCCCGCGCGGGGGGCGGCCGAGCTGGGCGGCCACCACCGCCTCATCCGGAGTCGGCACGCCGGAAGGACTCCCCCAGCCGCTCCACCCAGGACCTGCTCGTCCCGGCCGGCGCGACCTGTTCGGTCTTCACCTCCGAGCGACCCTGCTGCTGCACCGGGATGTAGATCCGGTCGCCGGGCATCACGTAGCGCAGCCGCTCCCGGGCCCGCGCGGTGATGTACGCCGGGTCCTGCAGCTGCCGGCGCAACGACTCCAGCGCGTCCACCCTGGCCTGGGTCTCCCGCTGGGTCTGCTCCAGGGCGGCGATGTCGGCGCGCTGCCCGAGGTACTCCTTGACCGGGTAGGCCAGGCTGAGGACCAGCGCGCACACGACCAGACCGAGCAGTACCGCGCGGCCGGTCAGGCCGGCCGGTGCCCGGCGGGACCAGCGGGCCTGCGCGCCGGCGGTCGCCCGGGTCGGGCCCGGTCCGGCGGTGCGCCGCTGCCGACCGGGCGCGGTCGCGGCCCGGGCCGTTCCCGGCCCGGCGGCAC
>JBBPYA010000093.1:0-16440 GCA_038200385.1 Mycobacteriales bacterium
ATCGACATCACGGTCGTCAACGTCGCACTCCCGGACATCCAGCGCGAGCTCAACGCCAGCTTCGACGCCCTGCAGTGGGTCATCGACGCCTACACCCTCGGTGTCGCCGCGTTGCTGCTGACCTTCGGCTCGCTCGGGGACCGGATCGGGCGCCGCAAGGTGTTCATCGCCGGCCTCATCGTCTTCGTGCTGGCCTCGCTGGCCTGCGGCGCGGCGCCGAGCGCGCTGCTGCTGAACCTGGCGCGCCTGATCCAGGGCGTCGGCGGTTCGATCATGTTCGCCACCTCGCTGGCGCTGCTGGGCGCGACCTATCAGGGCAAGGACCGCGGTACCGCATTCGGCGTCTGGGGCGCGACCGCCGGCGCCTCGGTCGCCCTCGGACCGCTGGTCAGCGGCCTGCTCGTGACCACCCTGTCCTGGCGCTGGATCTTCTTCATCAACATCCCGATCGGGCTGTTCGCGATCGCGGTCTCGGTCCGCAAGCTGTCCGAGTCCGCCGCCCCGCAGCCCCGCAAGACCGACTGGGCCGGAGTGGTCACCTTCAGCGCCGCGCTGGGCCTGCTCGTCTTCGCCCTGATCCGCGGCACCGACAAGGGCTGGACGAGCGCGTTCATCCTGGGCGTGCTGGGACTGGCCGCGGCGTTCCTCGTGGCCTTCGTGGTCATCGAGTCCCGGATCGGCGAACCGATGCTGGAACTCGGCCTGTTCCGCACGCCGGCGTTCACTGGCGCCCAGATCGCGGCGTTCGCGATCTCCGGGTCGCTGTTCTCGCTGCTGCTCTACATCACCTTCTACCTGCAGAACGTCCTGGGGTACGACGCACTGCAGGCCGGCCTGCGCTTCCTCGCGCTGAGCGCGGCCACCCTGGTCGTGGCCCCGCTGGCGGGCAAGCTGACCGATCGGGTACCCATCCGGGTCCTGATCGGCGCGGCACTGACCCTGGTCGGCGCCGGACTGTTGCTGATGCGCTCGGTCAGCGTGACGTCGGGCTGGACGGCGTTGCTCGCCGGCCTGATCGTGGCCGGGATCGGCGCCGGAGCAGTGAACCCGCCGCTCGGGTCACTCGCTGTGGGTGTCGTCGAGCCGGCGAAGTCGGGGATGGCCTCCGGCATCAACAACACGTTCCGGCAGGTCGGCATCGCCGCCGGCATCGCCGGGTACGGCGCCGTGCTGCAGGCGCACATCTCGAGTCGGCTGACCGAAGCGATCGGAAACGCCCCGCTCCCGCCGGGCGCGCTGGACGGTCTGAGCACCGCGATCGCCTCCGGCCGGATCCAGCAGGCCGCCGAGCAGGTCCCGGCGCCGTTCCGCGAACAGTTCCGGACCGCGGCGCTGGAGGCGTTCATCTCCGGACTGGACATCCTGCTGCTCATCGCAGCGATCGTGGCGCTGGTCGGCGCGGTGCTGACCGCGGTCCTGATCCGGCAACGCGACCTCGTCTCGCACGGGGCGGCGCCGGGCGGGGGCTAGCAGAGCTGGCGGGCTGCCCGGTCGGCAGCGCCAGCGGGCCTGGACTAGGGATGCCGCCGCACCAGGGGCGGATCCTTATGGCCGGGCGCGCCACCAGACGGACAGGGCGTCGACGGCGTCGCCGGGCGGCGGGTGCGACCAGCGATAGCCGTGCTCGGGGCGGCCTGCGGTGCCGTAGCGCAGGCGGAGTACGGCGAGGTCCATGGCCACCAGGTGTTCGAGGTACCGCCGGGCACTGACCCGGGAGAGCCCGCAGCGTTGGGCGGCCTCCAAGGCCGACATGTCCCCTCCGGCGCACCGGAGGGCGTCGGCGACCAGCGACAGCGTCTGGGGCGAGAGCCCCTTGGGCAGCAGCGAGGAGCGGCCCGGCCGGCGCGAGGCCGACAGCAGCCGATCCACCTCGGCCTGATCCGACACCCGCCCGTGGGCGAACTCCAGCTCCCGGCGGCGCGCGGCGTAGGCGTTCATCCGCTGCTGGAAGACGCGCAGGGTGAACGGCTTGATCAGGTAGTCGGCGATCCCTCCGGCCATCGCCGAGCGCACCGTCTCCACCTCACGGGCGGCGGTCACCACCACGATGTCCAGCCGCTCCGCTCCGGCGCGGGACCGGAGCCGGCGCAGCACCTCGAGCCCGGGCAGATCCGGCAGGTAGATGTCCAGCAGGACCAGGTCCGGCCGCAGTCGCGGCACCCCCT
Source organism: Mycobacteriales bacterium (assembly GCA_038200385.1). Classification (GTDB taxonomy): domain Bacteria; phylum Actinomycetota; class Actinomycetes; order Mycobacteriales; family Geodermatophilaceae; genus JBBPYA01. Next base: position 2,166 of record JBBPYA010000093.1, read on the forward strand.
GCAGCGCCTGCGCGGCCGTGTGCGCCGCGCCGACCACCTGGAAGGCGTCCATCGACTCGAGGTACGCGCGGTGCAGGCCCGCCACGGCGAAGTCGTCGTCGACGACGAAGGTGCGGATCACCCGCGATTCCGGTCCCGGCCGTGCGCTCATGGCCGGACGGCGTCCGCGACCACGTCCCGAGCGGCCGGTCGGGCGGGAGGGGGGGCCTCGTTGTGCGGGACCGGCGGGAGGTGCACGACGAACGTGCTGCCGCTGCCGGTCGCATTGACCACCCTCACCCGACCCTGTCGACGGGACACGATGCGCGCCACCAGGGCCAGGCCGATGCCGCGCCCGTGGTGGTCGGTCGGCGCCTTGGTGGAGACCCCGCTGTCGAAGATCCGGTCACGGACCTCGACGGGTACGCCGGCACCCTCGTCCCGCACCGAGACGTCGGTCCCCCGGTCCGGCCGGTGGCGGACGAGCACGTCGATCACTCCGCCCGGAGCCGTGGCGTCGATGGCGTTATCCACCAGATTCGAGAGGATGGTCACCAGGTCGTCGCCGGCTCCGTCGGCCACCGCAGTGCTCGGATCGAGCCGTAGGTCGAGCCCCCGCTCCCGGGCTAGGGCCGACTTCGTCACGAGCACGGCCGCGATCGAGGCGTCATCGACCGCGCGCAGCGAGACCCCGTGCATCAGCCCGGTGCCCACACCCAGGCGCTCGATGAAGCGCAGCGCCTCCGCGTAGCGCTGCAGTTCGACTAGGCCCGATACGACGTGCATGTTGTTGGAGAACTCGTGCGCCTGCGCGCGCAACGCGTCGGTGATGCTGCGCTGCCCGTCCAGCGCACGCAGGGCGTCGAACAGCTCGGTGCGGTCGCGCAGGGTCAGCACCCGGCCGACATCGCGACCACCGGCCTGGGCCGCGCTGCTGTTAACCACGAGCAAGCGCTCCCCGCACAGCACCAGCCGGTCGGCCACGGTGTCATCACCCCGGACCAGCGGCAGCAGACTCGGGTCGAGGACCTCCGCCGCCGGTCGGCCGGCGCAGGCGCCCGGCAGCCCCAACAGACGTACACCCTCGTCGTTGACCAGGGCCAGCCGGCCGTCCACATCCAGGGCGACCACGCCCTCGCGGACGCTGTGCAGCATCGCGTCGCGGGTCTGGAGCAGCTCACGGATCTGCCCGGGCTCCAGACCGAAGATCCGCCGCCGGACGAGCTTGGTGACCAGGGCGGCCCCGAGCACCCCGAGCAGCGCCGCGGCGGCCAGCCACGCCGCCAACGACGGCACGACGTTGGCGAGATCCCCCGCCAGCCGGCTCTCCAGGACTCCCACCGACACCACGCCGACGACCCCGCCGGTCGCGTCGCGGACCGGCACCTTGGCCCGGAGCGAGGGCCCGAGGGACCCCGTCTGCGTCCCGAGGTACTCGTGCCCGGCCAACGCGACGCCCGGATCGGTCGAGACCCGCTCGCCGATCTGGTCCTCGTCCGGATGCGAGTAGCGGATGCCGTGGATGTCGGTGAACACGACGAACGTGGCGCCGGCGGACTGGCGTACCAGCTCCGCCAGCGGCTGCAGGATGAGGGCCGGGTCGTCGGTGGCATAGGCCTCCCGGACCGCGGGCAGGTCGGCGAGGCTGCGGGCGATCGTGAGCACCCGGGCGGCGTAGGTGTCGCGGATCTGCTGGCCCTGCAGGTGGACGGCCAGGTAACCCGCGGACAGCAGGGTCACCAGCACGATGGTCACCTGCATGAGCAGGAGCTGGACACCCAGCGAGGGCCGGCGGCTCATCGGCACATGGTCCCGCAGACCGCGGCCCGGGTCACCACGACCAGAACGACCACTACGACCGCTACGACCGGAGAGTTCCGCCGGGTGCGCAGGGCTTCCTAACGTCGGCGCCGCGCGACGTGCGCGTCAGACCACTCGACGGCAAGGGGTTCACACGATGCTCGGTCACAGCAGTCCCTCCCGATCGGCGCACCGGAGCCCGTGCCGGATCGCCACCAGGCTCGGTCTGGTCGCCGCCCTGCTCACCGTCAGCGCGTGCTCGGACAGCCCGGGCAACGGCTCGGCCGGGTCCGGAGAGGCGCAGGCGTTCAGCCGGCTGCAGATCATGGCGCCGGCGGACCCCGGCGGCGGCTGGGACAGCACGGCGCGCGCGATGTCCCAGGCCGTCGAGTCCGCCAACCTCGCGGGCTCGACCAACGTCACGAACGTCCCGGGCGCCGGCGGCACCATCGGGCTCGCCCAGCTGGCCAACGAGCGCAGCGACTCCTTCCTCATGGTGATGGGTCTGGTCATGATCGGGGCGATCGAGACCAACCAGTCCGAGGTGAGCCTGGACGACGTCACACCGATCGCGCGGCTCACCGCGGAGGACGAGATCGTCGTGGTGCCGGCTGCGAGCCCGTACCAGACCATCGACGACCTGGTGGCGGACCTGCAGGCCAAGGGCCGCGCGGTGACCTTCAGTGGCGGGTCGGCCGGCGGGACCGACCACATCCTCGCCGGTCTGATCGCGCAAGCGGCCGGCGTCGACCCTGCGAACCTGAATTACATCCCGTATTCCGGCGGTGGCGAGTCGCTCGCGGCGTTGCTGGGCAACCAGGTCTCCGCCGGCATCTCCGGCGTCAGCGAGTACGCCGAGCAGATCACAGCGGGCACCCTGCGCCCGCTGGCGGTCAGCGGCTCGGACCGGGTCGACGGCATCGACGCGCCGACGTTGACCGAGGCCGGGTACGACGTGGAGCTCATCAACTGGCGTGGTGTGGTGGCACCGGCCGGGCTGTCCTCGGAGCAGACCGATCGGCTGATCACGCTGGTCACCGAGATGCACGACTCCGAGTCCTGGCAGCAGGCGCTGGACACGAACGGCTGGACCGACACCTTCCTTGCCGGGGAGGAGTTCGCGACCTACATCCAGGATCAGGTCCAGGTCACGACCCAGGTGCTCAAGGACCTGGGTCTGGTCTCGTGACCGAGCTTCCCGCGAGGTCGGCGGCGGCGGGGAAGGCGCGGATCCCCGTGCCGGAGCTGCTCATGGCGCTGGGCGTCGCCGCCCTCGGCGTGCTCACCCTGCTCGGCGCGACCACGATCACCGTCCCGTTGAGTGCGAACGTGGTGGGTCCGAGGGTGTTCCCCTACGCCGTCGGCACAGCCCTGGTCGGGGCCGGCGTCGCCGTCGTGGTCGCTCTGGTCCACGGCCGGCTCGGCCAGCCCGAGGGTGGAGAGGATCTCGATCTCACCGCCCGCGCGGACTGGTCGACGGTCGGCAAAATCCTGGCCGGTTTCGTGGCCCACATCCTGCTGGTGGACCGGCTGGGTTGGGCCCTGGCCGGAGCCCTGCTGTTCGCCGTCATCGCGTGGGCCCTCGGCGCCAGCTGGTGGAAGGCGACGATCATCGGTGTGGTCCTGGGCCTGGTTATCCAGGCGGCCTTCGTCTCGGGCCTCGGGGTGACCTTGCCGGCGGGGCTGCTGGACCGCGTGGACCTGCTCAATGGGTGACCTGGGCTCGCTGATCGACGGCTTCGGCACCGCGCTGCAGCCAATCTCCCTGCTCTACGCGCTGATCGGCGTCACCCTGGGCACGGCCGTCGGCGTGCTGCCCGGGATCGGCCCGGCGATGACCGTCGCTCTCCTGCTGCCCGTGACGTACCGGCTCGAGCCGACCGGTGCCTTCATCATGTTCGCCGGCATCTACTACGGCGGGATGTACGGCGGTTCCACCACGTCCATCCTGCTGAACACCCCGGGCGAGTCCGCGTCCATCATTACCGCCCTCGAGGGCAACAAGATGGCCAAGGCCGGTCGGGGCGCCGCGGCGCTGACCACGGCCGCCATCGGATCGTTCGTCGCGGGGACGATCGCCACCGTGGGCCTCACGCTCGTCGCCCCGACACTGGCCGATCTGGCCGTCCGCCTCGGCCCGCAGGACTACGTCGCCCTCACCGTCGTAGCCTTGCTCACCGTCTCGGCCCTGCTCGGATCGTCGGTCTCGAGGGGTCTGGCCTCGCTCGCGATCGGACTCCTGTGCGGCCTGGTCGGCACGGACACGCTCACGGGGCAGCAGCGTTTCACGCTCGGCCTGCCCGTGCTGGCCGACGGGATCGATGTCGTCACCTTCGCCGTCGGGGTGTTCGCCGTCGGGGAGGCCCTGTGGATCGCCTCCCGCATCCGGCACGGACCGGTGCAGGTCATGCCTGTGGGCGGACGCTGGATGTCGCGCGCCGACCTGAGCCGGTCCTGGCGTCCGTGGCTGCGCGGGTCGGCCCTCGGGTTCCCGATCGGCGCCATGCCGGCCGGTGGCGCGGAGATCCCGACGTTCATGTCCTACGCCCTGGAGAAGCGGCTGTCCCGACACAAGGAGGAGTTCGGCCACGGCGCGATCGAGGGGGTGGCCGGCCCGGAGGCGGCGAACAACGCCTCGGCCGCCGGCGTACTGGTGCCGCTGCTCACCCTGGGCCTGCCCACGTCCGCGACGGCGGCCGTGCTGATCGCCGCCTTCCAGGGCTACGGGATCCGGCCCGGGCCCCTGCTGTTCCAGAACGAGGGCACCCTGGTCTGGGCGCTGATCGCCAGCCTGTACATCGGCAACCTCTTCCTGCTCGTGCTCAACCTGCCGCTGGTCGGCATGTGGGTGAAACTGCTGCAGATCCCCCGGCCGTATCTGTACGCGGGCATCCTGCTGTTCGCCGTACTGGGTGGGTACTCACTCAACGGCATCAGCACCGACCTGTGGGTGCTCCTGGCGATCGGCATCCTTGGCTACGCGATGCGCCGGTTCGGCTATCCGATCGCACCGGCGGTGATCGGGCTGATCCTTGGACCGATCGCCGAGGAGCAGCTTCGACGGGCGCTAGCCATCAGCCAGGGCAACCCCGCGATCCTGATCACCAGCCCCTTCGCAGGCACGGTGTACCTCCTGTTGGCCGCGGCCGCGGTGGCCACGGTGCTGCTGCGCCGCCGGTCGCGTCGTACCGGGCGAGCGGCAGACGCCGTGGACGTGCCCACACCCCGGGGGACGGTCGACGATCAGGTGACCTGATCGTCGTGGCGGGTTGGCGCCGGGCCGGCGGCCGGCGGGACAATCACTGCCGTGCTCATCCGCCCGGCGGTCGACGCGGACTGGCCGCGGATCTTCCCGATCTTCGCCGCCATCGTGTCCGCCTGGGAGATCTACGCCTACCCCGACGGTCTCGACCAGGCGGCGGCCCGGTCATGGTGGATGGCCCTACCACCGGGTGCCACGGCGGTGGCGGTCGACGCCGACGTGGTGCTCGGGAGCGCGACGATGGGCCCGAACCGGCCCAGTCGAGGAGCGCACGTCCCGACGGCCGGCGTCATGGTCGACCCGGACCGACATGGCGAGCGGCGTCGGGCGGGCCCTGGGTGAGCACGTCTAGCGGGGCAGATCCTGCGATCGGGCCCCCGGCCGCGGCGTACCGTCCGGCCCGTCGTCGTCGAGGGGACCGGGGCGCGGGGGCCGTCGGCGCGATGTGCCTCCGCGCGTTGGGCCTTGGCGCGCTGGCCGTCGGTGAACAGCACCGAGAACAGCGCCAGCTCGGCGAGCACGGTGACCAGCGAGTCGCCGCCCGCAGGTTCTGCCGGTACCGCAGCGGTCGCGGACCGGAACCGTCCGCAACGCCCCCTACGGTCGGGGGATGGCATACACATTCCAGGTCGTCGTCGACAGTGCCGATCCGCACGTGCTGGCCGACTGGTGGGCCGAGACCCTCGACTGGCAGGTCGAGGAACAGGACGAGGCGTTCATCCGCTCAATGGTCGAGGCCGGACATGCGAAAGATGCCGACACCCGCACCTACCGCGGCCGGCTGGTCTGGCGGGAAGGCGCCGCGATTCACCCGGCGGAGGAGAAGTCGTGGCGCCGTCCGCGCATCCTCTTCCAGGAGGTCCCGGAGGCAAAGACGATGAAGAACCGACTACACCTGGACCTGCGGCTGGGTGAGGACGATCCGGCGGCTCTGCGTGAGCGGCTGCAGGAACGCGGCGCGACGGAGCTGCACAGCGGCCGGCAGGGCCCGCACACCTGGGTCACGATGGCCGACCCGGAGGGCAACGAGTTCTGCGTCTAAGCCGCCGGCCGGGTGGTCCCGGCCGGCGACGCGAGCGTCCGGGGCTCCGGATCAGGTCGGCGTGATGATCACCTTTAGCGCCGCGTTGTCTGCAGCGTTCTTGAACACGTCGTACGCCTCGTCGAACTGATCGAAGGTGAACGTGTGCGTCCCCATCTTCTCGGCCGGGATCCGCCCGCTGGCGACCATCGTGAGCAGGGTCGGGATCGACACGGTGTCCACCAGGCCCATGGTCATCGTGACATTCTGGATCCACATCTCGTGCATCGGCAGTTCCACCGGAACGCCGTGCACGCCGATGTTGGCGATCCGGCCGCCGGGACGGACCAGCTTCGCCGCGGTCTGCAGGGTCTCGGGGTAGCCGACCGCCTCGATCGAGACGTCCACGCCCAGCCCGTCGGTGAGTGCCATGACCTCGGCAACGGTGTTCGGGCCGACCTCGACGATGTCGGTGGCGCCGAACTCCAGCGCTTTTTCCATCCGGAACTTGTTCGTGTCCACGGCGATGACCTTGGCCGCGCCCCACAGCCCCATGGTGAGGACGGCGGACAGCCCGACCGCGCCGGTGCCGACCACGGCCACGGTGTTGCCGGGGCGGACCCGCCCGGCCAGGACGCCGACCTCGTAGCCGGTGGGCAGCGAGTCGGCCAGGAAGATCGCCTGCTCGTTCGTCACGTCCTCGGGTACGGCGTACAGCGAGGTGTCGGCGTACGGGACGCGGACGTACTCGGCCTGGGTGCCGTCGATCAGGTGGCCGAAGATCCAGCCGATGCCGCCCACGGTCTGGCAGTGCGACGGGATGCCGCGCTGGCAGTACTCGCACCGCCCGCACTTGGTGATGGCGGGGACCAGCACCCGGTCACCGACCTGGAAGCCGGTGACCGCTTCACCGACCTCGGTGACGGTGCCGACCGCCTCGTGGCCGAGGATGCGGCCGTCGGTCACCGCAGCCACGTCGCCCTGCAGGATGTGCAGGTCCGTACCGCAGATGGTGGTGGTGTCCACCTTGACCACCACGTCCGTGGGGTCCTGTAGCTGAGCGTCCGGGACGTCCTCCCAGGCCTTGCTTCCGGGTCCGTGGTACACCAGGGCCTTCATCGCTACCTCCGTCGTCCGGCGACTGCCCGGGCACCTCGACGTCCCGGGAACGGTCGCTTCGCGGTCTCAGGCTAGGGGCCTACCTGGTGGCCAAATGTCGCAAAAATGGACATCGGGGGGTCAGGCGGAGTGCTGCTCCGGAGCGCCGGCGCGGGCATCCGCGCGGGCGGCGAGGGCCTGCAGGTCCTCGGCGCAGCGGTCCGGCCGCTGGGCGTGCAGGTCGTGGTGGGCGCCGGCGTACGCCGAGATCCGGCAGTCCGGCAGCAGCCGGGCGGCCTCCTCGACCGCCTCCGACCCGATGCTGGCCCCGGCCGGCATGAGCAGTGCCGGGCCCTGCACCCGCGGGTACCGCGGCCTGGGATCCCCGAGCCACAGCGAGTGCAGGATCGAGCGGTGGTGCTCGCGGGCGAGCCGGGCCCGGGTGCCGCCGTCGGGGAGTTCAACGAGGTTGGCCAGCGTGCCGGCCAGGCCCTCGGCCGGCCAGTCCGGGTGCGAGGCGGCGATGCCCTCGACCAGGTCGGCGTAGCGCAGGCCTTCGAACGACGGCGGAGCAAGGACCTGCCAGCACTCCTCGAACGTCGCGAAACGCCCGCCCAGCCGCAGCCACCCGCCGTCGACCAGCGCGATCCCGGCCACGCCGGGGTGCCGGGCCGCGAGGGACAGCACGACGTTGCCGCCCCAGGACTGGCCGGCCACGACCGGAGCACGGTCACCGGTCCAGCCGAGGGTGCCGATCAGGGTGGCGAGGTCGTCGGCGCAGGTGTCGGTGTCATAGCCGTCGGCCGGCTGCTCGGACCGCCCATGCCCGCGCTGGTCGACCGCGACGACCGGATGCCCGGCGGCGCCGAGCCGGGTGGTGACGCCGTCCCAGAGCCGGGAGTTGGACGCCAACCCATGGACGAGCAGGACCGGCCGGCCGGCGTCGGGGGCGTCGGCGGCGGGCCCGGCTCGGCGGACCGCCAGCCGCAGGCCGCCGACATCGACGGTGTCGTCGTACACCGGGCGAACCCTACGTCGGGCACGCGGCGGTCACCGCGTCCATCGTCATCGCCACCCGCAGGGACTCGGTGAGCGAGACCACCGGCTCCTCCCCGCCCTCGATGCAGCGGCCGACCTGCTCGACCATCAGCCGGTAGGCGTCGACCGGGGCGAACCGCTCGACGTGCGGTTCGGTGCCGCCGGCGGTGATCGTCAGCGTCGCGGGCTCCCGCCAGCTGGTCAGCTGCGGCGCCGACCAGGTCAGCGCCGCCTGCGTGCCGTGGACCGTGACGTCCTGGTGTTCGGGGGCGTCGATACTGGCGATGACCTCGGCGGTCGCCCCGGTGGGAGCGCGCAGGCTCGCGCGAGTTTCCAGGTCGACGCCGGTGGGACCGAGGCGGCGGTCGGCCCGCACGACTTCGAGGTCGTCCCCGGCGAGCAGGTGGGCGGCGGAGACGGCATAGCAACCGACGTCGTACCAGGCCCCGCCACCGCGCGCCGGATCGAGCCGGTAGTTGCCCTCGGGTACGCCGGCGAAGCAGAACGCCGTGGACAGGGAGACCGGTTCGCCGATCGCCCCGTCGTGTACGAGTTGGCGGCTGCGGATGGTGCGTGGATGCCAGCGGTACCACGTCGCCTCAACCGCGTGGAACCCCGAAGTCGTTGCGGCAGCGGCGATCTGGCGGACCTGGCCGGCATCGAGCGCGAGCGGCTTCTCACAGAGAACGTGCTTGCCCGCGGCCAACGCGGTCAGCGTCCAGGGCAGGTGATCGTCGTTGGGGAGGGCGATGTAGACGACGTCGACGTCGGAGGACTCGAGCAGCGAGCGGTAGTCGCCGTACGCCGAGCCGGCCGGTTCGAGCCCCTCGGCGCGGGCGACGTCCCGGGCGGCGACCGCCTGCAGCACCGCGTTCCCGGCGGAGTGCACGGCCGGGGCCAGGGCCTTGGTCGCGACCATGCCGGCGCCGAGAAATCCCCAGCGGACCGTCATCGGGGGCTGACCGGGATCCCGCCGTTGAGTGCGGACTCGCGGGCCGCCTCCATCACGCCCAGCACCCGTCGTGACTGCTCGCCGGTGACCCCCATCGGCATCCCGAGTTGCAGCCGGTCGGCCAGCTGGGTGTGGAAGGGATGCAGCTCGCCGGGAGGGGTGGCCAGCTGGGTCAGGGAGCCGTCCGCAGCGTGCAGCTGCAGCAGCGGCGGCGAGTCGGCAGGCGCGAGGACGTCCTCGTCGAGCGTGCCGATGTCGTTGCGCAACACCACTTTCTCGGTGCGCCACTGCCCGGTGATCGCGCCGTCGGTGCCCAGCACGTACCACCGCGGCTTCAGCGCGGCGGCCAGGTCAGAGTAGACGAACTCGGCCTCGGTGCCGTCCACGAACCGCATCGTGACCCGGCTGTGGTCGGCGTTGGTGACGTCGTGCCAGCGCAACTTGTGGGTTGCCGCGGTCACGTGCCGAACCGGCCCCGGGACGAGGTCGAGCACCTGGTCGAGGACGTGCGCGCCCCAGTCGTAGAACGCACCACCGGACACCACATCGTCGCTGTGCCAGAGGTTGCAGGGATGGCCGAACCCGCCGATGAACGCCTCGACCTGGAACGGCGTACCGATCCGGCCCTCGCGGACGACCTGCCGCAGTGCGACGTAGTCGGGATCGAAGCGCCGGTTCTGGTAGACACAGGCGAGCAGTCCCCCGGCCTCGGCCGCGGCAAGCACCTCGTCGGCCTCCGCGGTCGTGATCGCGAACGGCTTCTCCACGACAACGTGCTTGCCGGCCGCCAGCAGCCGCAACGCCCAGGGCGCATGCGAGGCCGGCGGGGTGGACACGACGACGAGATCGACGTCGGGGTCGGCCACGAGCTCGTCCGGCGAGGTCGTCCCGCGGGCATCCGGTGCGTACGCCGCCGCCGCGGCAACCCGGGTGGGGGCCGTGTCGCAGACCGCGGCGAGTTCGAGGCCGGAGACCGCCTGCACCGCGCGGCTGTGCTCGTGGCCGATCGCGCCGTACCCGAGCAGGCCCACGCGTACCGGTCGGGGTGCCACCGCCCCGGTGGAATGCCGCAGCGCGAGCACCAGCAGGCGGCGGGTGGATCGGGCGTCGATCGACTCGGGGGTGCTGCCGAGGGTCAGGGCGAGGACGCACGTCGAGCGGCGCCAGCTGGCGACCGGATGCTCGGTCAGCCCGACGCTGGCCACCAGCAGCAACTCGACGTCGTCGGCGACCTTGTCGATCAGCAGGACCCGGTCGCTGGCATGGGTGTGCTCGCCCAGATGCGCGGTGCCGCCGTGGGCGTGGTCCAGCAGGCGGGCGGCCAACGGGCTCCCCGTGGCGGCTCGGACCCGGACGTCGTGGCGGGGAGTACGGCCCGCGGTGAGCAGTCCGGCGGCTTCGGCGAGGGTGCCGTCCGGGTCGGCGCCGGACAGGGTGGGCCCGCAGAGCACGACGGGCCGGTCGTCGCGCAGCCACCGGTCGGTCCCGGCGACGGGGCGGTCGGCGTACACGACCACCGCGCTGCCCAGGGGCTGGTCCCCGACCCAGCCGGCATCGGACCAGCCGGCCGCGGCGAGGTCGGTGCGCAGGGCGTCGACCGAACGAGTCAGACGCGGATCGGACAGGTCGATCCGCCAGCTGATCGTGGGCACTCGACGACAGTAGGTGGCCCTCGGGAGCACCGCCACGTCGACGGCGTACGGGCCGCTCAGCGGCCGCCGGAGGGTGCTGTCCGGGGTGACGGAGCGCCGGCCGGGGTGCTGCTGCCGGCGGCTCAGCGCGGGTCGGAGCCTCGCGGGAAGCCGAAGACGGTCCGGACGCCGGTGGAGTAGAGGACGGAGTCCGGCGGCTGGTGGGTGATGCCCGGGAGGCCCGCGGCCGCCACCAGGTCGTCCTCCAGGTACAGCAGGCTCGCCGCCTGCAGCGGCCACGCCGCGTGCTCGTTCGGGACGAACAGCGACCGGCCGAGCCCGCGGCTGTCCGACCCCCAGCGGGTGTGCAGACCCCAGCGGGCGGTCAGGAAGTCGGCCAGCGGGTCGCCGTGCACGGTCCGCGGCTCGGGGCGTACGACCATGTGCGTGCTGTTGCCGCGCCCACCCGGCCAGCGCCGGACCGAGGTGTACGTGAGGTCGCAGCCGGCGCGCTGGACCCGCATCCGGGCCCAGCAGTACGGCAGGCCGAACACCGCGCGGGCACCGAGGACGACGGCCAGCCGGGAGGCGTCCAGCGAGCTGAAGACCACGCCGCGGCGGCCGGTGCGGTCCACGGCGTACAGCCGGACGTTGGTCTCGGCGAAGGTGCCGAGCCAGGGCACCGGCGGGCCTGCCCCCACCCCCGCATCCACCATCCGGAACGGGATGAGCCCGACCCAGGAGCTGCCGTCGTACACGTCCGGGGTGGTCCCGATCGGGAGCAGCGGGGCCACCCGGGCCGGGTCGACCCGCCAGTGCAGGAACGCGACGTCCTCCCACCGCTGGTGCATGATCTGCCGGCCGCGCAGCACCTGACCCTCGGGGGTGACCGGCTCGGGTGATCGGTCGACGGGGGCCACAATCCATGATGCCCAGGTTTGCGCCGAGTGCCGGGAGCGTCGCGCTGGTCCCGGATCAGCCCGGGAATGCCTCGGCGTAGGCAGCTTCCAGTTCCGGGGTCGCCTCCCCGCTGAACCCGCAGCCGTTGACGACGCCGCCGGTGGCGGTGACGAGGTAGCGCGTCCCCTGCCGGAAGTCCACGCCGTCCAGCGATGCCGAGCTGTGGCTGTCCGGGAGGGCGATCGACACCACGTCCGCGGTGCCGTCCGTGTACCAGCGGTCGACCTGGAGGGTGACCGCAGACGGCGTGACCGCGGTGGCGGTGCCGGCAAAGGCGACCGGCATGTCGCGCAGGATCGCCACGTCGAAGCGGACGCAGGAGGACATCACCGTGCCGCCGGGCGCCGACAGGGCGAGGGTGTTCGCACCGGCGGGTCCCGAACCTCGGGCGGACAGGGACACGAGGATGCCGGCGACGATGACGAGGGCGGCCGCGGCGGCGAGCAGGGCCGGTGAGAATCGGCGGCGCGGGCCGGCGGTGGGATCGGGGGTGGATTCGTCGATGAGCATGGTGGGCTCCAGGATCTCCGCCGCGCGCTGGCGCGAGAGCGGCTCGGGGGTCGCGGTCGGGCGCATCGGGTCGATCCCGGACAGCCGGGCGCGGAGCTCGTCGTCGGGTTCGGTCATCGGGATGCCTCCGTTCCGTCGTGTCCCTGTAGTTGTCCGCCCGGGTCTCTGTTCTTTCGCGAGCTCAGCTGGGCGCGCAGCCGACCCGTCGCCCGGTGCAGCCGGATGCTGGCGGCATTCGGGCTGATGTCCAGCACCTGCGCGATCTCACGCGCCGGCAACTGCTCCCAGGCCCACAGCCGCAGCAACTCACGGTCTCCGTCGGACAGTGCCGCGATGGCCTCGGCGAGATCCGGGTCCGCGGAGTCCTCGACCGGCGGCGGCGTCTCGGCCAGCCGGGTGAACAGCCGGGTACGGCGTTGCGCGCCGCGCAGGCTGTTGGCCAGGCATCGCCGGGCGACGGCGTAGCACCAGGGCAGTGCGCCGTCCGCGGGGATGTCGTCGGCCCGGCGCCAGATCACCAGCAGGACGTCGCCGAGGACGTCCTCGGCCGTGCCCCGGTCGGTACGCCGCAGCAGGTAGCGCTCGAGCGGGTCGTACACGGACGCGACGACGTCCTCGACCCGACGCCGCCGTTCGGTGTCCCGGGACTCGGTCACATCAGTGAGTGTGTCCGGCTCGGAGCCAGTTCTTTCACCCCCGCTGCGGTTCGGTGTCCTGGTGTTGCCCGAGCGGAGCAGTGGTCGCGCGGGTCAGTCCTCGCCGTCCCCGATCTCGACCCGGACGGGGACCGTGCGTCGCAACGCGCTCAGCACCGGTGATCGGTTGCCGGCCTCCTCGATCAGGGCACGCAGGTCTGCCTCGCCGAGGCCTTCGGCCGCGACGCCGTACCGCAGGGTCATCTCCACAGGGCCGGGCAGCGTTGCCGGCTCCCCCAGCACTCCACGGCGGTCGGACCTGCTCTCGACGCGGACCTCGAGCCGGGTCAGCGTGACGCCGGTCTCGGCGGCCACCATCGCCAGGGTCGTGGCGTTGCAGCAGGCCAGTGCCGCGCGCAGCAGGGTGCCCGCAGTCGGTCCGGACGCCTCCCCGCCGAACACCGCGGGCATGTCCGTGACGAGCACGTTCCCGTCGTCCGCGGTGGCGCGGATGCGCAGCCCCGACTCGAGCACGGCAGTGGTCCCGACGTCGGCGGTGGGGACGTTGTCGATCTCGTCGCGAAGCCGCCGCCGGGTCGCCGCCAGGGTGGCACCGAGGTTCGAAGCGGTCATGGCCGTGGCCTTCCTTATCGTTGTCCCCGTGCGGGGACTGTGGGCGAGTTCAGTAGCTGAATGTCGTTGCCTGCTCGTCGCCGATCCAGCGCCACATCTGCACCGTGCCGCCGAGTTCCGCGGACTCGATCAGCGCGGTCTCGTCCAGCTTCTTGGCGGTGAAGCAGATCGGGCAGACCAGCATCGTGCCGCCGGCGGCCCGGTACCGGTCGAGCAGCTGCGGAAGGGGTGGGCAGCCCTCGCAGGCGACGCCGACGGCCACGTCGCGCAGCGCCAGTCGCGCGGCCTCCTTGGCCAGGAACATCAACGTGGGACGGCCTTCCTCCGCCGCGCCGACGGCGACCAGGAACGCCACGGTGACCCGCTCGGGGTCCTCCAGGCCCGTGATCAGGCTGACTACCGCTTTACCGGCCATGGCCGGCTCCTCTCTGTCGTTCACATTGGGTTCCGGTCAGCGTCGGGCCCGCCCCTTGTCGGGTCTAGTAGCGTTTCTGTAGTGGGCATCCGGACGCCCGGTGGGGGTCCTCAGGAAGCGGTACGGCCAGTACTGCCCGGTCGCCCGAGCCGCCGAGATCCTCGCGGAGCGGTGGACCCTGCTGGTGCTGCGCGAGATGCTCTGGGGCAACGAACGGTTCACCGACATCGCCCGCGGCGTCCCCCGGATGTCGCCCTCACTGCTGTCGACCCGGCTGACCGAGTTGCGACGAGCCGGTCTGGTGCAGCGGTACGTCGAAGACGGCGATCCGCGCTACCGGC
>JBBPYA010000094.1:0-8223 GCA_038200385.1 Mycobacteriales bacterium
GGACATGCCGATCACCCCGTGCCTGTGGTTCGACACCGAGGGCGAGCAGGCCGCCCAGCTGTACACGTCGGTTTTTCCCAACTCCACGATCGGTGCGATCGGTCGGTACGGGCCGGCTGGCCCGCGTGAGGAGGGCTCGGTCATGACCGTCGCGTTCACCCTCGACGGCCAGGACTACGTGGCACTCAACGGCGGCCCGGACTTCCGATTCAACGAGGCGGTCTCGTTCCAGATCAGCTGCGCGTCGCAGGAGGAGGTCGACCACTACTGGGATGCACTGTCCGCGGGTGGTCAGGAAGGACCGTGCGGCTGGCTCAAGGACCGTTTCGGGTTGTCCTGGCAGGTCGTTCCGACCCAGCTCAGCGAGTTGCTGTCCGACCCCGACCCGGAACGCGCGGCTCGGGCGATGCAGGCCATGCTGGCGATGAGCCGGATCGACATCGCCGAGTTGGAACGCGCCGCCGACGCCACCTGAGGTTCAGAGGTCCAGTACGAGGGTGATCGGGCCGTCGTTGACCAGCTGCACGGCCATGTCGGCGCCGAATACCCCCGTCCGCACCCGGGCGCCGCGTTCCTGCAGGGCGTCCACGACGACCTGGATGAGGGGCTCGGCGACCGGCCCGGGGGCGGCGGCCAGCCACGACGGGCGGCGGCCGCGGCTGGTGTCGCCGTACAGCGTGAACTGGCTCACCACCAGGATCTCCAGGTCGAGGTCGGAGCACGACGCCCGGCCGTCGTCGAACACCCGAAGCTCGTGCACCTTGCGGGCCAGCGTCCGCGCGGCGGCCTCGCCGTCGTCGTGGGTGACCCCGACGAGCACGAGCAGACCGGGACCGATCCGGGCATGGACCTGCCCCGCGATCGTGACCGAGGCGGAACTGACCCGCTGGAGGACCGCACGCACGGGAGGAGTCTGCCGGTCTGTCGGCGTACGGCGCCGGGTCGGGTGCCGGCGGCCGGACGGAAGGAGATTGACCCCACATCAGCGGTCGGGAGGAGGCAGGGCTTACGGTCTGGTGGGACCATGGGGAGCGCCCCGGGATCCGGCCCTCACTGTCAGTGACCGCCGATCTGTGCCCGGGTGACGGGAGGATCCGTGGAACCGCGTCGGCACGAAACAGTCCGGCCGATCCTGATCACCGATGCCCAGCAGAGCCGGATCGACGAGCACAACTCGCGCCGACGCCGCTACACGATCACCATGGGCGTGCGCATCATCTGCCTGGTCATGGCCGCGGTCTTCTACCAGATCGTCTGGCTGATGGCCGTGCTCGTCGGGCTGGCGTGCGTGTTGCCGTGGATGGCGGTCCTCATCGCCAACGACCGGCCGCCGAAAAAGGCCGAGCGGGTCAACCGGTACGGCCACCCGGCCCCCGAGCGCGCGCTCGGCCCCACGAGTGACAGCTCGCGGATCATCGAGGGCTGAGCACCGACCGCCGGGCACCGACGGTCGGGCACCGACGGCTGCGCATCGACGGCTGCGCATCGACGGCTGCGGGGACGCCGGACTCACCGGGATCCGGTCCGCGCCACCGCCTCGGCAGCCGTGCGCGAGCCGGCCGCGGCGCACTCCGGCAAGCCGGCTCCGGCCAACCACGCCTGCAGTACTCCGGCACTGAACGCATCGCCGGCACCCGTGGTGTCCACGACGTCGGTCGCCAGGCTCGGCAGGGACCCGCACCCGCCCGGGCCGGCCCACGTGCAGCCGGCGGCGCCCCGGGTGACGACGACCGCGGGGTAGCGCTCGGCCAGCGCGCCGGCAGCCGACCCAGTGTCCTCGATCCCGGTCAACAGTCGGGCCTCGGGTTCGTTGGGAAGCAGCAGGTCGGTGCCGGCCGTCGCGGCGAGGAACCGGTCGGGACCGAAGCGGGCCAGCGGCAGGGTGGACGCCGGGTCCACCGACACCGACAGGCCCAGCTCGCGCGCCGCGCCCATTGCCTCCAGGACCACCGCGGTGGTCCGCGGTTCGAGCAGCGGGTAGCCCGACACGTGCAGGTGGGACGCCGTGGCCAGCAGCGACCGGGGCAGGTCCACGGCCGACAGGGTGCGGTTGGCCCCCCGGTCCGGGACCATGCTGCGCTCGCCGGCGGAGTCGACGAGCACGACGACGGTGCCGGTCGGTTCGGCGGGATCCACCGTGACGGCCAGCTGTACGCCGTCGTCCTGCAACGCGGACAGCTGCTCGCGGCCGGCGAGGTCGGCTCCGACCCGCCCGACAAGGGTGACGGGGACGCCGAGCCGGGCCAGCCACGCCGCGACGTTCGCCCCGGCGCCCCCGCGGGTGTGCCGGATCCGGGCGGGACTGTCACTGCCCGGTGCGAGCGGGCCGGGCAGCACGGCGACCACGTCCACCGCGATGTCCCCGACGACGAGTACCCGCCGGGCGCTCACCCCGCTCCGGCCAGCGACACCGCGATCGCGGCCGCCAGTTCGGCGTTGCGCGCGACGATGCGCAGGTTGGCCCGCAGGCTGGCGCCTCCGGTCACCGTGTGCAGTCGGTCCAGCAGGTAAGGCGTCACGGCCTTGCCGCTGATCCCCCCGGCGGTCGCCGCGGCCAGCGCCTGTCCGAGCACCCGGTCGTGCAGCGCGGGGTCGAGCTGTTCCTCCGCGGGAAGCGGGTTGGCGACGATGACGGCGCCGGGCTGCAGCTCCCAGCGGGTCCGGGCGATCGCGGACACCTCCGCTACGTCGTCCACCTGCCAGTCCAGGGCGTACCCGGAGTCGGTGAGGTAGAAGCCGGGGAACCGGTCGGTCCGGTACCCCAGGACGGTCACCGACAGCGTCTCCAGCCGCTCCAGGGTGGCCCCGACGTCCAGGATGGACTTGACCCCGGCGCAGACCACGATGATCGGTGTCCGGGCCAGCGCCGGCAGGTCGGCGGACTCGTCGTGCCCGCCGCCGCGGTGGACCCCGCCCAGGCCGCCAGTGGCGAAGACCGGGATGCCGGCGCGGGCGGCCAGCAGCGCCGTACTGGACACCGTGGTCGCACCGCTGCCGCCGCGGGCGATCACGACGGGCAGGTCCCGGACACCGACCTTGACCACCGCGTCGTCACCAGCCACCCGCTCCAGGCCCGCGCCGTCCAGCCCGACGTGGACCACGCCGTCGAGCACCGCCACCGTCGCGGGGGTGGCCCCGCCCCGGCGTACGACGTCCTCCAGGTCCCGGGCCGCGGCCAGGTTGTCCGGGCGTGGCAGGCCGTGCGCGATCAGCGTGCTCTCCAGCGCCACGACCGGGGCACCCGCGGCCAGCGCCCGCGCCACGTCCGGCGCGAAGGTGACCGGTGCTGGCACGACCGGCAGGGTACCGGCGGCCGCCGCTGGCATGATGGGCCCCGCACACCGAGGAAGGGAGCCAGCCGTGAGCGTCGAGACCGTCGAGCGTCCGGACGTGCGGGACCAGGGCACCGACGAGGGCGACCAGGTCTTCCACTACGTCCGCAAGAACAACATCGCCGAGAGCGCCGTGATGGGCACCATGGTCGAGGCCCTGTGCGGGGAGATCTTCCCGGTCACCAGATCCCCCAAGCCCGGCTCGCCGGTCTGCGAGCGGTGCAAGGAGATCTACGCGTCGCTGAAGAAGTAGCTACAGGACCAGCAGCGGTACGCCGGTCCGCTCGGCGACCATCGCCTCGCGGGCCAGCCGCCGGCGCTCCCCGCGGCTGGGACGGCTCGGGTGGAGCTTGTGGATCGTGGCGTTCAGCTCGGCGCCGAAGATGACGGCCAGCCCGATCAGGAACAGGAACAGCAGGGCCGCGATCGGGGTGGCCAGCGCGCCGTAGCTCAGGGCGCGCACGAGGACGAACGCGATGTATTCGCGGACGACGACGCCGCCCAGGACGAAGATGGCCACCGCAAGGATCGCGCCGGGCAGCTGCCGGTGCCACGGCGGGCGGCGCGGCAGCACGCTGCGGTAGAGGCTGGCCAGCGCGACGATCAGCAGCACCACGAGGAACGGCCAGTACACCGCGTTGATCAGGACCCGCGCGTTGGCCTGGACGCCCACCGGGAACGCCTCCTCCAGCAGCCCGGGGCCGACGATGAGCAGCGGCAGGCTGATGACGAGCAGCAGCACGAACACGAGGTACAGCCGCAGCGCCAGCAGCCGGCTGGCGACCGCGCCCCGGGCCCCACGCTGGTCGTAGGCGATGGAGATCGTGTTGACGAACGTCGACATCGCCGAGGACCCGGCCCACAGGGACAGCACGAAGCCGATGCTCACCACGTCCAACCGGCCCTCCCGCAACACGTTCTTTAGGGTGGGTGCGATGAGCTGGTCGATCACCTGCGGCGTGAAGGCACCGCTGGCCGCGCCCAGGATGTTGCGCTCGATGGAGTCCAGGGTCTGCGCGCCGAGGAAGTCACCGAAGTAGCCGAGCGAGCCCAGCACCGCCAGCAGCAGCGGCGGGACGGACAGCAGCTGCCAGAACGCGGCCTCGGCCGACAGCCCGAGGATCCGGTCGTTCCAGGCCGAGGACACCGTCTGCCGCAGCACCCGGACCGGCCCGCGCCGGACGGTGGGGGTGGCGCCCCGGTGGACGGCGGCGCCGACCCGCCGGGTGCCCGCGCGGACGCGGGCGCGATGGGGAACGTGCACGTCCTCATCGCGCCGCGTCTGCTGCTCGACGTCGGCGCTCACCGGAACCAGTGTGCACCCTGGCGACCCGCGGTCCCGGTATCCACGGGCCGGCTGTCCGGCGGGTCGGCTCAGTGCCCGCGGAAGGCCTCCGCGAGCCACCACGACGGGGCCTCGGTGATCTTCGCGTCCACGAGCAGCGCGCGGTCGCGGGGACCGTCCAGCCAACGCCGTACGCCGTCGAGGTCCGTGCCGGTCCGGACGGTCACGGCCTCGCAGCCGAAACCGCGGCCGAGCGCGGCCAGGTCGGTCTCGGGGAATCGCACGGTGTCCAGCCGGTGCCCGCCGGGGCCGAAGTGGTGGACCTCGGCGCCGTAGGCCTCGTCGTTGTAGACCACGACGAGCATCGGCAGGCCGAGCCGGACGACGGTGTCCAGCTCGCAGATCGACATCAGCGCGCCGCCGTCGCCGAGCGCGGCGACCGGGATTCGGTCCGGCCGGGCCAGCGCCGCGCCGATCGCGGTGGACAGGCCGAGCCCAATGGACTGGAAGGACTGGGTAAAGCAGAAGCCGTCGCCGTCGGGTACGTCGAGGAACATCGACGGGTAGCCCATGAAGTTCCCGGAGTCCACCGCGACGATCCGCTCCGCCGGCAGCAGGTCGTCCAGGGCGATGGTCAGGGTCCGGGGATCGATCCGGTCGGCATTCGAGGTGTCGTCGTAGGCCACGTCGCGCCAGCGGCGTCGGTGTCGCAGCCGCTCGGCGACGGCGTGGGTGCGGTAGCCGGTACCCGGCCGTCGCGCCAGCTGCCGGCCGACCTCCCGGGCGACCGCACTCACGTCGCCGGTGATCCCGAGGTGCACCGGCCGTTGCCGGCCCAGTGCCGCCGGGTCGTCGTCGATCTGGACGACGGTCGCCTCCGGGTGGATCAGCGTTCCGTGCCGGGTGGTCCACATGGTCAGCGAGCAGCCCCACGCGACCACGAGGTCGGCGTCGGAGATCAGCTCGGTGGCCACGGGGGTGGCGAACCCGCCGCTGACGTCCAGATCCCACGGGTCGCCCACGAAGAGGCCCCTGGCCACCGCGGACGTGGCCAGCAGCGCGCCGGCCGCCGCGGCGAGGTCGAGCAGCCCCTCCCGGGCGCCGGCCGGCCGCGCGCCCCGGCCGGCGATGAACACCGGTCGGCTCGCCGAGCCGAGCAGCCGGACCAGCTCGGCCAGCGCGACCGGGTCCGGATCGTCGCCCACCCGGCGGGACTCGACGGGCGCGGCGTCGGCGTGGGTCCCCGCGTCGGCGGCGGCCTGCAGTGCCAGCGGCAGGTTCAGGACGACCGTGCGGCGTTCCTCCGAGGCCAGTCGCCAGGCGCGCACCGCGTCCTCGACCGCGGTGGCAGCCGAGTGCAGCCGGGCCGGTACGGCCCCGACGGCCCGGGCCAGCCCATCCTGGTCCACGGCGAAGTTCGAGGTCGGGGAGTCCGCCTCGGCGGCCAGGACCAGCAGCGGGGTCCGGCTCTTGGCCGCCTCGGTGAGCCCGGTCATCGCGTTGGTCAGCCCGCAGCCCTGGTGTACCGACAGCACGGCCGGCCGGCCGCTGACCCGCGCGAAGGCATCCGCCATCGTGGCCGCGCCGGACTCGTGCCGGGCCGCGACGAAGCTCGCGCCGCCGGCCACGAGCGCGTTCGTCACGTGGAAGTTGCCGCTGCCGACGACCCCGAAGACGTGATCGGCGCCCAGCCCCGCCAGCGCCCGGCCCACGGCCTCCGCGACGCTCACCACCGGACTAGTGCTCGACGAGGGCGAGGACCCGGGCGGGCGCTCCGGAGCCGCCCACGATGGGCAGCGGCCCGGCGAGCAGGACGCTGCCGGTGGCCGGCAGCCGGGCGAGGTTCTGCAGCTGGGTCAGGCCGTACTTGTCCGCGCCCAGCAGCATCGAATGGCACGGGAACGCCGGGTCGAAGGAGTGCGCCGCCCCGGCGTCGGTCCCCACCGTCTCCACCCCGACGCCGATCACCGGCGACTGCTCGGCGATCCAGCGGGCGCACTCCACGGAGATGCCCGGCGTGTGCGGCCCGGTCTCGTCGGCGTTGAGGAAGCTGTCCGAGTCGTGCGAGCGGGCGTCCCATCCGGTGCGGTACAGCAGCCATCCCCCGTCCGGCAACGGCCCGTGCTCGGACTCCCAGCTGCGGAGGTGCTCGATCTCCAGCAGGAAGTCGGGGTCCTCGGCCGCCTCGGCGGCAAAGTCCAGGACCACTGCGGGCGCCACGAGCCGACCGGCCGCCACCTGTGACACGTCCTCGCCGTCACGACCGGTGATCCAGTGCACCGGGGCGTCGAAGTGGGTCCCGACGTGCTCGCCGGTAGTGAAGTCGTTCCAGTACCACGCCGGGCCGCGGTCGTCGTACCGACTCAGCTCGGTCCGGGCGAAGCGCTGGGTGTTGGCGAACGGCGGCGGCAGCTGCAGGATCGGCGTGTCCTCGGACAACGCGGCGGTCAGGTCGACGACCTCGATGTGGCCGCCGGCGAGCCCGGCCAGCAGGTCCTGGAGAACGCTCATGTCGGCTCCTTCGGGCGGTAGCGGGCGTGTCGGGTGGACGTGGTGCCCTCGCGGACCAGTTGCAGGCGCGGCTTGGGTCCGTCGGTGCGGCCGGTCTGCGGGCGGCGGTTCCCGGCGCGGTACGGGGCCGGCCACTCGACAGGGTGGTCCTGCTCGGCGGCGGCGTGCAGTGTCCACTGTGGATCGTAGAGATGGGCGCGGCCGATGGCGCACAGGTCGGCACGGCCCGCGAGCAGGATGGAGTTGACGTCGTCGTACGACGAGATCGCGCCCACGGCGATCGTCGTGACGCCGACCTCGTTGCGGATCTGGTCGGCGTAGGGCGTCTGGTAGGACCGGCCGTACGCCGGACGCTCGGACTTGACCACCTGACCGGTCGACACGTCCACCGCGTCCACGCCGTGATCGGCAAAGGCGCGAGCGATCTCGACGGCGTCGTCGGAGGTGACACCGCCCTCCACCCAGTCGGTCGCGGAGATCCGCACCGACATCGGCCGGTCGGCAGGCCACACCGCCCGGATGGCGTCGAAGACGGCCAGCGGGAAACGCAACCGGTTGGCCAGCGACCTGCCGTACTCGTCGCTGCGCTGGTTGGCGATCGGGGAGATGAACGAGGACAGCAGGTAGCCGTGGGCGCAGTGCAATTCCAGCAGGTCGAAGCCGGCCCGCGCCCCTCGCTCGGCGGCCGCGACGAACTCGCCCAGGATCCGGTCCATCTCGCGCCGGTCCATCTCGCGCGGGATCTGGTTGGCGGGGGAGTAGGCCAGCGCCGAGGGGCCGCAGACCTCCCAGTTGCCGGCCGGGAGCGGCTCGTCGATGCCGTCCCACATCAGCTGGGTCGAGCCCTTGCGCCCCGAGTGCCCCAGCTGCAGGCCAATCGCCGAGCCCGAGCGGGCGTGCACGAAGTCGGTGACCCGCCGCCAGGCCGCCTCCTGCTCGTCGGTGTACAGGCCAGTACAGCCGGGGGTGATCCGGCCGTCCGCGGACACGCAGACCATCTCGGTCATCACCAGCCCGGCGCCGCCGAGGGCCTTGCCGCCGAGGTGCACGAGGTGGAAGTCGTTGGGTACGCCGTCGTCGGCGACGTACATGTCC
>JBBPYA010000095.1:0-14932 GCA_038200385.1 Mycobacteriales bacterium
AAGATCACCCAGCCCGACGTTGACACAGGGCTGCTCATGCCCGCACCGTCCTTCGGCCGGTGACCCGCTGCGCGGGAAGGGCATGAACACCCATGACTCGCTCGCTGCGCTCGCTCATGCCGCCGAGGACCGCAGTGAGTCCGCGGCCGCGACGAAGTCGTCGACCAGGTCGGCGGTGTCCTCGATGCCGCACGACACCCGGAGGAACCCGTCGGACACCGCGTCCCCGCCCCACTGGGCACGCCGGTCCACCGTCGTGTGCAGGCCGCCGAAGCTGGTGGCCCGCAGGGCCAGTCTCGCGTTGTCGAGGAACCGGTCCACGGCGCTGCGGTCGGCCACCTCGAAGGACAGCATCCCGAGCGGGCGTCGCAGCTGACGCTGCGCGAGCTCGTGCGAGGGGTCGGTGGGCAGCCCCGGGTAGCGCAGCCCGGCCACGGCCGGATGGCCGGCAAGGGCGTCGGCCAGCGCGCGGGCGTTGGTCGCCTGCCGGTGCAGCCGCAGGTCCAGCGTGGCCAGCGACCGGTGGGCGAGCCAGACCTCGAACGGGCCGGGCGTCGCGCCGGTCCTGGTCCGCCACGCGCGCAGCCGGGCCGCCCGGTCGGGGTCCCGCGCCGCCACGTGGCCCAGCAGCAGGTCGCTGTGCCCGGTCAACGCCTTGGTGTCACTGGCGACGCTGAAGTCGGCGCCCAGCTCCAACGGGCGCTGCCCGAGCGGGGTGCCGACGGTGTTGTCGACCGCGACCAGGCAGCCTGCGCGCTGCGCCGCGGCAGTGACGGCGGCCAGGTCGCACATGTCGTAGCGGGTGTTGTTCGGCGTCTCCACCACCAGCAGGGCGACGCCGTCGAGGCCGCCCCCGGAGGCGAACCCGGCGATGTCCGTGGTGGCCACCTCCTGGACGGGCAGCTGCGCCATTTCCTCGCGGACCAGCGTCCGGGTGCCGAAGTAGCCGTCGGCGGGGATCACCAACCGGCCGCCCGGCGGCAGGCTGGACTGGAGCAGCGCGGTGATCGCGGCCATCCCGGACGGGAACACCACCGACGGGCCGCCCTCCAGGACGGTCAGGGCCGCCTCGAACGCGTCCAGCGTCGGGTGCTCGTACCGGCTGTAGAAGCGGGAGCCGTCGGCGACGTGGTACGGCCCGGCAAAGACCGGACCGGGCAGGAATGGCTCACCCGGCACCGGTTCGGGCTGCCCGGCGGCGACCACCCGCGTCCCGTCGCCGTCGGATTCCTCGAGCCGCGTCATCGGGTTCCTCCGTGTCCTCTCGCCCAGAGCCCGGACGAGGTCATTCCGGTTTCGGTTCGCGTCGCATGACCTGGCGTACGACGTCCTTGGCCCGCAGCCCACCGTGGCAGATGCCCACCACAGCCTCGGTGATGGGCATGTCCACGCCGTGCGCCTGCGCCAGGTCCAGTACCGACCGGCAGGACTTCACGCCCTCGGCGATCTGCCGGGTCGCCGCGAGGACCTCCGCCAGTGTCTCGCCGCGACCGAGCCGCTCACCGAACGTCCGGTTGCGCGAGAGCGGCGACGCGCAGGTGGCGACCAGGTCGCCGAGCCCGGCCAGCCCCGCGAACGTCGCCGGCTCCGCGCCCAGAGCCGCACCGAGCCGGGCGGTCTCGGCCAGGCCGCGGGTCATGATGGAGGCCCGGGTGTTGGCGCCGTAGCCCATTCCCTCGGCCATCCCGCAGGCCAGCGCAATGATGTTCTTCACCGCCCCGCCCAGCTCGCAGCCGATCACGTCACTGTTGGTGTAGGGCCGCAGGTACGGCGTCTGGCAGGCCTCCTGCAGCCGGAGCGCGCGCGCGTGGTCGGTGCAGGCCACGACGGTGGCCGCCGGTTGCTCCTCGGCGATCTCCCGGGCCAGGTTGGGACCGCTGACGACCGCAACCTGATCGGCCGGCACGCCGGCCACCTCGCCGATCACCTCACTCATCCGCTTCGCGGTCCCGAGCTCGATGCCCTTCATCAGGCTGACCAGGGTCGCCCCCGGCGGCAGCAGCGGCGCCCAGCTCGTCAGGTTCTCCCGCGCGGTCTGCGAGGGGACGACGAACACCACCACGTCGGCCCCGTCCAGTGCCCGTTCGGGGTCCGCGGTCGCGGCCAGACCTGGGGGCAGCCCGATCCCGCGCAGGTAGTCCGGGTTCTCGTGGGTGTCGTTGATGAGCTGGGCCAGCTCGGGCCGCCGGGCCCACAGCGTGACCGAGCAGCCGGCATGCACCATGACCCGGGCGAACGCCGTACCCCACGAGCCGCTGCCGAGCACCGCCGCCCGCATCAGCTGTGCTCCCTCGGCCGGGAGATCCAGAAGCCCGACGGCGCCGGTTCGTGCCGTTCGGCGGCCACCAGGTCACGGACCGCGCCGAAGACGGTGTCGGTCATCTCACGCAGCAGGGCGGCGCCGACCGGACGGCCCCGGAACCGGGACAGGTCCACCGCGGGGCCGGCGGTGACGCTGACCGACTTGCGCGGGAACAGCCGGAACTTGCCGGTGTGGTAGTCCCAGGCGCGTTGCTGACCCCACTGCGCAACCGGGATCACGGGCACCTCGTACTCCAACCACAGTCGGGCCAGGCCCGTCTTGCCCTGCATCGGCCACCAGTCGGGGTCGCGGGTGACAGTGCCCTCGGGGTACACCACGACGGACTCGCCCTCGCGCAACGACCGCTCCGCCCGCTCCAGGGCCTCGGTGGCCGCGTTCGTCCCCCGGCGGACCAGAATCTGCCGGGCCCCGCGCAGGCCCGCGCCGATGACGGGGATGTCGAAGACGCCCTCCTTGATGAGGAACCGCGGGATCCGGCCGGCGTCCCAGGTGAAGCGGGCCATCGTGAACGGGTCCAGCTTGGAGACGTGGTTGACGACCAGGATGATGCCTCCCTCGGCCGGGACGTTGTCCAGGCCCGCCCAGCGGAACCGGAACATCAGCCTGGTCACCGGCCGTACCACGATGACGGCCAACCGCATCCAGGGCCCGAGCGGCCCACGTCCCCCGCGGCCGGTCAGCCGCCGTCGGTCGCTAGCCACCCGGCGAGTCTTTCCTGCTGCCGCACGCATGTCCACGCCGGGTCGCTGGTGGCGTGTTGTGGGAAACCACTGTGGCGGCGTGGGACAGGATGGGCCGGTGGAGTGGACCGTCGTGGTGCCGGTGAAGCGGCTGGCCGTGGCCAAGTCCCGGCTGCTCCCCGAGGCCGAACCGGACCGGATCGCCGCGCTGGCCCTGGCTTTCGCGACCGACACGGTGGCCGCCGCGCTGGGCGCCCCGCTGGTCGGACGCGTGGTCGTGGTGACCGGCGACGGCGCGGCGGCCGCGGCGGTCTCGGCGCTCGGCGCGGTGGTGCGCCCCGACGCGGTGGCGGCCGGTCTGAACGCGGCGCTGCGCGAGGGGGCGGCGTACGCCGTCGGTGTCCACGGACCGCATCCGGTGGCGGCCCTGCTGGGCGACCTCCCGGCCCTGCGACCGGCCGAACTGGACGATGCCCTGGCCGCGGCCGGTGCGCACCCCGCCGCCTTTGTCGCGGACGCCGACGGGACGGGTACGACGCTGCTGACGGCCCGACTCGGAGGCCTGCTGCCGAGATACGGGCCGGGCTCGGCCGCCGCACATGCCGCGGCCGGGGCGGCGGCGCTAGCCGGGGACTGGCCCGGGTTGCGCCGCGATGTCGACACCGCCGCGGATCTGGACGTGGCCCGCACCCTGGGCCTGGGCCCTGCCACCAGCGCGGTGCTGGCCGACGCCGGCGTCCTCGGCGCCGGCTGCCGGTAGTCCGGTGACCCCGCCGCGGCAGGGCACGGTGTGCCGGTTCGACGCCGCCACCGGTGCCGGGGCCGTGCTGCTCGACGACGGCAGCGAGGTGGGCTTCGACGGGTCGGCGTTCGCTGCCGGCGGTCTGCGCCTGCTGCGCCCGGGGCAGCGCGTCCGGCTGGAGATCCGCGAGGGGGCGGTCTCGCTCGTGACGATCCTGACGCTGCGTTCATCTGACTGAGGCATCATCGGGCCATGGCCAGCATCACCAGCCCCTCCGTCGAGCCCGCCGAGCACGCCCTCGGCGCGGACCGGTTCATCAACCGGGAGCTGTCGTGGCTGGACTTCAACGCCCGGGTCCTCGCCCTGGCCGAGGACGGTTCCATCCCGCTGCTGGAGCGCGCCAAGTTCCTCGCGATCTTCGCGGGGAACCTCGACGAGTTCTACATGGTGCGCGTCGCCGGGCTGAAGCGGCGGCAGACCACCGGTCTGGCGGTGCGCTCGGTCGACGGCCTGTCGCCGCGCGAGCAGCTGGACCGGATCGCGGCCCGCACCCAGGATCTGGTCGGCCGGCACGCCCGGCTGTTCGCCGACGTCGTACAGCCGGAACTGGACAAGCAGGGCATCCGGATCCTGCACTGGGACGAGCTGTCCGAGGACGACACCACCCGGCTGCGGGAGTACTTCCGCGACCGCGTCTTCCCCGTCCTGACCCCGCTGGCCGTCGATCCCGCACACCCGTTCCCGTACATCAGCGGTCTGTCGCTGAACATCGCCGTCATCGTGCGCGACCCGACGCAGGGCACCGAACGCTTCGCCCGGGTGAAGGTCCCCAACAACGTCCCCCGGTTCGTGCCGGTCGGCGAGGAGAACGCCGTCCTCCCGTTGGAGGACCTCATCGCCGCCCAGCTGCCGCAGCTGTTCCCCGGCATGGACGTCGGCGAGCACCACCTGTTCCGGGTGACCCGCAACGCCGACGTGGAGGTGGAGGAGGACCGCGACGAGGACCTGCTGCAGGCCCTGGAACGCGAGCTGGCACGGCGCCGGTTCGGCCCCGCGGTCCGCCTCGAGGTCGGCGAGCAGATGGACCGGCACATGCTGGACCTGCTGGTCCGCGAGCTGGACATGGCCCACGCCGACGTCATGCGGGCCCCCGGGCTGCTCGACCTGACCGCGCTGTGGTCGCTGTACGACCTGGACGCCCCCGACCTCAAGGACCCGCCGTTCGTGCCGGCGACCCATCCCCGCCTCAGCGAGGGCGAGACCGCGAAGAGCGTGTTCGCCACGCTGCGCGAGGGCGACGTGATGGTGCACCACCCCTACGACTCGTTCGCGACCAGCGTGCAGCGCTTCATCGAGCAGGCCGCTGCCGACGACAACGTCCTCGCGATCAAGCAGACGCTGTACCGCACGTCCGGCGACTCGCCGATCGTGGACGCCCTCGCCGACGCCGCGGCGGCCGGCAAGCAGGTCGTCGTCCTGGTCGAGGTCAAGGCGCGCTTCGACGAGGAGGCGAACATCAGCTGGGCCAAGACGTTGGAGCGCGCCGGCTGCCACGTCGTCTACGGGCTCGTCGGGCTCAAGACGCACTGCAAGGCCGCGCTCGTGGTCCGTCGGGAAGGCGGCGGCCTGCGCCGCTACTGCCACATCGGCACCGGAAACTACAACCCGAAGACGGCCCGGATGTACGAGGACCTCGGCGTCCTGACGGCGGACCCCCGGGTCGGCGCCGACCTCACGGACCTGTTCAACGCGCTCACCGGCTACAGCCGACAGACCTCCTACCGCAACCTGCTGGTGGCGCCGTACGGCATCCGCCGTGGACTGTTGGAGCGCATCGAGCGCGAGATCGAGCG
This sequence comes from Mycobacteriales bacterium, assembly GCA_038200385.1. Classification (GTDB taxonomy): domain Bacteria; phylum Actinomycetota; class Actinomycetes; order Mycobacteriales; family Geodermatophilaceae; genus JBBPYA01. The sequence goes on from JBBPYA010000095.1 coordinate 5,599, forward strand.
GGCCGCCGCGGGGTCCCCGAGCGGCATCGACCTCAAGGTCAACTCGCTCGTCGACGAGGAGATCGTCGACGCGCTGTACGGCGCCTCCGGCGCCGGCGTCCCGATCCGGCTGCTGATCCGCGGGATCTGCACGCTGCGGCCGCGCGTGCCAGGCCTGTCGGACAACATCCGGGTCCGGTCGGTCGTGGGCCGGTTCCTGGAGCACTCGCGGGTGATGTGCTTCGGTGCCGGCGGCCGGGCCGAATGGTGGCTGGGCAGCGCCGACCTGATGCACCGCAACCTCGACCGCCGGGTCGAGGTGCTGATGCGGGTCACCGATCAGGCGGCCACGGCACACCTGCGCAACCTGCTGGAGACCGCGATGGACGAGGACACCATCGGATGGGATCTGGGCAGCGACGGGACCTGGGAGCACACCGGGGGCAGTCGGGACCTGCAGACGGAAATGATGGCCCTGCACAAGAATCGGACCGACTGAGCGCATGGACGCGACCGGTCCGCTGGTGGCTGCCGGCGGCGTTCCGTGGCGTCGGTCCGGCGGGGTCCTGCAGGTCGGCGTCGTCCACCGCCCGAAGTACGACGACTGGTCCTTTCCCAAGGGAAAGCTGAACCCCGACGAGTTGCCGCTGGTCGCCGCCGTCCGCGAGGTGCGGGAGGAGACCGGCCTGGCACCGGCCCTCGGACGCCGGCTTCCCCGCACGCAGTACTTCGCCGGGGAGGCACCTAAGACGGTGGACTTCTGGAGCATGGCCGCCGACGGCGCATTCGTGGCCAACGACGAGACCGACGCGATGGACTGGCTGTCCGTCGACGAGGCTCGCGAGCGGTTGAGCTACGCCGACGACGTCGCGTTGCTGACCGATCTGGTCTCCGTGCCGGTCTGCCCCGTCCGCGTCCTGCTGGTCCGGCACGCCCGCGCCGGCGACCGCGCGGCGTGGTCCGGGCCCGACGACCTGCGCCCTCTCGACGCGAGGGGGCGGGCCGAGGCGCAGTCGCTGGCATTGGCGTTACCGGCGTTCGCGCCGCAACGGGTGCTCAGCGCGGGCCCGGTGCGGTGCCGCCAGACGGTGGCGCCGCTGGCCGAGGGGCTCGGGCTGCGGATCGAGGACGCCCCGGAGTTCGGCGAGGAGTACTACGACCGCGGCACCGCACGGGCGAGGCTGCGGGCGATGTTGGCCGGCGAGGGGACCACGGTCGTGGCCAGTCAAGGCGGCGCGATACCGGATCTGATGTCGTGGTTGCTGGCGGACCGGCCGCGGACGTCGGGTGTGGCCGCCGCCCGGCTGCCGTACCGGGTGCCGTGCCGCAAGGGCAGCGTCTGGGCGCTCAGCGCGCACGAGGGCGGCATCGCCGCTGCGGACTACTACCGCAGTTTTCCTGACTGAACCGGACCGGCGGAGCCGCGAGAACCTCGTCAGCGCAGGGGATCGGCCGGTCCGGACGGCACGATGCCCGCCGCCGGGCCGCGGTTCGCGGCGCGACGACGGGCGTCGGCTAACTGCTCTTCTTGGCCGGGGACTTGCGAGCAGTCCGCTTTGCCGGACTTGCTGCCTTGGTGGTGCCCGCCTTCGTCGCCTTGGTCGCCGTGCTTGCCTTTGTCGCCCGGGTCGCCTTCGTTGCGGCCTTGGCGGTGGTGGTCTTGCCGGCGGTCGATGTCGTGGTCTTGCGCGCCGGCGCCTTCGCCGCCGCCGCCGCCGAGGTGCCGGTCTTCTTCGCGGCGGTCTTGCTTGCCGTGGCCTTCGTGGTCGTCGTACCGGCCTTGGTTGCGGTGCCGGTGGCCCGCTTCGCGGGGGACTTGGCCGCGGTCGACTTCGCCGCCGTCTTCGTTCCCACGGTCCGGGTACTCGGAGCCTTTGCCGGAGCCTTTGCGGCCTTGGTCGCGCTGTGCGTGATGCCGCCGGCGCGAGCGGCCGGTACGGCGGCGACCTTCGCCAGCTTCTTGGCGCCGCTCACGACATCCTTGAAGTTCTGGCCGGGCCGGAACGCCGGGACGTTGGTCTTCTTCACCTTGATGGTGGCTCCGGAGCGGGGGTTGCGTGCCGTCCGCGCGTTGCGGGCACGCTTCTCGAAGACGCCGAATCCGGTGATCGAGACCTTCTCCCCCCTCGCCACCGCGCGCAGCACGAGGTCGAGAACTCCCTCGACTGCGACACCGGCCGTCTTCTTGTCGCCAGCCATCCGTGTGGACAGGGCTTCGATCAATTCAGACTTGTTCACGTGTCCCTCCCAGGACATTCCGCGACCGGATACGGCCGGCTTCGCGGCGAAACGCTAGAGGGATTAGCCGTCCGAGGCAACGACCGGTGGGTGTTTCGCCTTGACGGGCAAGGAATTCTCGCCCTGTCGGGGGACGTATTACCCCGCTGGTGCACGAATGACACTTACCGAATCCGCATCGGATCTATGGGTTCAGCCTGCCAAAAGCCGCTGCGCGGGAACGCAAATCAACTCAGCAGGTCACTGGAAGTCGATCCGGACGGGCGGCCTCGAACCGCTCGATGTCAGCCAGGTGCGCCTCGGTGATGCTGATGTCGTCCAAGCCTTCGAGCAACCGCCAACGGGCATAGTCGTCCAGGTCGAAGGTCGCGACCAGGTCGCCGCAACGAATCTCGCGGGTCCGCAGGTCCACGGTGACAGCCGCGGACGGGTCGGACTCCGCGGTGGTCCAGAGTGACTCGACCGTCGCCTGGTCCACGAGTGCGGTCAGAAGGCCGGCCTTCAGGGAGTTCCCCCGGAAGATGTCGCCATACCGGGAGGAGACAACGACGCGGAAGCCGTAGTCCAGCAGGGCCCACACCGCATGCTCGCGCGAGGATCCGGTGCCGAAATCGGGACCGGCGACCAGGATCGTGGCGTCGGCGTACTCCGGGCGGTTGAGGACGAAGTCCGGCTCGTTGGCGCGCCAGGACGAGAACAGGCCGTCCTCGAAGCCGGTACGCGTGACCCGCTTCAGGTAGACCGCGGGGATGATCTGGTCGGTGTCGACGTTGCTGCGCCGCAACGGGAGCATCGACCCGGTGTGGGTGTCGAAGGCATCCATGATCAGTCCTCCAGATCCGATGGCGCGCTGAGTGTTCCGCGGACCGCGGTGGCAGCCGCGACCAGTGGCGAGACGAGGTGGGTGCGGCCGCCGCGGCCCTGCCGCCCTTCGAAGTTGCGGTTGGACGTGGAGGCCGACCGCTCCCCCGGAGCGAGCTGGTCGGGGTTCATGCCCAGGCACATCGAGCACCCGGCGCTGCGCCACTGCGCCCCGGCGGCCGTGAAGACCTCGTGCAGCCCTTCGGCCTCGGCCTGCTCCTTGACCTGCATGGAGCCGGGCACGACCAGCATGCGTACGCCTTTGGCGACCCGGTGTCCCCGCAGCACTGCGGCCGCGGCCCGCAGATCCTCGATCCGGCCGTTCGTGCAGGAGCCGAGGAACACCGTGTCGACCGCGACGTCACGCAACGGCGTACCTGCGGTGAGATCCATGTAGGCCAGGGCCTGCTCGGCCGAGGCCCGGGTGCCAGGATCGTCGAACGACGCAGGATCGGGTATCGCAGAGTCCAGGCTGGCGCCCTGGCCGGGATTCGTACCCCAGGTGACGAACGGCGTCAGGCCGGCGGCGTCGAGGACGACCTCGGAGTCGAACGTGGCGTCGTCGTCGGTGCGCAGCGTCGTCCAGTACTCGACGGCGGCGTCCCAGTCGCCAGGGGCGTGCGGCCGACCCTGCAGGTAGCCGAACGTCGTCGCGTCCGGCGCGATCATTCCGGCCCGCGCGCCCGCCTCGATCGACATGTTGCACACCGTCATCCGAGCCTCCATCGACAGCGCCTCGATGGCCGGGCCGCGGTACTCGATGACGTGACCCTGCCCACCGCCGGTGCCGATCTTCGCGATCACGGCCAGGATGATGTCCTTTGCGGTGACCTGCGCTCCGAGGACGCCGCCGACGGTCACCGCCATCGTCCTGAAGGGACGCATCGGCAACGTCTGGGTCGCCAGCACGTGCTCGACCTCGCTGGTGCCTATCCCGAACGCCAACGCACCGAACGCCCCGTGCGTCGACGTGTGGCTGTCCCCGCAGACTACGGTCATGCCCGGCTGGGTCAGTCCCAGCTGGGGGCCGATCACGTGCACGATTCCCTGATCCGGATCCCCCATCGGGTGCAGCCGGATCCCGAACTCGGCGCAGTTTCGCCGCAATGTCTCGACCTGGACCCGTGACACCTCGTCCGCGATCGGCTCGTCGAGGGCCTCCGTCGGGACGTTGTGGTCCTCGGTGGCGATGGTCAGGTCCGGCCGGCGGACCCGGCGTCCGGCCATCCGCAGCCCGTCGAAGGCCTGTGGGCTGGTCACCTCGTGGACGAGGTGCAGATCGATGTAGAGAAGGTCGGGCTCATCGGCGTGGGTGCGCACCAGGTGCGCTTTCCAGACCTTCTCGGCGAGCGTGCTGCCCATGGGACATACCCCTTCGGTGTCACTGTCTCACTTTGTGGGACGGTAGTATCGCACCATGGGACAGCGTAGCGGCATCGGCGTACTGGACAAGGCCGTGGCCGTGCTGACCGCGGCAGCGCTACGGCCGGTGTCCCTGTCCGACCTCGTCGCCGGTACAGCCTTGCCGCGCGCCACCGCGCACCGCATCGCCGTCGCGCTCGAGGTGCACGGGATGCTGGCCCGCGATCCCTCCGGCCGCTGGCTGCCGGGTCCGGCGCTGGCCGGGCTGGCCGGAGCGGACCGGCTGCTCGCGCTGGCGCCCACGGTGCTCGGCCGGCTGTCCGAGCAGACCGGGGAGAGCGCGCAGCTGTACCGCCGCGAGGGCGACTGGCGGATCTGCGTGCATGCCGTGGATCGCACGCACGGGCTGCGGGACACGGTGCCCGTCGGCGTACGGCTGCCGATGTCCGCCGGTTCGGCGGCGCAGGTCCTGGCGGCCTGGCCGGCAGGATCCGGCCTACCGGCCGGTGCGGTGTTCTCCGGGCGGGTTCTCGCGCAGGTCCGGCGCCGCGGGTGGGCGGCCAGCGTCGGCCAGCGCGAACCCGGCGTCGCGTCGGTGTCGGCGCCGGTGTTCGCCGGTGCCGCCGTCGTGGCCGCGGTGTCGGTGTCCGGACCCGCGGACCGCCTCGGCCGGGCACCGGGGGAACGCTTCGCGTCGGCAGTCCTGGCCGCGGCCGAGGAGCTGAACTCGGCCTAGCCCGTTAGGGTCCTGTCGTGAGCAGCCCGGTGCCGACCGTCCCCGCCCGGCCGGCCCAGCAGGCCCACGACGCGTTCGGGATGAACGTCCATCTGGGCTTCCAGAAGCCGGACAACATCAACCGGTTCACCGAGCCGACTGTTGATCTGCTCCTCGAACTCGGAGTGGGACGCGTCCGGCAGAAGCTGTACTGCGACCAGGGCCGCTCCCGCGAGGCCACCCGGGCGGGTCTGCACCGGCTGATGGCGGCCGGCGTCCGGGTCTGCGCCCCGACCCTGGTCATCGAGGACGCCGACAGCCTGGACGCCGCCGCGGCGCGGATGGACGCCTACCTCGACGAGGTGCAGCACAACCCCGACTGCTACGAGCTCGGGCTGGTCGCCGCGCTGCCGGGACTCAACGAACCCAACGGCGGGCGCCAGCGCCCGCCGGACTGGGCCCAGCGGACCCGGTGGGCGCAGCAGGCCATCTTCGAGCGGACCCGGGCCAGGACGGCCTTCGACCACGTCCCGATCCAGGGACCGCCGATGTGCCGCCCGGGCGGACAGCACGCGCGCGGGGCGGGCGGCCGCCCCGGCGGGGACGGGGGACCCTCGGATGGGCCGACCGGCCGACCGGACGACGATCTCGGCCCGCGTCGGATGGGCGGAGGCGGGAGACGCGGCGGGTTGGGCTTGGGCCGCGGCGGGCCGGGGCTCCTGGGCGGGCTGGGCCTTGGCCGGGGCGGCGGAATGCGCCGAGGCGGAATGGGCCGGGGCGGCGGGATGAGGCGCGGTGGCGTGGGCCGGGGCGGCGCGATGAGGCGCGACGGCTTGGGCCGGGGCGGCGGAATGGGCCGAGGCGGCGTGGGCCGGGGCGGCGGAATGGGCCGGGGCCCCGGGGCCCCGGGTCCCGGCGGCGGTGCCGGGCCGGCGGGCGGGTTCGCGGCCCGGCTGGCCGAGCACGCCGCCGAGGTCGGGGACCTGTCGGCCTGGGTGGACCTGGCCGACCTGCACATCTACTCGGGCGACGCCGACTCGTTGCGCGGTGGCCCCCCGCAGGTCTTCGTCGAGTCGGTACGGGACATGTACCGCGCGGCCGCTCCGATTGTCGTGACCGAGTCGGGTTGGTCCAACTGCAGTCCCGACGATCCGGACGGGCAGCTCTACGCCGGTGGCGGCAAGTCCTGCCCCGAGTCGGTGACGGCGAAGTACGCGCCGAAGGCGCCCCTGAACGCGCTGCTGCTCGGCTACGAGACCGTGTACGCCTACGAGATGCTGGAGAACCAACCTCCGTACGCCGACCACGGGCACGCCCTGCGCGGGGCCAAGTTCGGCTACATCCGGACCCCCGGCCTGGACCCGTCGACGTGGGAACGCAAGGCGCAGTTCCATGCCATGCGCCGGTTCCTGGCGCTGTTCGCCGATCCAGGCTCGACGTTCACACCGGCCGGACTGCCGCTGGCGGTGACCGGTGATTGCCCCGATCTGCAGTGGCTACTCTTCCAGCGCCGCGACGCCCGGCACCTGCTCGCCCTATGGCGGACGGCGGACCTGTACTCCTGCGACCAGCAGACCAACGTCGGCAGCTACCTGCAGGTCGCGCCGATTCCGGTAACAGTGTCCTTCGACGCGCCGCGACCGGTGACGTCGTACCGGCCCAGCAGCCAGGACGGCCCGGTCTCGCAGCACCAGGAGGCCCGGCTGTCGGTGGATCTCGGCGACGAGCTCGTCGTCCTGCAGATCGGCTGACCCGACCCGGACGTCGGTGATGGCGTCCCGGTCCGGTGAGCAGCCCGGCCTCGCCCGCCGGCTCGGGGTGGGCGACGCCGTCGTGGTGGCCTGGGCGCGATGCTCGGCGCGGGGGTGTTCGTCGCGTTCGGGCCGGCCGCCGCCGCCGCGGGCGCGGGCTGGGGGTTCCTCGCGGGCTGGGCGTTCGTGGTGGGCAAGACCGCCAGCGGTCGCAGCGGTGCTCGTGCTGACCGGCGCGAACTGTCTGGGGATCGCGCGGACCGCCCGGTTGACCCGGGCCCTGGTCGCCCTGACCCTGCTCGCTCTCGCCGCGGTCGTCGCGGCGACCCTCGGCGGCGGCGCGGCGGACCCGGCCAACCTGGCCGGCTGGTCCGACGCCGGAATCCGCCCGACCCTTCAGGCCGCCGCGCTGCTGTTCTTCGCCTTCGCCGGCTACGCCCGGATCGCGACCCTCGGCGAGGAGGTGCGCGATCCGGCGCGCACGATCCCCCGCGCGATCCCGATCGCGCTTGCTGTCGTCGTGGCCGTGTACGCCGTCGTGGGTGTCGCCGCGCTGTCCGTGCTCGGCCCGACCGGACTGGCGACCGCCGCGGCGCCCCCTCGCCGAGGCCAACTCGGCCGGCTCGCTGGCCGTGCTGACCCTGGGCGTCCGGATCGGCGGTTCGCTTGCCTCGGCCGGAGTGCTCTTGTCCCTGCTGGCCGGCGCCGGCCGGACGACGCTGGCGATGGCCCGCGACCGCGAGCTGCCCGGCGCGCTGGCCGCAGTGCACCAGAGGTACCAGGTGCCGGCACGGGCCGAGAGCCTGCTGGGCTCCCTGGTAACCGGCATCGTGCTCGTCGCCGAACGCCGCGCGGCGATCGGTGCCTCCAGCTTCGCCGTACTCGTGTACTACGGCGTCGCCAACGCCAGCGCGCTCACGTTGGACGGCCCGCAGCGGCGCTGGCTGCGCCCGGTCGCGGCGTTCGGCCTGCTCGGCTGCCCGACGCTGGCGTTCACCCTGCCCGGCCGCACCATCCTGGTCGCCGGTTCCGTGCTTGCCGCGGGTCTGCTCGGCCGCGCCCTGCTCGACAACGCTGTGCTCGGCCGCTCGGCTTTGACGGTCGTCGAGACGACAAGGTGGGTGATGGCCTCGTGACGGCACCAACGTGTTGCGGATCGGCGAACTCGACGGCGTGCCCGAGAGGCGCCAACCCGGTGGGCGAGTGTGAGCGATGACCGCGGGGGGGTACGCCGCCCGGACCCGCGCCCGGACGCGGGCGTTCACCCGCCGAAGGCCGAGGCAGTGAAAAGGGTTTCAGCTGAAACTCTCTCAACCCGGGGTTGAGGGTGTGCCGGCTACGTTCTCGGCGGGTACCAGGCGGTGTGGGCTAGGCGACGGAGTTGGTCCGCGCGGTCCGCAAGTGCTTCCCGGCGGTCGACGAAGGCCTGGTCGCGCTTGTCCTGCGTACTCCCGCCCGTCGACCCACGATCTCCAGCTCCAGGACGCGGCCGTCATCTCGAGCGCCGGGACCGGCTCGTGATGAAGAAGGTCCGGGGCGCATGGGAGAAGTTCCCGGCTGTATCGGGAGTCGGCCCGATCCGGCCGACGGCGAAAGCCGGCAACCTCGGGGAGGTCAGAAACCCCATCGCCCGAGGAGGCTCCCGATGTCCCAGCCCACCCAGCCCGTGACGACACCGGCCGAAGCCGATGGACCCGGCACGAGAGCATACGTTTCCCCCACGCTCTGGCGGCTCGCCGGCGGCTTCGCGATCGCCCACGTCGTGCTGCTGTTCGCCGGCCTCAGCCAGGAGATCCTCGTCGAGGGCGGGGTCAGCCTGCCCAAGCTCCAGGAGGTGTACGGCAGCGCCAACCTGACCCGCGTGTTCACCGGCGGTTACGTCGAGGCGATGTCGTTCCTTCTCCTCACCGCCGCTGTCGTGATCATCGCCCGGGTGTTCGGGCGTCGCACCGAGGCCGGGCAGGTGGCCGCGCAGACCTTCCTCGCCCTGGGAGTGGTGTTCATCGCGTCGACCCTCGCGGTGGGCTTCGCGCCGGGGGCGGCCGCCATGTACGGGTCCCAGCACGGCGCCGACATCCACGCCGTGGCGATGGTCAACGACATCCGGAACTACGGCTACGTCCTGCAGGTCGCAATCCAGGGCGGCATGGCGCTCGCGCTCGGGATCGCTGCACTCGCCGAGAAGCTGTTCGTGAAGTGGGTCGGCTGGGCCGGCGCCGTGCTCGGCGCTGCATGCGTCGTGGCCGTGCCCTTGGCGAACAATGTCTTCGGCCTGGTCTGGCTGATTTGGTGGGTCGGCCTGGGCGTCCTGCTGCTGCGCGGCCCGAGGACCGCCCCGCGGAGTGCCTGAAACGATGCGCCGCTGGGCTCCATGCGCCACATTGGTCCGGTGAGCAGGTCGATGAGCCGGACGGCGTCCGTCGTCGCC
>JBBPYA010000096.1:0-15260 GCA_038200385.1 Mycobacteriales bacterium
CCCGGTGCGTCCGGAACGCCCAGACCACCACCGGTGCCAGCACCAGGAAGCGGAACCAGGACGTCCCCGGTGTCGTGACGACGTTGAGCACGACCTGGTACGCCGAGGACCGGGCCGCCGCCGGCTCCAGGGCGTCCACGACAGACCGGTCGTAGTCCAGCAACGGCGCCCAGCCGGCCCGCACGAGCAGGGCCAGGGGCAGCACGACGAGCAGCCACAGGGCCAGCCCGCCCAGTCCCAGCCAGCGCCGGGTCGATCCCGCCGACGAACGCACGGCCGTCCTCCTCCGCCACGCCACGCCCGGCCGCACCGGCCCGGCCTCTCGATGGTGGCAGGCTTTCGGCCGTGCGCATGTCCGGGGACGCAGCCGAGCACCGACCGGGCCCGGTCGGCGCCCGGTCCGGCCCGGTGCGGGGCCGGGCGGCCGCACCGGCCACCCAAGGCGCCGAGCCTGCACTGGCGGCCACGCTGCCCCGTCTGGAACGCGCCTGCGGAGCGTTGGCCACCCAGAGCGTGTCCCGGATGGACGAGTTGCTGCCGTGGTTCCGGTCGATGCCGGCCGACCAGCGGTCCTGGGTCACCCTGGTCGCGCAGGCCGGCATCGCCTCGCTCGTGGAGTGGCTGCGCGATCCCGGGGACAGCCCGCAGCTGACCGGACCGGTGTTCGGGGCCGCACCACGCGAGCTGGCCCGCTCGGTCAGCCTGAAGCAGGCCGTGGAGCTGGTGCGGGTCACCGTCGACGTGGTCGAGTCCCGGGCCAGCACGCTGGCCGCCCCGGGTGAGGAGCAGGCGCTGCGCGAAGGGGTGCTGCGCTTCAGCCGGGAGATCGCCTTCGCCGGGGCGCAGGTGTACGCCACGCTCGCGGAGAACCGCGGCGCTTGGGACGCCCGGCTGGAGGCGCTCGTCGTCGACGCGCTGCTGCGTGGCGACAGCGACGAGACGCTGCCCAGCCGCGCCGCGGCCCTGGGGTGGGCGTCGCTGAGTCCGGTGACCGTGGTGGCCGGCCGGGCGGCGGAGACCAATCCCGATGACATCCACCGGGCCCTGCAGCGGCTGGCCCGGCTGCACCACGCCGAGGTGCTGGCCGGCGTGCACGGGCCGCAGCTGGTGGTGGTGCTCGGCGGTATCGAGGATCCGCAGAGCCTGATCCGTCCGCTGCTGGCCGAGTTCGGGCCGGGACCGGTCGTCCTCGGGCCCACCGTGGCCGGCCTGGAGGTGGCCGGGCGGTCCGCGCGGGCCGCGATCGCGGCTCTTCGGGCCTGCGCGGGCTGGCCGCAGGCGCCCCGCCCCGTACACGCCGACGACCTGCTGCCCGAGCGGGCGCTGGGCGGTGACCCCGACGCGCGCGCCGCGCTGGTGGCTCAGATCTACCGCCCGCTGGCCGAGTCCGGCCTGCTGACCACGGTGGCCAGCTACCTGGCGGCGGGGGGCACTCTGGAGGGGACGGCGCGGGCGCTGTTCGTCCACCCGAACACCGTGCGGTACCGGCTGCGGCGTGCGGCGGAGGTGTGCGGCCGGGCACCGACCGACCCGCGCGGAGCCTTCACGATCCAGATCGCGTTGACGTACGGCCACCTCGACGACGCCGCAGACTTGTAGCATTCCTACAAGACTGGCCCGCCGGAGTTCGTGCGTGCCGGTACGCCGCAGCCTCCGTGCAGTTGGGATCGTCAAGTAGTGCTGGTCCTCCTCGCTCCCGGACAGGGTTCGCAGACCCCCGGGATGCTCGGTCCGTGGCTTGATCGACCGGACGCCCGGGCCCGGATCGGCTGGATGTCGACGCTGACCGGTCTGGACCTGCTGCACCTGGGCACCGAGGCCGACGCCGATGCGATCAAGGACACCGCAGTCACCCAGCCGCTGATCGTCGCGCTAGGCCTGTTGGCAGCCGCGGAACTGGACCTCACCGGCGCCGGCGCGGTCGCCGGGCACAGCGTCGGGGAACTCACCGCGGCCGCCGCGGCCGGCGTACTGCACCCGGACACCGCCATCGCCTTCGCGGCCCTGCGCGGCCGGGAGATGGCGAAGGCCTGCGGGCAGGCGAGCACCGGGATGTCCGCCGTGCTCGGCGGCGACCCGCACGAGGTCGTCGAGCGGATCGAGGAACTCGGTCTGACCGCGGCCAACCGCAACGGCGGCGGCCAGACCGTCGCGGCCGGCCTGCTGGACCGGCTCGCGCAGCTCAAGGACACGCCGCCGGCCAAGGCCCGGGTCGTCCCGCTGCCGGTCGCCGGCGCGTTCCACACCGGGTACATGGCCTCAGCCGAGCAGGCCCTGACCGCGGTCGCCGACGGGATCACGGTCAGGGATCCGGTGCGGATGCTGCTGTCCAACGCCGACGGCACGGCGGTCCCGACCGGGGCGGAGATGCGCGCCCGGCTGGTCGCGCAGGTCACCGTGCCGGTCCGCTTCGACAGCTGCCTGGCCACCATGCGCGACCTCGGCGTCAGCGCGGTCCTGGAGCTGCCGCCGGCCGGTACGCTGTCCGGGCTGGCCAAGCGGGAACTCAAGGGGGTCGAGATCCTCGCCATCAAGGGCCCCGACGATCTGCCGGCAGCGGCGGAGACGCTGGCTCGGCACGCCGGTCAGCACCAGGCCGAGCACACCCCGGACTGGCGGGTGGTCGTCGCCCCGGTCCGCGGCACGGTGCGGCAGGCTGCGGTTGCCGAGGGAGCTGACGTCGCCGCCGGAACCCCGCTCGGCACCGTCGTCAGCAAGCGCGAGGAGGTCCACGTGAGCGCCATGTACGACGGCGTCCTGGCCGAGTGGCTGGTCGAGGACGGCGATCTGGTCGACGCGGGGGATCCGGTAGCCCGGCTCTACCCGGCAGTGGCCCGGTGAGGCTGGTCCAGGGGCCTGCGGGTGCCCGGATCATCGGGATGGGCGAGTACCGACCGCACCGGATCGTCACCAACGACGAGCTGACCCAGTTCGTCGAGACCACCGACGAGTGGATCCGGACCCGGGTCGGCATTGTGCAGCGGCACTTCGCCGGTGAGGGTGAGTCGCTCGTCGACATGACCGTCGCCGCCGGCGGCAAGGCGCTGGCGGCCAGCGGTCTGGCACCGGAGGACATCGACCTGGTCGTGCTGGCCACCTGCACGCCGCCCTCGCCGATCCCTGGCCTGGCCGCGACCGTCGCCGAGCGGCTCGGGATGCACTCCCCCGGCGCGTACGACCTCAACGCCGCGTGCGCCGGGTTCTGCTACGCCCTGTCTACCGCCTCCGACGGGATCCGCGCCGGGTCGGCCGAGCGGGTCCTCGTGATCGGCGGCGAGCGGCTGACCGACTGGGTGGACCCCTACGACCGCGGTACGTCGATCATCTTCGGTGACGGCGCCGGCGCCGCGGTCGTCGTCGGCTCCGACGAGCCGGGCATCGGCCCGGTGGTCTGGGGCAGCGACGGCGCCAAGCGCGAGGCGATCATCGTGCACGGCCGGCAGACGCTGATGGAGATGGACGGCCGGGCGGTCTTCCGCTGGGCCACCACGAAGCTGGCCGCCGTGGCGCGCGAGTGCGTGTCGCGGGCCGGCCTGCAGATGTCCGACATCGACGTGTTCATCCCGCACCAGGCCAACCTGCGCATCATCGACGCGCTGGTCCGCGCGCTCGGTCTCGAGGGCGCGGCGATCGGACGCGACATCGTGGAGAGCGGCAACACCTCCTCGGCCTCGATCCCGCTCGCACTGACCCGGATGCTCGAGCGTGGTGAGGCCAAGAGCGGCGACATGACGCTGTTGCTCGGCTTCGGCGCCGGGCTGACGTACGCCGGACAGGTCATCCGCTGCCCGTGATGCCACCGCGTGCGGTCGCCGTACCGCCCACCGAGCCGGCCGGTACCCCACCGCCGCGCCGCAGCCGCACCAGGCCACCCGATCCCCGGAGGGGCACCCGCCCGATCCGGTCGACCCGACGAAAGGACACCGCACAGTGACGACAGAGGAGATCCGCGCCGGCCTCGGCGAGATTCTCGAAGAGGTTGCCGGCGTACTCCCCGCCGACGCGACGCCCGAGAAGTCCTTCACCGACGACCTGGATGTCGACTCGCTGTCGATGGTCGAGATCGCCACCGCGGTGGAGGACAAGTTCGGCGTCGTCATTCCCGACGACGAGCTGGTCAACATCAAGACCGTCGGGGACGCCGTCAACTTCATCGAGAAGAACCAGAGCTGACCTGATGCCGGCCGAGGTCCTGGTCACCGGGTTCGGGGCGACGACGCCGCTCGGGGGCGACGTCGAGTCGTCCTGGGCGGCGTTGCTCGCCGGCCGGTCCGGCATCAGCCGGCTCGACGACGACTGGGCCCCCGGCCTGCCGGCCCGGCTCGTCGCGCGCTGCAAGAGCGATCCGGCCGAGCACATCAGCCGGGTGGCGCTGCGGCGGCTGGACCGCTCCCAGCAGCTCGCGCTGATCGCGGCGCGAGCGGCCTGGGCGCATGCGGGTGCACCCGAGGTGGACCCGATCCGGCTCGCGGTCGTGATCGGGACCGGGGTCGGCGGGGCCCGCACCCTGCTCGGACAGGACGACCTGCTCGAGGAGTACGGCGTGCGCAAGGTCTCGCCGCTGACCGTTCCGATGCTGATGCCCAACGGTCCGGCCGCCACGGTGGGGCTGGAGGTCGGGGCGCAGGCCGGAGTCCACACCGTCGTGTCGGCCTGCGCATCCGGCGCGGAGGCACTGGCAGTGGCGCGGGACCTGATCCGCGCCGACCGCGCCGACGTCGTCGTCGCCGGCGGGACCGAGTCCTGCATCCACCCGCTGCCCCTCGCCGGATTCGCCCAGATGCGCGCGTTGTCGACCCGCAACGACGAGCCGGGCACCGCGTCCCGGCCCTTCGACAAGGGCCGCGACGGGTTCATTCTTGGTGAGGGGGCCGGCATCCTGGTGCTCGAGCGTGCCGAGTTCGCCGCAGCCCGCGGCGGCACCGTGCACGGCCGGATCGCCGGCGCCGGCATCAGCGCGGACGCGCACGACATCGTGCAGCCCCGGCCCGACGGGGCGGGGGCGGCCCGGGCGATCACGCTGGCGTTGCGCGACGCCGGCTTTTCCCCGGAGGACGTCGGGCACGTCAACGCCCACGCCACGTCGACCGTCGTCGGTGACCTCGCCGAGGCCGCCGCCATCCGCCGGGCACTCGGGGACCGCCCGCTGATCACCGCGACCAAGTCGATGACCGGGCACCTGCTCGGCGCGGCCGGTGCGGTGGAGTCGATCTTCAGCCTGCTGGCGCTGCGTGACCGGCTGGTGCCGGCCGTGGCGAACCTGGAGGACCTGGACGACGCCGCCGACATCCAGGCCCTCAACATCGTGCGGCGCGAGCCGCGCCACGCCGACTTCGACGTGGTGGTCAACGACTCGTTCGGGTTCGGCGGGCACAACGTCGCGCTGGCCCTGACCAGAGCATGACGCGGGCCCGTCCGGACCCGCAGCCGACAGGAGGACTGCCGTGACCAGCCTGGCCGATGCACCGGTGGTCGACGAGCGCGACTACCGGGATCCCGAGGTCCGCCTGGAGAGCCTGTTCGACCCCGGCTCGCTGCGCCAGATCTCCGGGCGCAGCACGAGCGGGGTGATGTCGGCCCGCGGGACGATCCAGGGCGGCGGCGCAATCGCCTTCGCCACCGACGCCACCAAGATGGGTGGCGCGATGGGCTCGGAGGGCTGCCGGCACATCGTCGACGCCATCGACATCGCGGTCCGGGAACGGCTGCCCGTCATCGGGCTGTGGCACTCCGGGGGGGCCCGGTTGGCCGAGGGTGTCGAAGCGCTGGACGCGGTCGGGCTGGTCTTCGCCGCGATGGTGCGCGCCTCCGGGCGGGTACCCCAGATCTCCGTCGTCCTCGGCCCGGCCGCCGGTGGCGCGGCGTACGGGCCCGCGCTGACCGACCTGGTCGTGATGGGGCCGGCGGGGCGGGTGTTCGTGACCGGCCCCGAAGTGGTCCGCAGCGTCACCGGCGAGGACGTCGACATGGAGCGCCTGGGCGGCCCGGACACCCACGGCCGGCGCAGCGGCGTCGTCCACGTCGTCACGACGTCGGAGGCCGAGGCCGTCGACAAGGCCCGGCAGCTGGCGTACCTGTTGTCGCAGCAGGGTCGCTTCGACGTGCAGTCGGTCGCGGACGGCGAGGACCTGTCGGCGCTGCTACCGCCGGAGAAGCAGCGCGCGTACGACGTCAAGCCGCTGCTCACCGCGATCCTGGACGCCCCGCCGCTGGAGCTGCACGTGCGTTGGGCGCCGAACATCGTCACCGCGCTGGGACGGATGGCCGGCCGGACGGTCGGGGTGATCGCGAACAACCCGCTGCGGCTGGGTGGCTGTCTGGACAGCACATCGGCGGAGAAGGCCGCCCGCTTCGTGCGGATGTGCGACGCGTTCGGCGTGCCGCTGCTCGTCATCGTCGACGTGCCCGGCTACCTGCCCGGCGTCGGCCAGGAGTGGGACGGCGTCGTACGGCGGGGCGCGAAACTGCTGCACGCCTTCGCCGAGGCCGTCGTACCCCGGGTGACGCTCGTGACCCGGAAGTCCTTCGGCGGTGCCTACATCGCGATGAACGCCCGCTCGCTGGGCGCCACCACGGTGTTCGCGTGGCCCAGTGCCGAGGTAGCCGTCATGGGAGCAAAGGCGGCGGTGGGCATCCTGCACCGCAAGAAGCTCGCCGCCGCGCCGGCCGGGGAGCGGGAGGCGCTGCACGCCCGGCTCGCCGAGGAGCACGAGAAGCTCGCCGGCGGGGTGAACCGCGCGCTGCAACTCGGGGTGGTCGACGAGGTGGTCTCCCCCACCGACACCCGGCGGATGCTCACCGAGGCGCTGGCCGCGGCCCCACCCGGACGCGGGGCGCACGGCAACATCCCGCTGTAGGCAGCGCGGCCGTAGGGGCCGCTACCACAGTCCCGGCTGCTCCCAGCCGGGACTCGGGCTCGGCCGACGCGACAGGTACGTCGAGGGGTCGGTCAGCAGCCAGCGGGCCTGGTTCGCGACACCCCCGAGGTTCCACTCCTCGAGCTCGGCCAGCAGGTCCCCGGGCGGGATCGGGATCCGCATCTCGTCCAGATCGGGCAGCCCGACGTCGCGGCGCATCGTCATGAGCGCAAGGTTCGTGGTGAGGATCTCCCGCGCCTGCGCGCTGGCCAGCCGGGCCGCGGCCGCCGCACCGACGGCGGCGACCAGCCCCGGCCCCCCGGCGTCGTGCTCGGCCAGCGCCGCGCTGATCGTCGGGAACGCGGTGAGCAGCCGCAGCGCCGTCTTGGGCCCGATCCCCGGCACGCCCGGCAAGTTGTCCGACGTGTCACCGCGCAGCGCGGCGTACGCGCGGTACTGCTCGGGGCCGATCCCGTGCGTCAGAATGCGCAGCCGGGCGGGGGTGAGCAGCGGGGAGCCGGGAACGCCACCGTTGATGATCCGCAGCACCGAGGTCTGCTCGCTGATCAACGCGAAGGAATCGCGGTCGGACGTGGTCAGCACGCAGCGCCAGCCGGTCGCTTCGGCGTGCGCGGCGGCGCTGGCCAGGACGTCGTCGGCCTCCGCACCCGACTCCACCCGCACCGCGAGGCCGGCGCGGGCCAGATGTTGCGGCGCCCAGGCCAGCTGGGCCGACAATGCGGCGGGCTTGTCCGCCCGGTGGGCCTTGTACGCCGGATACGCGAGCTTGCGTTCGTTCGTCGCGGGGTCGTCGAAGCCGACCAGCACCGCGGCCGGGTCCACCCGGTTGACCGCGGCGAGCAGCTGCGACCAGAAGCCGTTCAGCGCCCAGCACGGGCGTCCGTCGTGAGTGCGCTGACCGGAGGACTCCTGGGCGTGGTAGGCCCGGTGCAGCAGGCTGTTCCCGTCGAGAACGAGCAACAGCGGAGGCTCCACGAACGTCGAGCCTAGCCAGCTCCGGGCCGGATCCGGCCCCGCCGCCCCGGCGTCGGGCAAGCACCCGGTGGACACCCCCACCGTGGCGTTAGCATCCGCGGATGAGCGGGCACGGGCACGGCGAGTCCCACCCGCACGAGCACGAGCACCGCGGTGGGCTGCGCGGCTGGGTGGCGTCGCTGATCCGGCCGCACAGGCACGACGCGGCGGACTCGGTCGATGCGGCGCTGGAGTCCAGCGCGGTGGGCATCCGGGCGCTGAAGATCAGCCTGGTCGTGCTGCTGCTGACCGCGCTCGCGCAGGCCGTGGTCGTCCTGGTCACCGGCTCGGTCGCGCTGCTGGCCGACACGATCCACAACTTCTCCGACGCCCTGACGGCGCTGCCGTTGTGGATCGCGTTCGCGCTGGGCCGGCGACCGCCCTCGCGGCGGTACACCTACGGCTACGGCCGCGCCGAGGACCTGGCGGGGGTGTTCATCGTCGTCATGATCGCGCTGTCCGCGGTCCTGGCCGGGTACGAGTCGATCCGCCGCCTGGTGGATCCGCAACCGATCCGAAACGTCGGCGTACTCATCGCGGCGGGCCTGATCGGCGCCGCGGGCAACGAGCTGGTGGCGCTCTACCGGATCCGGGTCGGCCGGCAGATCGGCTCCGCGGCGCTGGTCGCGGACGGCCTGCACGCGCGCACCGACGGGTTCACCTCGCTGGCCGTCGTCGTCGGCGCCTTGGGAGTGCTCGTCGGCTTCCCACTGGCCGACCCGATCGTCGGGCTCGGCATCACGGTGGCCATCCTGTTCGTGCTCCGAGGAGCCGCCAGGGACATCTACCGCCGGCTGATGGATGCCGTCGACCCGGAGCTCGTGTCAGCTGCGGAGGACAGCATCCGGGCCACGCCGGGCGTGCGCGAGGTCGAGGACGTCCGGCTGCGCTGGATCGGGCACCGGATCCGGGCCGAGACCAGCATCGTGGTCGACGCCGCGCTGAGCATCGTCGCGGCGCACGACATCGCCGTACACGTCCATCACCGGCTCCTGCATGACGTCCCGAAGCTCGACGACGCCACCGTGCACGTCAGTCCGGCCGCCGGTGACGGGCTGGACCACCACACGACGTTGGAGCACCACCGGCCCCGGCGGCCGGCCGGTCCCGACTAACCGGGTCGCACCACCGCTGCGGTCAGGACGTCAGCGCGTCCGGCGGCGAGCGCCGGAGTGGGCCGACCGGGAGGCCGAGGAGAACGCCGCCGCGCCACCGGTTCGCGGTACGGCCGGGCCGTCCGGACGGGGGGCGGCGGCAGTCGTGTTCGGATGTCCGGTGGACCCGGCCACCCGACCCGGTGAGCCGGCGGAGCCCCGGCGGCGACGGGACCCGCCTGCACCGGGTTGGCCGGTCCGCGCCGATCGACGGCCGCTTCCGGCACCCCGCTCGGAGCCGGCTGCCCGCCCCGGTGTGCCGGTGACGACGACCGGCTCCGGTGCCCGGACGGTGCGCGGTTCGAGCGCCGGACCGACCAGTTCCCTGGTCTGCGGCGAGCCCGGCCGGACGCTCTGGATCACCGGCGCGATCCCGGCCTGCCGGGCCAGGGTGCGCACGTCGCCACGCTGGTTGGGCAGCATGACCGTCACCACGTCACCGGTGGCGCCGGCCCGTGCGGTACGTCCGGAGCGGTGCAGGTAGGCCTTGTGCTCGGCCGGCGGGTCGACGTGCACCACGAGGACGACGTCGTCGACATGGATGCCGCGGGCCGCGACGTCGGTGGCCACGAGGACGCCGACCTCGCCGCCGGCGAACTGCGCCAGGTTGCGGTCGCGGGCGTTCTGGTTCAGGTTCCCGTGCAGGTCCACGGCCGGGATCCCGGCGGCGCTGAGCTGGCGGGCCAGCCGCTTGGCGGCGTGCTTGGTCCGGGTGAACAGCAACCGGCGGCCGGCCCCGGAGGCCAGCTCGCGGACGACAGCGTTCTTGTCCTCGACGGTCTCAACCGCGAACACGTGGTGGCTGGTCGGCAGCACCGGGGTGGCGGCGGAGTCCACGGAGTGGGTCAGCGCGTCGGTGAGGTAACGCCGGACGAGGATGTCGACCCCGTTGTCGAGGGTGGCCGAGAACAGCATCCGCTGCCCGCTGCGCGGTGTGGCGTCCAGCAACCGGCGTACGGCGGGGAGGAACCCGAGATCGGCCATGTAGTCGGCCTCGTCCAGGACGCTGATCTCCACGGCGTCCAGGCGGCAGTGCCCCTGACCGATCAGGTCCTCCAGGCGCCCCGGGCAACCGATGACGATGTCGACCCCGGCGCGCAGCGCCGACACCTGGCGGACCTGGGACACCCCGCCGTACACGGTCGCGATCCGTAGCCCGCTCGCCGCCGCGAGCGGTTCGACAACAGCGGCGATCTGGGTGGCCAACTCCCGGGTGGGCGCCAGGACCAGGCCGCGCGGGTGGCCGGGGCTCGAGCGCCGCCCGGCCAGCCGGATCACCAGGGGTAGCGCGAATGCGAGGGTCTTGCCGCTGCCGGTGCGCCCGCGGCCGAGCACGTCGCGGCCGGCCAGGGTGTCACCCAGCGTGGCGGATTGAATGGGGAAGGGGCCGTCGATTCCCTGGCGGCGCAGGACGGAGCAGAGGTTCTCGGGGACGCCGAGCGCGGCGAAAGTGGGACGGGCAGGGTGGGACGAACTCACAGCAGAAGGTGCCTTTCCGGCGGTCACGGTGGCCGTGCTGCCGACGACCCTGCGCGGAAGGCAAGAGACGCAAACCAAACGACCCGGGCGCGCCGTGCCGGCGCCGCCCAATGTCCCCAGTATGACCCACGCCCCCGTCTGGACGGCCGCGGCGGGGTGTGTCCTCGGACTCAGCGTCGCTAGCCGACCTGGTGCATCCAGGTCACTGGCGCGCCGTCGCCGGCCAACCGGTAGGGCTCCAGGTCGGCGTCGACGCCGGTTCCGAGCAACCGGTGGACGGCGTGCCGCATGGTGTCGAGGTTCGTCGCTTTTGCCAGCACCTCACGGAGCTGCTGCTCCCCGACCATCAGGTCCCCGTTGGCGCCCACCGCGACACGATGGATGCCACGGCCTGGCACGTGCGCGATCCGCTCGCCGTCGTATCCCAGGCTGGGGTCCTCGGTGACTTCGAAGCGCAGCATCGACCAGGTGCGCAGGGCCGCGGCCAGCTGCGCCCCGGTCCCGGGCCGGCCGGACCAGGCGCATTCGGCGCGCAGCTGACCGGGGTCGGCAGGCTGATCGGTCCACGACACGGACACCCGGGACCCGAGCACGCCGGACAGTGCCCACTCCACGTGCGGGCAGACCGCGGGCGGGCAGGAGTGGATGTAAACGACACCACGAGTAGGCACGATGACCTCCGGTCGACGAGCTGCGCCTTCCCCAGCGATCTCGTCGGTGCGCCGCTCGGGCGCGTGGACGTCAGTGCCGAGGCCATTGTGCCTGCTGGGACCACTGGTACGCCAGTGGCTGTGCGTAATCGCCGGGCCGCGCCAGGATGGCGGGATGACCCCGCCGGACCCGCTGCCCCGCCTCCGGGCGCTGTGCCTGGCCCTTCCCGAGGCGACCGAGCGGCTCAGCCACGGCGAGCCGACCTGGTTCGTCCGGGACCGGACGGTCTTCGTCACCTAAGCCGACCGGCATCACGACGACCGGCTCGGATTCTGGTGCGCCGCCCCGCCGGGCGAGCAGGAAGCCCAGGTCAGCGCGTCACCGGAGCGGTTCTTCCGTCCGCCCTACGTCGGCGGCCGGGGCTGGTTGGGCGTACGGCTCGACGTCGCCGTCGACTGGGCCGAGGTCGCCGAGCTCGTGCGAGAGGCCTACCGGTGCGTCGCCCCCCAGCGGCTCATCGCGCTCCTCGATCCGCCGACCTGAGCACGCTCGCCCCGGTCGCGGGCGCCGCCGACTGAGAGTGGCCCCGACACGCCGAGCGGCCAGCGGTGGGTTCCGGGTGTCGGGACCACTCGCCCACGGCAGACGCGGCAGCCGGCGGCGGGGTGGCGCCGCAGGGCGAATCAGCGCCGGACGCGGTCAGTACAGGACATCGTCGACGGTGACGTTCACGCTCACCGCGTTCAGTCTGATCGAGTCCTGCAGCGCAGAGATGACGCGGCGCTGCACGTCGGCGGCCACCTCGTGGACCGACTGCCCGTACTCGACCGCGATGGCCAGGTCGATCGCCGCCGTCCGGCCGAGCACGCCGACGGCGGCGTTCGGGTGCCGGTGCCGGCGGGTGGCCCGCTCGACGACCTCGGCGATCCGGCCGGCCGTGCTACGCCCCAGCGCCACCCGGACGCCGGGGACGGTGCGCGCGGCGTCGCGGGCCAGCCGGGCCACGACGCGCGCCGCGACCTGGACGGTCCCGAGGTCGGTCAGCTGCAGGGTGTACCAGACATCGTTGATCAGCCGGTGTATCCGGTTCATGACCAGCGCGGCCAGGTCGGCCGGCGTACGCACCGCGGACCGCGCCAGCTCCGGCACCGGCGCCCACAGCAAGGACAGCTCGGTCAGCGCGGCCTGGCAGTGCGGACAGCTGTCCTGGTGGGCGTCGGTGGCTGGCGGCACCCCCTCGGCAACCTGCTCGAGCAGATCGTCGACGGAGCGACCGCACGGCAGGGCCGCGTCGATCGAGTCGAGCAGCGCCACGACGTCCCATGCGGAACGCTCGGGCGCGGACCGCGGAATGTCAGTCACGGTCCCTCCATTGTCCGAGTGTTACTGCCAGTGTGCGTCGTGCGCGGAACAAGTGACTGCGCACGGCCGGGATGGTGCTCCCCGTGACGTGCGCGATCTCTTCGTAGGACAGCCCCTCGAGGTGGTGCAGGACGACGACGATGCGCTGCGGCGGGCTCAACTGGGTGATGGCATCGCTGACCGCGTCGGCGGCCAGATTGCGCTCGGCAAGCGCGGCCGGCCCCTCGGAGTCATCGGAACTCTCGGCGGCGTCGAGCAGGTCGAGGGATTCGGTCACCCGGGTCCGCTGGATCCGACTGAGCGAGAGCCGGGTCACGATTCGATACATCCACGTCGAGAACTGCGCGTTCCCCCGAAACGACGCCAATCGCCGCCAGCCGGTCACCAACGCCTCCTGGGCCACGTCCTCGGCCGCGTGGTGGTCGCCCAGCAGCCGCAGCGCCACCCGGTAGGTGCGGGCGCCGTGGCGGCGCACGAGTTCCTCGTAGGCGTCGACGTAGCCCTCCTGCGCCCGGCACACGAGGTAGGCATCGTCGATCCCGCTGTCGGTGATGTCGCCTCCTCTGGCTACCGAGCCCGGTCGCCGGGCTCACTCGCCGAGGAATCTTGCCCGATCGGTGCGAGGTTTGCCCGCTCGGCGGTGTCTAACCTTGCGAGAGCCCGATGCCGAACGCCGGATACCCGTGCGGGCAGGCAGCGGAGCCGGTGCGGCCCCGACGGTCGCTGCCGGCGCGGAGCCACCCGGTGCGGCCGACGGTCGCACCCCGACACAGACAGGACTGATCCCCTCATGACCCAGCCGACGACGAGCAAGTCGGTTTCCACCAAGGACGGCAGCGACGGCAGCGACAGCCAGCAGGCACAGGGCCCCCTCGCCACCCGGGACGGCAAGATCACCGTCGCGCAGAGCGTCGTACAGAAGATCGCCGGGATCGCCTGCCGGGAGATCAGCGGCGTGTACGCGATGGGCGCGGGTGCCAGCCGGACGTTCGGCGCGATCCGCGAGCGGATCCCGGGCAGCTCCGGGCCGAGCGTCACCCAGGGCGTCGGCGTCGAGGTGGGCGAGACCCAGGCCGCCATCGACCTGGACATCGTCGTGGAGTACGGCGTGAGCATCGCCGACCTCGGCCAGAGCATCCAGCGCAACGTCAAGCAGGCCGTCGAGCGGATGACCGGTCTTCAGGTCGTCGAGGTCAACATCAGCGTCGACGACGTGCACCTGCCCGGCACCGACGAGGACACCTCGAGCGCGCCGGAGTCCCGCGTCTCGTGACCATCCCAGGGCCCGCTTCGGTGGTGGACGGCGTCGATGTCGACGCCGTCACCGCCGCGGTCCGCGGCTGCCCGTCGGTTTACGAACTCGACGGCGGGCGCGCGGCCACGGTGGTCTCGACTTACCTTCCGGGGCGCAGCGTCCCCGGTGTCCGGGTACGCCCCGAGGAGATCACGGTCCAGGTGCTGGGGATCTGGGGTGTCCCGGTCCCCGATTTGGCCCGCGAGGTCCGCACCGCGCTCGCGCCGCTGGTCGGCGCGCGTCGGGTGGACATCGTCGTCGCTGACCTCCGGCTGGTGCCGGGAGAGGAGCGGGAGGACGATCCGTCCGAGGGGGCTGGCGCCGCGGCACTGTCCGGGGAACCGGCCGCAGCCGTACCGTCTTCTACGCTGGCATCCCTGGGTACACCCGGTCCGCTCGACGCACCCGGGCCGATCGCGCCGGCAGCTTCGCGACTCGCTGCCCCAGTCCCCGAACCGACAGTGGAGAACCGATGGACGAACCCGGAGCCTGGCGACGTGCGAGGCGCGAGTTCATCCGGACTCACCACCCCGACCGGGGCGGTGACCCCGCCCATTTCGCCGCCGGTCTAGCAGAGTTCGACCGGGCCGACCAGCCGCTCCCCCCGGTGCAGGTCGTCCCCGATCGTCCCGCGCTGCTCGCCCTGCTGCTGCTGTTGCGCAAGCGGCTTATCCGGCCGACTCGCGCTCCCCGCGTCCACTAACGGACGCACGTCGATGGAGATGACGACATGACCCGCACCACCCTTGGAACCGTTGTCGGGCTCGTGCTCGGCCTTGCACTGGCCTTCGGCAGCTTCGGACAGATGCTGATCGTGGCGCTGTTCGCGCTGATCGGGTTCGCCGTGGCCAAGGTGGCCACCGGCGAGTTCGACCTGAGTCCCTACCTGACCGGTCGTCGACAGGCTCGATGACAACCACTGCCGGCGCCACCGACAGCCGCGCCGTTCCCGGCCGCAACGAGTGGGGCTACATCCAGATAGCCGACGGTGTGGTGGCCAAACTCGCGGCGCAGGCGGCCGCCGAGATCCCGGACGCCGGGGCCGCCGCGACCCGGCTGCTCGGGGTCAGCGTCCCCGGCTCGACCCTGCTCGGCACCCGCTCCACCGACCTGGACGGGCTGCCGAAGGTCTCGGCGTCGGTGGACGGTTCGACGGTCTCGATGTCGGTGTCCATGAGCGTGCGCTGGCCGGTGTCCGTCGCGCAGGTCTGCGCAGCGGTCCGGGAGCGGATCACCGAACGGCTGACCGAGATGACCGGGCTAACCGTGACCGAGGTCCGCATCTTGGTCACCGACCTCGTCACGACACTTCCCGCGCCCGCCCGGGTGCGGTAGCCAGACAGGAGCCCCTGTGAAGTTCGTCAACCGCATCCTGGGTGCGGTGCTGAGCCTGGCCCTGATGATCGGCGCGGCCCTGGTCGTCATCGA
>JBBPYA010000097.1:0-7275 GCA_038200385.1 Mycobacteriales bacterium
GCGGAGGGTGACCGGCTGCTGGCACTGATCCAGGGGCTGCCCGCCGAGGTGACCGTGCTGATGGTCGAGCACGACCTGGATCTGGTGTTCCGGTTCGCCGAGGCCGTCACGGTGTTGCACCTCGGGCGGGTGCTGCTCACCGGGACGCCCGAGCAGGTTCAGGCCAGCGCCGAGGTCCGGGAGGCCTACCTCGGTACGGCGGATCGCCCTGCGCTGTTCGATACGGGCACCGAGCCGTCGCTGGCGCCCGGGCCGGTGGGCTGATGGCGCTGGAGGTCCGCGGGCTGGTCGCCGGCTACCAGCAGAGCACCGTCGTGCAGGGCGTCGATCTCGACGTAGCGGCCGGCCAGGTGCTCGGGCTGCTGGGCCGCAACGGCGCCGGCAAGTCGACCCTGGTCGGCGCCGTCATGGGGCTGGTCCGGGTGAGCGCCGGGACCGTCGTGCTGGATGGCGTTCCGCTGGCCGGGCGCCGGGCCGACGTGGTCGCGCGGGCCGGGGTCGCCGTCGTACCCCAGGGCCGCCGGATCTGGCCCGCCCTGACCGTGGGCGAGACGTTGCGGCTGGCCGCCCGCCGGCCGCGCTCGTCGGCGTGGACCGCGACCCGGGTGCTGGAGTTGCTGCCGCGGCTGGCGCAGCGGGAGGAGCAGGTGGCCGGAACGCTGTCCGGCGGGGAGCAGCAGATGCTGGCGATCGCGCGGGCCCTGCTCACCGGCCCCCGGCTGATCCTGCTGGACGAGCCCTCCGAGGGGCTGGCTCCGGTGATCGTCGACCAGATCGGGGCGGCGATCCTCGGGATGCGCGAGGAGGGCATGGCGGTGCTGCTCGTGGAGCAGGACCTGCACCTGGCGTTCCGGACCTGCTCGGACGTGGCGGTGCTGGAGCGCGGCCGGATCGTGCACCGGGCCACCGTCGAGCGGTTCCGCCGCGACCCCGATACCGCGCACCGGCTGCTGGGCGTCGCCTGACCGCGCCGCCCCCCCGCCCCGACGATCAGGTCACCTGATCGTGACGGGTCCTCGCGGGTGGCCGGCCACCCGCGAGGTCACGCTGCGGTGGGAGAGGACCTGCTGCGGCGACCCACAGCGACGGTCGGTCAGAGGGTGCCGCGGCTCATCACGCCGCCGTCCACGACGAGGGTCTGCCCGGTGACCCAGCCCGCGTCGTCGGAGAGCAGGAACGCCGCCGCGGTGGCGATGTCCTCAGGTACGCCGAGCCGGTTGAGCGGGTACTGCGCGGCCACCTGCTCCTCGCGGCCCTCGTACAGCGCCGTGGCGAACTTCGTCTTGACCACAGCAGGGGCCAGCGCGTTGACCCGGATCGAGGGCCCGAGTTCGACGGCGAGCTGCTGGGTCAGGTGGAACAACGCGGCCTTGCTCGACCCGTACGCCCCGATACCGTCGGCGCAGCGCAGCCCGGCCACCGAGGCCACGAACAGCACCGCTCCGCCGTGCTCACCGAGCCAGCCGCGATGGGCCTGCTGGACGAATCCGAGGGCGGCGACGTAGTTGACGTCCATGACCTTGCGGACCGCGTCGAGGTCGGCGTCCACCAACGGGCCGTAGATCGGGTTGATGCCGACGTTGTTGACTAGCAGGTCCAGCCGCCCGAAGGTCTCGATGGTGCGGGCGACGGCATCCGCGCGGTGCTCGGCGTCCCCGGCGTTGCCCCGGACGGCCAGGGCGGCATCCGCCCCGCCGAGCGCCTGAACCGCCGCGTCGAGCTCGTCGGGCTTCCGAGCGGTCACCGTCACCCGGGCGCCGCGGCGTACCAACTCCTGCGCGATCGCCAGCCCGATCCCCCGGCTGCCACCGGTCACCAGAGCGACCTTGCCGTCCATGCTGCCCACATCCGCTCCCCACGTCCGGTACCGCGCGTGCCCGGAGGCTAACCGGCCGGTCCCCGCCACTGCGGTGGCAGTTCGGTCGCCGCGTCGAGGGGCACGTCGATGCCGACGCCGTGCAGCAGCCAGCCGAACCCCCCCAGCCCGCCGGGATCGAGCAGCTGCGCCGCCTGTCCCGCGTCCCGCAGCCGGTCGAGGTAGGCCGCCGGGTCGGTCGCGGCGAGCGGCAGCGGCGGCCGCGAGGCGTCCACCCCGAGCCGGGTCAGCGCCACCCGCTGGATGGTCAGGACCGCCGGCTCCCCGGCCGCGACCCGGCACGAGTCCAGCGCGACGTGCGCGGTCAGATCACATGTCCCGTCCGGTGTGGGACGTATCGCGCGACCGAGACGGTAGCCGGTGAGACTCCCGTACGCCGGCCGCCCGGCGAGCGGATTGGGTCGGGTGGCCACGTCCCCGGTCGGCCCGGTCGGCGCCCGGAGGGTGTGGCCGTAGTCGACGGCGAGCGCGACCCCGGCCTGGACCCGCCCGACGGCACCCGCCCAGGCCACGTCCCGGTCCAGCCCGACCTCCGCCCGGGCCCCGATCCTGGTCAGCGGCCACCAGCGCCGTACCCACGCTGCCGCCGCGGCGCCCGCCGCGGGGCCGGTCGCCTCTTCTCCGGCGCGGTCGACCAGCACCGTGCGCAGCCCGCCGGCGGTCAGTTCCACCACGTCCAGCGGGATGACGTCGAGCCACTCGTTGGCCAGCAGTACCCCGGTGACCGGTGGGATCTCGGGTTCCCACCCGATCGGCGTGACCAGCCCCACCGGTCGGGGGACCACCTCCACGCCGGTCAGTCGCAGCCGGGGTCCCAGCGCCCAGCCGCGGGCCGCCCGGGCGGCGAGGGACTGCAGCAGTTCCCCGCGCCCGGCCCCGACGTCGACGAGATCCAGGCGCGGTGGGTGGCCCAACGCGACGTCCACGCGGTCCACCAGCGCGGCAATCGCGGCGGCGAAGGCCGGCCCGCAGTGTGCCGACGTCCGGAAGTGGGCGGCGGGCCCGGCCGTCGAGCGGTAGAAGCCGCGCTCGCCGTACAACGCCTCTGCCATCGCCTCCCGCCACGGCCTCATCCCCCGATCCTGGCCGTCCGGGCGCGCCCCCGTGCGCCCGGGACGTGACGAAGCCCACCCGCGACGGAGGCGGCGCGCACCTACGCTGGACGTTGCACTCGTCAGCAGGAACGTCTGGTACCCGTCGCGGACTGGAACGGAAACGCGGAGGCACACAGTGCACATCGACGACCCCTCGATCCGGGCTTCCCGGCTGCGCATCGGAGTGATCGGCGCCGGCCGGGTCGGCAGCGTCCTCGGCCTGGCCCTGAGCAGGGTCGGGCACCAGGTGGTCGCCGCCTCCGGGGTTTCCCAGGACTCGATCCGCCGGGCCGCGAGCATGCTGCCGGCGGCGCAGCTGCTACCGGCCGACGAGGTCGTCCGGGCCGCCGATCTGGTCCTGCTCGCCGTCCCCGACGACACCTTGGGCGGCCTCGTCGAGGGGCTGGCCGAGACCGGCAGCTGGCGGGCCGGGCAGCTCGTGGTGCACACCAGCGGGGCGCACGGCATGGCGGTACTGGCCCCGGCCGCCACGCAGGGGGTGCTGCCGCTGGCCCTGCACCCGGTGATGACGTTCACCGGGCGCCCCGAGGACATCGACCGGCTGCCCGGCGTCGCGTTCGGAGTGACCGCCGCCGAGGAGCACCGGGCCGTCGCCGAGGCGCTGGTCGTGGAGATGGGCGGGGAGCCGACCTGGGTACCCGAGCACGCCCGCGGGCTCTACCACGCCGCGCTCGCGCACGGCGCCAACCACCTGGTCACCCTCGTCAACGAGGCCCTCGACCTGTTGCGGACCGCCGGTGTCGAGGAGGCCGAGACGCTGATCGAGCCGCTGTTGCGGGCCGCGCTGGACAATGCGCTGCGGCAGGGCGACAGCGCGCTGACCGGGCCGGTCTCCCGCGGTGACGCCGGGACGGTACGCCGGCACCTGCACGAACTCGTCGACCACGCGCCGGGCAGCGTCGAGGCCTACCTCGCGATGGCCCGGCGCACCGCCGAGCGGGCCATCGCGGCCGGCCGGCTTCGGCGGCTGGACGCCGGAGAACTGTTCGAGGTCCTGGAGCCCCGGCGGGACAGCGACGCAGGAGCGCGAGGCCGGCCGTGACCCTCGCCCTTCCCACGGTCGTCGCCGATCCGGTCGAGCTGGCCCGCGTCCGCGCCGGGCTGCCCGGCCCGGTCGCGGTCGTCATGACGATGGGTGCCCTGCACGACGGCCATGTGGCGCTGCTGCGCCAGGCCCGCGCGCGCGGTGCCCACGTCATCGCCACCCTGTTCGTGAACCCATTGCAGTTCGGCCCCACCGAGGACTTCAGCCGCTATCCCCGCACCTGGGATGCCGACCTGGCCACGTTCGCGCACGAGCAGGTCGACCTGGTCTTCACCCCGACGACGACCGACCTGTACCCCGCCGGCCCGCCGAACGTGCGGATCGATCCCGGCCCGGTGGGTGAAATACTGGAAGGCGCCAGCCGTCCGGGGTTCTTTCACGGTGTGCTCACCGTCGTGCTGAAGCTGCTGCACCTGACCCGGCCGGATGCGGCCTTCTTCGGCGAGAAGGACTACCAGCAGCTCGCCCTGGTCCGCGCCATGGTCGCCGACCTGGACCTCGACGTGGAGATCGTGGGCATCCCGATCGTGCGCGACCCGGACGGCCTCGCGCTGTCCAGCCGCAACCGGTACCTGGACCCCGCCCAGCGACAGGCGGCGCTCGCGCTGCCCCGTGCCTTGGCGGCCGGTGCCGCGGCGGCTTGCCTCGGCGCGGACGCCGTACTGGACGCCGCCCGCGCAACCCTGGACACCCAACCGGGTCTGGTCCTGGACTACCTCGCCCTCACCGACCCGGCCCTGGGGTCTGCTCCCGGCGCCGGACCCGCGCGGCTGCTTGCTGCCGTCCTGGTCGGATCGACCCGCCTGATCGACAACACCGGCCTCGTCCTCGCGGCCGCGCCGACCGACCCGACGCCCGCAGGAGCGTGACCATGTTCCGGACCATGCTGAAGTCCAAGATTCACCGGGCCACCGTGACCCAGGCCGACCTGCACTACGTCGGATCGGTCACCGTGGACGAGGACCTGATGGACGCCGCCGACCTGCTGCCCGGCGAGCAGGTGGCGATCGTCGATGTCACCAACGGCGCCCGGCTGGAGACCTACGTCATTCCCGGCGAGCGGGGCAGCGGCGTCATCGGCATCAACGGCGCGGCCGCGCACCTCGTCCACCCACGGGACCTGGTCATCCTGATCTCCTACGGACAGCTCGACGAGACCGAAGCCAAGTCGTACCTGCCGCGGATCGTGCACGTGGACGGCGCCAACCGCGTCGTCGAGCTCGGTGCCGATCCGGCCGCGGCCGGGCCACCGGAGCTGGGACTGCGCCGGGGCGACCGGACCGCGTGAGCCCGCTGCCGCGCCGGCTCCTGGCGCCCGCACCCGGCTGGACGCTGTCCGCGGACGTCTGCGTCGTCGGGTCCGGCGTCGCCGGGCTCTGCGCGGCGCTGCACGCCCGCTCGGCCGGATTGAGCGTCGTCGTTGTGACCAAGGTCAACATCAACGACGGCTCCACTCGCTGGGCCCAGGGCGGCATCGCGGCGGCGCTGGACCCGGCGGACACCCCGGCGGCGCATCTGGCCGACACCCTCGTGGCCGGGGTGGGGCTGTGCGACGGGGCCGCCGTCCGGGTTCTGGTGACCGAGGGGCCGCAGCGGCTGCACGAGCTGATCGCGCTCGGGGCGCAGTTCGACCGCTATCCGGACGGTTCGCTGGCGCTGACCAGGGAGGGCGGGCACCACGCGGACCGGATCGTGCACGCCGGCGGCGACGCGACCGGCATGGAGGTACAGCGGGCGCTGCATGCCGCCGTACGCCGGGACCCGGGACTGCAGGTCCTCGAGCACGCGCTGGTCCTGGACATGCTCACCGGTGCGGGCGGCCGGGCGGCCGGGATCACGTTGCACGTCCTCGGTGAGGGCAGCCGGGACGGTGTCGGGGCGGTGCTGGCCCGGGCCGTGGTGCTAGCGACGGGAGGAATGGGCCAGGTCTACGCGGCGACGACCAACCCGGCGGTGTCCACCGGCGACGGCGTGGCGCTCGGACTGCGTGCCGGGGCGGTCGTCACCGACCTGGAGTTCGTCCAGTTCCACCCGACCGCGCTCTACCTCGGCCCGGACGCCGCGGCCGGGCAGCAGCCGCTGATCAGCGAGGCGATGCGTGGCGAGGGCGCGATCCTCATCGACGCCGACGGAACCCCGTTCATGCGGGGCGTGCACGAGCTGGCCGAACTGGCGCCCCGCGACGTCGTGGCCAAGGCGATCACCCGGGTGCAGCTCGAGCGGGGCACCGACCACGTGTACCTCGACGCCCGGCAGCTGGGAGCCGAACTGCTGGAGCGCCGGTTCCCCTCGATCACGGCCCGCTGCCGGGCGGCGGGCATCGATCCGGTCGCCGCCCCCATCCCGGTGACCCCGGCCGCGCACTACGCCTCCGGCGGCCTGCGTACCGACCTGACCGGCCGGACGAGTGTCCCCGGGTTGTACGCCTGCGGCGAGGTGTCCTGCACCGGGGTCCACGGCGCGAACCGGCTGGCGTCCAACTCGCTGCTCGAGGGCCTGGTCTTCGCCGCCCGGATCGGCGCCGACCTGGCCCGCGAGCTGCCGGCGCAGACCGATCCGGTCGCGGGGGAGGTGCCCGGGTCCCTGCTGGACGCCGACGTCCGGATCCCGCTGACCGAAGCCATGACCACCGGCGCCGGAGTCCTACGCAGTGCCGCCAGCCTGGGCCGGGCCGGCTCCGAGCTGGACCGGCTGGCCGAGAAGAGCAGCGTCGAGCCGGAGCCCCGGGCCTGGGAGGCGACGAACCTGCACACCGTGGCCACCGCGCTGGCCGCGGCCGCCGCGAGGCGGACCGAGACCCGCGGGTGTCACTGGCGGACCGACCACGGCGAGGCCGATCCGGCGTGGCGGGGGCACCTGCTGGCCGGCATCGACGAGGACGGCGAGCTGCGGCAGGACTACGAGCCGATGCCGGTGGGGTCGGAATGAGTACCGGGTACGCCGACGAGCTCGCCGCCGCCGGCCTGGACCCAGCCTGGGTACGCGAGCTGATCGACCGGGCTTTGGCCGAGGACCTGGCCGGGCGCGGTGACATCACCAGCGCGGCGACCATCCCGGAAGGGCTGCTCGGCACCGCCGACGTGGTCCTGCGCGCAGCCGGCGTACTCGCCGGCGTCCCCGTCGCCTGCTCCGTACTCACCGCCTTGGACGCCGAGGCCCGGATCGAGGTCCGCTCGGCCGACGGGCAGCGCG
Organism: Mycobacteriales bacterium; assembly: GCA_038200385.1. Classification (GTDB taxonomy): domain Bacteria; phylum Actinomycetota; class Actinomycetes; order Mycobacteriales; family Geodermatophilaceae; genus JBBPYA01. The sequence goes on from JBBPYA010000097.1 coordinate 7,229, forward strand.
GGTCCCGCGGCGACGTCGTCCTGACCGTCTCGGGCCGGGTCCGGCAA
>JBBPYA010000098.1:0-4452 GCA_038200385.1 Mycobacteriales bacterium
CTCCAGCCCCGCGCGCGCCTTTGCCGCTGCCGCGGCACCCAGGGCGGCGCCGTCCACGCTGCTGACGGCGACGGCGGCGGTCCGCGCGGCGCCGTCGGCTCGACCGGTGCGGGCGACGGCGTCCACGCTGGCCTGCGTGGAGCGGCCGGTCACGGCCTGCCCGGCGGTGTTGGCGAAGGCCGCCGTGACCGAGGTCGTCTGGCAGTAGCCGGCGCAGGACAGGCCTCCGGCGGCATCGACGAAGGCCCGGACCACCTCGGCCCGGACCACCGGCTCGGCCCACGCGGTGTTCTCGTCCCAGTTGCCGGCTGCGGTCAGGGCCGCCGGACCGGTCAGTCCGGGGAACGTCTCGTCGACCGGTCGCAGCGCGGCCGCGGCCAGCGCGTTGCCGACCAGCGCCGCAATGGACTCCGGGGTGGTGCGGTTGCCCGCGACGGTGGCGGTGCGCCCGCCGACGTGCACCATCAGCTGCACCCGATCGGCCTCGTCGGCGACGTTCTGGTGGATGAACGACTCGGCGAACCGGGTCAGCGACAGTGATTCCCGGGATACCGTGACGGCCGCCTGGGCGCCGGCGTCGGCGTCGGTCACCGCGGTGAGCACCTGCGCGGCCAGCTCCTCCGGGGTCATGGTCCCCGTGCTCACCCCCGAACTCCCACCCGGACGCCGCGGAAGCGAGCCGGCATGGCGGGGTGCCCGGTATGGCCGGTCTGGCCCGGTTGGCCCTTGCCGCAGTTCGGCGTACCCCAGAAACGCCGTTCCGACTCCCCGGCGAGCATGTCCATCGAGGCCCAGAACTGCGGCCCGATCCCGGTGTACGTCGGGTTGCGCACCAGCCGTCCCCGCTGCCCGTTCTTGATCTCCCAGCCGATCTCGCAGCCGAACTGGAAGTTGCGCCGCTTGTCGTCGATGGACCAGGACCGGTTGTGCTCCATCAGGATGCCGTCGTCGGTGGCCGCGATCATCGACTCGAGACTGTCCGGGCCGGGTTCCAGGCCGACGTTGGTCATCCGCACCATGGGCAGTCGCGCGTAGCCGTCGGCGCGGACCGCGCCGGCATAGTCCAGGCCCGCGACGGCGGCGGAGTCCCGGCCGGCCAGGACGCCGACCCACACCCCGTCCCGCACGATGTCGTTCGCGGCTGCCGGGGTGCCCTCGTCGTCGTACCCGAACGAGCCCAGCGCCCCGGGAAGGGTGGGGTCCGCCGTGACGTTCATCAGCTCCGAGCCGTACCGCAGGGTGCCCAGGCCGGCGACCTCCAGCCACGATGTTCCGGCGTACCCGGCCTCCCAACCGAGGATCCGGTCCAGCTCGACCGCGTGCCCCACGGACTCGTGGATCTGTAGTGACATCTGCTCACCTCCCAGGATCACGTCCGTGGTGCCGGGCGGGCACTCCGGCGCGGTCAGCAGCTCGATGGCCTCCGCCGCGATCCGCTCCGCGTGCGCTGGCAGGTCGATGGCACGGACCAGCTCCCAGCCGCTGGTGCCGTACTGGCCGCGGAAGGCGGGGTAGGACCGGCGCTGGGTGGATCCGTCGCCGAAGCTCAGGCAGTGCATGCCCGCCCCGCACTCCCGGATCCGCTGGTCGATCCGGTGCCCCTCGGAGGACACGAACCACTTCTCGGTGTCCCAGGCCTGGTACAGCGCGGTGGCCAGGGGCACGCCGGCCTCGCGCATCGTGCGGGTGACGCCGACGAGCAGATCGCCCTTCTCGCCCAACGACACTGTGAACGGGTCCTCCTCGCACGTGCTGGCCCAGCTGTCCTGGCGCACCGGTACATCGAGCAGGTCGAGGTCGGCGCCGGGCACCAGCGCGGAGGCCCGGGCGATCTCGGTGGCGCGTTCACCGGCGCGGCGGACCGCCCCGTCGGCGAGGTCGGCCACGGCGAAGAAGCCCCACGAGGACCCGATCAGGGCCCGCACCCCGATGCCGGTCGACTCGCTCTGCGTCAGGTCCTCGACGTCCCCGTTCTGCGCCGTCATCGTCTCGTACCGGCGCGTCATGACCCGGGCATCGGCGTACCGGGCGCCCGCGGCGAGCGCCGATTCGACGGCCCCGGTTGCCAGGTCGAACATCAGACTCCTTGGCGGCGCAGGATCTTGCTACCGAGCCACACGAGCGGGTCGTACCGGCGGTCGACCACGCGCTCCTTCATCGGGATCAGGGCGTTGTCGGTGATCTTGATGTGCTCGGGGCATACCTCGGTGCAGCACTTGGTGATGTTGCAGTAGCCCAGGCCGTGCTCACGCTGGGCCTGCTGCTTGCGGTCCATCTCGTCCAGCGGGTGCATGTCCAGCTCGGCGATCCGCATCAGGAAACGCGGCCCGGCAAAGGAGTCCTTGTTGTCCTCGTGATCGCGGACGACGTGGCAGACGTCTTGGCACAGGAAGCACTCGATGCACTTGCGGAACTCCTGGGAGCGCTCGACGTCGATCTGCTCCATCCGGTAGTCCCCGGCCGCCACGCCCTTCGGCGGCGCGAAGGCCGGGATCTCGCGGGCCTTGACGTAGTTGAAGGACACGTCGGTGACCAGGTCGCGGATCACCGGGAACGCGCGCAGAGGCGTCACCGTGATCGTCTCGTCCTGGCCGAACGTGCTCATCCGGGTCATGCACATCAGCCGCGGCCGGCCGTTGATCTCGGCACTGCACGAGCCGCACTTGCCGGCCTTGCAGTTCCACCGGACGGCAAGGTCACCGGCCTGGGTGGCCTGCAGCCGGTGGATGATGTCGAGGACGACCTCGCCCTCGTTCACCTCGACCCCGAAGTCCTGCAGATCACCGCCGTCGGCGTCGCCGCGCCAGACCCGGAACTTCGCGTCGTAGCTCATGCCTGTGCTCCTCCCGGCAGGGCGGCCAGTTCCTCGTCGGTGAGGTACTTGCCCAGTTCGGACTTGTCGAACAGTGCGAGCAGGTCCGCCCGGATCGCCGGCACCGGCTTTTGGCCGAGCTCGATCTCGCCGGCCGGATCCACCGAGCACATCAGGTTGACCTGACGCCAGGACGGCTCCATCGCCGGGTAGTCGTCGCGGGTGTGCCCGCCGCGGCTCTCCTTGCGCTCCAGGGCCGACCGCGCGATGCACTCACTGATGATGACCATGTTGCGCAGGTCCAGGGCCAGGTGCCAGCCCGGGTTGAACTGCCGGTGGCCCTCGACCTTGACCCGGGTGCTGCGCTCACGGAACTTCTCCAGCCGGGCCAGCGCGTCCTCGAGCTCCTCCGGCCGGCGGACGATCCCGACCAGTTGCTGCATGGTGTCCTGCAGTTCCTGATGGATCTCGTAGGGGTTCTCGCCGACCTCGGTCGCAAACGGTTGCAGCGCGATGTCGATCACCCGCGCCAGCTCGGTGTGCGGGACGGTCGGCCGGGTCACGCCGAGGCCGTCGACGTACGCCGCGGCGCCGAGGCCCGCGCGACGTCCGAACACCAGCAGGTCGGACAGCGAGTTGCCGCCCAACCGGTTGGAGCCGTGCATCCCACCGGCGACCTCGCCGGCCGCGAACAGGCCGGGTATGCCGGCCGCCGCCGTGTCGGGCTCCACCTCGACCCCGCCCATGACGTAGTGGCAGGTCGGCCCAACCTCCATCGGCTCCTTGGTGATGTCGACGTCGGCGAGTTCCTTGAACTGGTGCCACATCGAGGGCAGCCGGCGCTTGATCTCCTCGGCAGAGAGTCGGCTGGACACGTCGAGAAACACCCCGCCGTGGGGGGAGCCGCGGCCTTCCTTCACCTCGTTGTTGATCGCCCGTGCCACCTCGTCGCGCGGCAGCAGCTCCGGCGGGCGGCGGTGGTTCTCCGGGTCGTCGTACCAACCGTCGGCCTCGGACTCGGAGTCGGCGTACTGCTTCTTGAACACGTCGGGGATGTAGTCGAACATGAAGCGCTTGCCCTCGGAGTTGGTGAGCACGCCCCCGTCCCCGCGCACGGACTCCGTGGTGAGGATGCCCTTCACCGACGGCGGCCAGACCATCCCGGTGGGGTGGAACTGGACGAACTCCATGTTCAGCAGCGAGGCGCCGGCGCGCATGGCCAGCGCGTGGCCGTCTCCGGTGTACTCCCACGAGTTCGAGGTGACCTTGAACGACTTGCCGATCCCCCCGGTGGCCAGGACGATCGCCGGTGCCTCGAAGAGCACGAATCCACCGGTCTCGCGAAGGTAGCCGAATGCTCCGGCGACCCGCGCCACACCCTCGCCGGCAGAGCCGGCCCCGTCGAGCATCAGGTCGGTGATCGCACACTCGGCGAACACCCGGATCTTCGCCTCGTAGTCGCCGTGGTCGCGCAGGTCCTCCTGCTGCATCGAGACGATCTTCTGCTGCAGGGTGCGGATGAGCTCCAGCCCGGTGCGGTCACCGACGTGGGCCAACCGCGGGTACTCGTGGCCGCCGAAGTTGCGCTGGCTGATCTTGCCTTCCTTGGTCCGGTCGAACAGCGCGCCGTAGGTCTCCAG
>JBBPYA010000099.1:0-5135 GCA_038200385.1 Mycobacteriales bacterium
TCGCGGGACTCCCGGATCGGCTTGCCGTTGTCCAGCGACTCCAGGACCGCGAGTTCACGGGCCCGCTCCTGGACCAGCCGGGCCAGCCGGAACAGGTACTTGCCGCGCTCCGTCGGCGACATCCGCCCCCAGGGTCCGGAGGAGAAGGCCCGCCGGGCGGCTCGGACCGCTCTGTCCACATCGGACGGACCGGCCTCGCTGACCTCGGCGAGCACCTCCTCCGAGGCGGGGCTGATGGTCTTGAACGGCGTGCCGTCCGTCGCGTCGGTGAACTCGCCGTTGATGAACAACCCGTACGACGGCGCGATGTCGACGACGGAGCGGGACTCCGGTGCGGGGGCGTACTCGAAGGGCACGGAGGCTCAGTCCAGCGTGAGGTAGTCGGGCCCGGAGTACGAGCCAGAGGCCAGCCGCTGCCGTTGCAGGAGCAGGTCGTTGAGCAGGCTGGAGGCGCCGAAGCGGAACCAGTCCGCGGAGAGCCAGTCCGGGCCGACGGTCTCGTTGACCATCACCAGGTTGCGGATGGCGTCCTTGCTGGTCCGGATGCCGCCGGCCGGCTTGACGCCGACCTGCCGGCCGGTCTCGTCGCGGAAGTCGCGGACCGCCTCCAGCATCACCAGCAGCACCGGCAGCGTGGCGGCCGGTTGGATCTTGCCCGTCGAGGTCTTGATGAAATCGGCTCCGGCGAGCATCGCGAGCCAGGATGCGCGTCGGACGTTGTCGTACGTCGCCAGCTCCCCGGTCTCCAGGATGACCTTCAGGTGCGCCGGCCCGGTCGCCGCCTTGACGGCGACGATCTCGTCGTACACCTGGCCGTAGCGGCCGGACAGATAGGCGCCGCGGTCGATCACCATGTCGATCTCGTCCGCGCCCGCGGCGACCGCGGCCTCGGTGTCGGCGAGCTTGACCGGCAGCGTCGCCCGGCCGGACGGGAACGCCGTCGCGACCGCGGCGACCTTGATGCCGGTGCCCTGCAAGGCGTCCACCGCGGCGGGCACGAGGTCGCCGTAGACGCAGACCGCCGCCACCGCAGGGGTGCTCGGGTCGCTCGGGTCGGGCCGGCGGGCCTTGGCACAGAGGTTGCGCACCTTGCCCGGGGTGTCCGAGCCCTCGAGCGTGGTCAGGTCGATCATCGAGATGATCGTGTCGATGGCCCACGCCTTGCTCGTCGTCTTGATCGAGCGGGTGGACAGGGCGGCCGCGCGCGCCTCGGCACCCACCTGGTCCACGCCGGGCAGCCCGTGCAGGAACGCCTTCAGCGTCGCCTCATCCCGACCGCCGTCGACGACCTCGAACCCGCCCCGCGCGCGGCCCCGGTCCACGCCGGCCACGCCGGGCAGCGTCGCGAGCGGGGGGCTGGCCATGGCTGGCGAGTCTAGTGCCCACGGCACGGCGGGTTGCCCGCCGCGGACGGTCCGGGCTGCCGCCGTGGACGGTCCGGCCTGCCGCCGAGAAACCCCCGCTAGGGTCGGGCCCCGTGCAGACCATCGTCGTGGACCACCCCTTGGCCCGGGCCCGGCTGAGCACCATGCGGGATGCGCGGACGGACAACGCGACGTTCCGGGCGGCGTTGCGGGAGCTGACCCTGATGCTGGTGTACGAGGCCACCCGGGAGCTGGCCACGATCAGCGCCGCCCTGATGACCCCGGTGGCGCGCACCCTGGGGACCCAGCTGGCGAACCCGCCGCTGCTGGTCCCCGTGCTCCGGGCCGGGCTCGGGATGGCCGAGGCGGCGTTCGGGCTGCTGCCCGAGGCGCAGATGGGTTTCGTCGGGCTGGCCCGCGACGAGGAGACGTTCCAGCCCCGCGCGTACATGGAGTCCCTGCCCGACGACCTCACCCACCGACCCGTGTTCGTGCTGGACCCGATGCTGGCCACCGGTGGCTCGATGGAGCACTCCTGCCGGCTGCTGACCGACCGCGGCGCGACCGACGTGACGATCCTGTGCGCGCTCGCGGCCCCCGAGGGGCTCGCCCGGCTGGAGCGGTCCGGGCTCCCGCTGCGCGTCGTGACCGGCAGCATCGACGAGCGGCTCAACGATTCTGCCTACATCGTCCCGGGCCTCGGGGACGCGGGGGACCGCCAGTTCGGCGCGGTCTGAGTGGAACCGGGGGAGACCTACGACTCCGAGACGTTCAGCGGGACGGTGGACGGTGATGCCGGTACGGCGTCCTTCCTCGACTGCAACTTCGAGGGTGCCGACCTGTCCGGGCTGCGGGCGGACCGGGCGCGCTTCTCGCACTGCCGATTCACCGAGGCCGGGGCAGCCGACCTGCGCCTCGTGGACGCCTCCGGGGCGGAGATCCGCCGGGTGCGTTGGACCGGGGGCAAGGTCGACTTCGCCAACCTGCGGGCAGCCTCGCTGCGCGAGGTGGCGTTCGGCGGCTGCGAGTTCGCCGACCTGGACCTGCAGGACGCCCGGCTGACCAAGGTCCGCTTCACCGACTGCCGGATCGGTCGGCTCGCCCTGTCCGGCGCGCAACTGGTCGATGTCGACCTCTCCAGGGCCGAACTCGCCGTCGTCGACGGCATCGGGTCGCTGTCCGGAGCGACGGTCAGCTCCGAACAGGTACACCTGCTGGCCGCCGCCTTCGCCGAGCACCTGGGCCTGGTGATCGCCGACAGCCGATGAGGTCGCCCAGCTGGAAGTGGTCCCGACACGCCGTAGGCGAGCACGACCAGCCACGCCAGGCTGCCCAGACCCACCCCGGTGACCACCGGCACCGGCGCGGCCTGCGTCGCGGCCGACACCCCGGCGAAGACCGCGGCCCAGGACACGATCGTCAGGGGGTTGGCCGCCGTCGCGACGACGGAGGTCAGGAACGCCCGGCTCGGGGAGGAGACGTCGTCGGGAATCTCGTTGCCCGACTGCACGCGGACGGCGCTCCACAGGGACCGCAGTCCGAGCGCAGCCAGCACGACCACCCCGAGGATGCCCAGGCCGACCCGCAGCGGGCCGACGCGGAGGAGCGAGGCGGCGCCACCTACCCCCGCGGCGGCGTACACCGCGTCCACCGACGCGATGCCCGCGCCGATCGCCAACCCGGTGCGCAGCCCGGTGCGCAGGGTCGAGCGGATGAGGAACAGCGACAGCGGGCCGAGCTGGAGGGACACCAGGAAGCCGAGCCCGAGCCCGATCGCGAAGGCACCCACGTGGGCAGTCTCGCGACAGCCCGCCGCGGCGTCGAGGGACTATCTCCCCAGCAGTCCGCTCAGCTCGGCGTACAGGTCGTGTACCGCCCGATCGGCCCTGGCCCGGGCGGCGGGGAGGTCGTCGCCGGCCGGTACGACGATCTCCAGGTAGGCCTTCAGCTTGGGTTCGGTACCGCTCGGGCGGACCACGACGCGTAACCCGTTGCCGGACAGCCGGACGACGTCGGCGTCGGGCAGCAGGTCCTCGACCCGGACCTCCCGGTCCAGCAACGTCGCCGGTGGCGCCGCGCGCAGGGCGGACATCATCGACGTGATCCGCGCCAGGTCGTCGACCCGCACGGACAGCTGGTCGGTGCGGTGCACGCCGTGCCGCGCGGACAGCTCGTCCAACCGGTCCAGCAGCGAGCGGCCCTCCGCCTTGAGCCGGGCCGCGAGCGCGGCCGCCACCAGCGCCGCGGACAGCCCGTCCTTGTCGTTGACCAGCTCCGGCGCGACGGCGTACCCGAGCGCCTCCTCGTACCCGTACGCCAGCGGTGTGCCGGTGGACTCCGGTGCCCGGACGATCCACTTGAAGCCGGTCAACGTCTCGGCGTAGGGGACGCCGGCGTCGGCGGCGAGCGAGCGCAGCATCGACGACGACACGATCGTCGTGGCGTAGGTCCCGGTCCGGCCGGCGGTGAGCAGCGCGTCGGCCAGCAGCACGCCGACCTCGTCGCCGCGCAGCATCCGGCCGCCGCAGAGCACCGCGCAGCGGTCGGCGTCGGGATCGTTGGCGATAGCGATGTCCGCGCCGCACTCCTCGGCCAGGGCCTGCAGGAGGTCGACCGCGCCCGGCTCCTCCGGGTTCGGGAACGCCACCGTCGGGAACGCCGGATCGGGCTCGGCCTGGGCCGCGACCACGTGCAGGTCGGCGAACCCCGCGGCGACGAACGCGCGGCGGGCCAGTTCGGTCCCCACCCCGTGCAGCGCGGTGTGCGCGACGGTGAGCTCGCGCGGCCCGGGCGGCGGCACCGTCGCGATCGCCGCCACGTAGTCGTCGACCACGTCCTCGCCGAGCACCCGGTAGTCCTCGGACAGCGCCAGTCCGGCGACCGAGGGGACCGCCGCGATCGCGTCCTGGATCGTGGTGTCGGCCGGCGGGACGATCTGCGCCCCGTCTCCGAGGTAGACCTTGTACCCGTTGTCCTGTGGCGGGTTGTGGCTCGCGGTGACCATCACGCCGGCCGCGGCGCCGAGCCGGCGGACCGCGAAGGCCAGTACCGGCGTCGGCAGCGGACGGGGCAGCAGCAGCGCCTGGCGTCCGACCCCCGCGATGACGGCGGCGCTGTCCCTGGCGAAGTCGGTGCTCCCGCGGCGGGCGTCGTACCCGATCACCACCGGCCCGTCGGCCCCGAGACCGTCGAGGTAGCCGGCCAGCCCGGCCGCGGCCCGGCGTACGACGGCGCGGTTCATCCCGTTCGGGCCGGCCCGGACCGGGCCGCGCAGGCCCGCCGTACCGAACGTCAGCGGCCCGGCGAAGCGGTCCGCAAGTTCATCCCGTTCCCCCGCGGCGAGCAGGGTGCTCAGCTCCGCGCGGGTCTCCGGGTCGGGGTCGTCGGCGATCCAGGCCCGGACGGCGTCGTCGTTCACCCGCCCGCCGCCGCCCCGATGTCGAACTCCGGACCGGTGAACTCCCCGCCGATGAGGTCGTCGGTCGGCTCCGGGTCGCCCTCGATGTCGCCGGCGTAGCCCTCGGCGTCGTCGACCGGGTGGTACCCGATCGCGTGACCTGGTTCGAGATCCCACCAGGCGCGGGTGTTCGCGGAGATCCCGTACACGACGGCGAAGCCGGGCGCGGGGGTGCGCAGCGCGGCGTCGACGAGGCGGACCAGGTCACCGTCGGAAAGCCAGGTGGCCAGGTGCCGCGGCCGGACCGGGGCCGGGCGCTGGCTGCCGATCCGCAGGCACACGACGTCCAGCCCGTAGCGGTCGGCGTAGAGCGA
>JBBPYA010000100.1:0-8287 GCA_038200385.1 Mycobacteriales bacterium
GATCCGCAGGCTCCGCTGCTGCTCGCCGTCGACCCGCTGCTGCTGCAGAACCTGCGCGTCATGGTCGGCGGCTACCAGCTGCCCGACGGCAGCACCGGCCCCGGTGGGCCCGCGGCCGCGGCCTGGCTGGCCCGGCTGACCCGGCTCGCTGCGACGCACCGCGTCCTGGCGCTGCCCTACGCCGACGCCGACGTCGTCGCCCTCGTCCGGGCCGGCCTGCAGGCCCAGGCCGCCGACGCGATCGCGCTAGGCCGGCGGCTGGTGACAGGCGTTCTCGGTCTGCCGGTGGCCGACACGCTGTCCTGGCCGATCGACGGCGTCCTCACCGAGGCCGCCGCGCAGGTGTTCGCGGACAACGGCACCCAGCAGGTGGTGCTCAGCGCGGCCGCGTTCCCCGCCGGCGCCGCCGGCGCCCGCACGGTGGGAGCCCGCACGACGCTGCCCGTGCCGGCCGGGATGACCGCGCTGGTCAGCGACCCGGAGCTGGACGGCATCGTCGCGGCCGCGGACAGCTGGCCGACCGGCCCGCGGCTGGCCGAGCAGCGCTATCTCGCCGAGCTGGCGATGATCACCGCGGAGGCCCCGTCGATCAGCCGGCACCTGCTCGTCGCACCGCCCCGCCGATGGGACGCCAGGGCCGCCTACGCCGAACCGATGCTGGCCGACCCGGGTACCGAGACGTGGCTGGCACCGGTCGACGTCAGCGCCGACCCGGCGCTGCCCGCGCTCGCTGACCGCGGTGAGCTGGTCTACCCGGAGTCCGCCGGCGCCGCCGAACTCGACCCGGTGGGCCTGCGCCAACTCACCGACGCCGTCACCGTCATCGCCGACTTCCGCTCGATGCTGGTGCTCGACACCAACGAGGACCGACGGGCCGCCGCGGCCATCCTGGACCCGATGGGGACCGCGGTACTGGCCGCGGCGTCCTCCGCGTGGCGGGGCGACCCGGCGGTCCTGAGGGAGCGCGGCGCCGCCCTGCGGGCGCAGATCGACGCGCAGCGAAGGCGGGTGCTGCTCGTCGTCCCCGCCGACGGGACGTACAGCATCGCCTCCACTCAGGCGCCCCTGGTGTTCACCGTGCAGAACAAGCTGCCGGTGCCCGTCCAGGTCCGGATGAGCGTGGACTCGAGCCTGGTGGCGGGACTGTCCACCGGCGATGTGGGTACCCAGGTCCTGGCGCCGGGCAGCCGGACCCTGATCGAGGTACCGGCGACGGTGGAGCGCTCCGGGGAGTTCCGGGTCACCGCGGCGATCTTCACCCCGGCCGGCGGCACGCTGGGCGAGCCGGTCCGGCTGACGGTGCGCAGCACGGCGTACGGCGTCATCTCCATCGTGATCACCGCCGGGGCCGGCGTCCTGCTGTTCGTACTGTTCGCGATCCGCCTGATCCGGCGGATCCGGCACGGCCGCCGGCCGGACCCACCGGCCCGGCAGCGACCGGTCGAGCAGACGCCGCTGCGGGCCGGGACGTGACCGCACCGGCCCGGCCGGATCCACCGAGCCTGCGCCGCGCCGCCGGGACGATGGCGGTGGCCACCGCGGTGTCCCGGCTCACCGGGTTCCTCCGGACCGTCGTCCTCGTGGCGGCGATCGGGCTCGGCCTGGTCGGCGACGCCTACAACACCGCCAACACGCTGCCCAACATCGTCTACGAGCTGCTGCTCGGCGGCGTGCTCACCAGTGTCATCGTGCCCCTGCTCGTACATGCCCGGGTCCGCGACGGAGACGGCGGGCTGGCCTACACCCAACGGTTGCTCAGCCTGCTGACCGTCGGGTTGGTGGTCGCCACCGTCCTGGCGGTGCTGGCCGCACCCCTGCTCACCTACGCCTACGGCATCCGTGACAACGCCGACCAGGTGGCACTGGCCAACCTGCTGGCCCGCATCCTGCTCGTTGAGATCGTGTTCTACGGCGTCGGCGCCATGCTGACCGCCATCCTGAACAGCCGGCAGGTCTTCGGGCCGCCCGCGTGGGCTCCGGTGCTGAACAACCTGGTCGTGATCGCGACCGGCCTGGTGTTCCTCGCGGTCAGCGGGGCCGGCGAGCTGACGCCGACGACCATTTCCCCGGGTCTGGTCTGGCTGCTCGGGATCGGCACCACGCTGGGCATCGTCGTGCAGGCCGCGGCCCTGCTCCCGTCGTTGCACCGGGCCGGCGTGCGCTGGGCGTGGCGGTGGGACTGGCGCCACGCGGGACTGGGCGAGGCCGGCCGGCTGGGCCTGTGGGTCCTCGGCTACGTCGCGGTCAGCCAGGCCGGCTACGTCGTGATCCTGGCGCTGGCCAACCAGGCCGGACGCGACTCCGGCGTGGGGTCGATCGTCTACGCCAACGCCAGCCTGCTGTTCCAGCTGCCGTACGGGATCATCGGGGTGGCCCTGCTGACCGCGCTGCTGCCCCGGATGAGCCGGGCCGCCGCCGAGGCCGACCTCCCGGCCGTGATCAGCGACCTGTCCCTCGGTGCCAGGCTGACCGCGCTCGCCCTCGTCCCCGTGTCCGTCGCCCTCGTCGTGTTCGGTCCGGCCATCGCCACCGTCGCGTTCTCCCGCGGCCAGGTCGACGCCGAGCAGGCCCGGGTGGTGGGTGTAGTGCTCGCCGCGTCGGCGTTCGGGCTGCTGCCCTACGCGGTGACCTTGCTGCAGCTGCGAGTGTTCTACGCCATGAAGGACGCGCGCACCCCGACCCTGATCAACCTGGCGATGGTCGCCGTACGGGTGCCGCTGTGCCTGCTCGTGCCGTCGGTCCTGCCGGCGAGCGACGTGGTTACCGGACTCGCCGTGGTCAACAGCGCGACGTTCGTCGTCGGGGCGGTCGTCGGCGAGCTGTGGCTGCGGCACCGGCTCGGGCGGCTGCAGACGGCGCGGGTGCTCCGCACCGTTGGGCTGCTGGTCCTGGCCTCCGCGGTCGCGGGAGCCGCCGGCTGGGCGATCCTGCAGCCGATCGAAACGGCGTTCGGCCTCGGCGTGCTGGGCAGCAGTCTGGGCATCACGGCAGGTAGCCTGGGCGGCGGCGCGGTGCTGCTGGCCGGCTGCCTCGTCCTGCCCATCCCGGAGGTGCGCGAACTCGTCTCCGCGGTTCGTGGTCGGTTCGCAGGCAGCGGTCGATAGCTGCGGCGCCGCGGGGGCGGTCCGCCGAGGCCCTACCTCACCGAGTACGCGACGAGGGGGAAGGAACGGCGGTGCAGCCGCAGAACCCGACCGGCACCGACCCCGGGTCGCCGCTGATCGTCGGCGGGCGGTACCAGTTGCTGGCCCGCTCCGGTGCCGACGAGGACACCGGCGTCGGGCGGCTGTCCACGTGGCGGGCCCGGGACACCCTGCTGCGCCGGGACGTCATGCTGCGGGTGCACTCTCCCGGCGGCGAGGTGTCCCGCGGTTTCATCGATCGGGCGCTGTCGGCCGGGGTGCTGTCCCATCCGTCGCTGGCCATGGTCTACGACGCCGTCGACGAAAGCCGCCGGGCGTACGTCGTCAGCGAGTGGGTCGCCGGGGTCAGCCTCGCCGACACCCTGCGCGACGGCCCGCTGGCCGAGCGGGATGCCCGCGAGACCGTCCGCCGGGTCGCCGAAGGGGTGGCGCAGGCGCACGGGCTGGGACTCCCGGTCGGCGGCCTGGTCCCCGAGCGGGTCATCCTCACCCCCGTCGGCAGCGTCGCGGTCGCCGGCATCCCGGCTCCGCAGGCCAGCTTTGCCGCCGACGTCCGAGCCCTCGGGTCCCTGCTGTTCGCCAGCCTGGCCGGCTTCCCGCCGCCGACCGAGGACCCTGCCGAGCTGAGCCGGCAGCTTGCCAACGGCGCGGCTGACGACCTGGCCGAGGTCGCGCTCGCCGCCCTGGGCGGCCGGGTGGGCAGCGCCCAGGAGCTTGCCGAGCTGCTCGTGGCCGGCCGCCGGCATCGGGAACGGGGCTACGACGACAGCGGCCTGGCGTTCATCACCGAGCGCTACGAGTACGACGTCGACGAGTCCGTGCACGCGCCGTGGCCCACGATCGGGGTCCCCGGACCGACCCGGCCGGGCCGTGGCGCGGCCAGACCCCGCGGTGCCGGACCCCGTGGTGCCGGGACGGCCGGAGCGGGCTCAGCGGGACCAGGCTCAGCCGGACCGGCCGGTGCCGGCCCGGGGGGGACCGGACCGGGCGGTACACCCAGCGGTGCCGGACAAGGTCGAGCTGCAGCCGGTGGCGGGCGTCCGCCGGCGGCCGGCCGGGATCCCGCCGAGCTGACCGAACTCAGCGACTACCCCACCGACCGCAACGAGCCTGTCCCCGGCGCGGTCGGTGCCACCGGCCCGGCGCCGGCCGGCACAGGCCCGGCCGGACACACCGGAGGCGGCGTCGCCGGAGTCGCGGGACCCGGTGACAGCGCCGCCGGTGTCGTCGGAGACCGCCGCCGCAGCGGGTCAGCGGGACCGGCGGGCACCACAGGCCCGGATCGCGGTGACCCCGAGACCGCCGGGCCCGGAGCGGATGCAGACGCGGGAAAGCCCTCCACCCGCGGGGGAACGCCTGCCGGTGCAGGACCGCACCCCGACGCAGTCACACCGGCCCGCGCCGAAACACCTGCCGGCGCAGGCACGCTCGCCCGCCCAGGAATGGATGCCGGCGCAGGAACACAGCCCGACGCGGGAACGCCCGCCCGCCCGCGAACGGGGGCCGGCGCGGAGGAGGCCGGGTCGACCGGCGACGCAGGCCCCGGTACCGGCACCCCGGGCGCCACCGGAGTCGGGTCGGGCTTGGCCGCATCGTCCGGGCCGCCCGACCCGGGCAGCGACTCCGCGGCGCCCACCGGACGGATCGACGTACCCACCCGGCCCGGCCTGTCCCCGGCCAGCGGTCGCCCGATCACGCGCGCGACGCTGTCCGCCGCCGCCGGGCTGGCCGTCGGCAAGGTCACGGCCGCGGTCAGCCGGGTCACCAGCGCCCGGGGTGGCCCGGCGGCCGGCGCCGGCAGCACAGGCACCGCCGCCAGGACCGACACCCGCGCCGTTCCCGCGAAGTCGTCGAGCCTCGGCACACCTACCACTGACCCCAGGGCGGGCAGCGGTCGCGCCGACGACGACACCGCGGCGAGGTCGGTAGACCGCGATTCCCCGCCCACCGATCCGTGGGGCGTCGACGCGCCCGCCGCCCTCACCGGGCAGCCCGCCGACCCGGCCCACGACGACCCAGGAGCCGAGCACCCGACAACTGCGTGGCTCGCACCGGGCAGCGGTGCACCCGACGGTCGGGACGGCACCGGTGCGGACGCCACTGGTCAGGACGCCGTCGGTGCGGCTCGGACCGGATGGGACCCTGCCTGGGATCAACCAGAGGTCTCCCGTGGCCGGGTGTACGAGGACGGCCCACCCGGCGGCGACGTCGGGGAGCCGGGGATGTCGGCGGCTGAGGACGAGCCGTTCGGTGGCGCCGGGGAACAGCTGGGCACCCTGCTGGGCAGCATGGAGTTCGAGCCGGGCTGGGACAGCGCTGCGCCGCCGGTGTTCCCGGCTGCCGCCTACGCCGGGGCGTTGGGTGCCGACAGCGACAGCGACAGCGACGGCGGCGAGGCCGGCGAGGATCCATACCGGGAACGCCGCCGCCGGACCTGGCTGGTGATCGCCTTCCCGGTCGCGGCGCTGCTGGCCGTGGTCCTCGTCGCCCTGGCGATCGGATCGTCGTTCGACCGGATCATCGGATCGACAGTGGACCAGCGGTCGGGCGCCGCCTCGACTTCGGCGCCGGCGGGATCAAGTACCCCGCCGTCGGCCAACGCGACGACACCACCGCCGACTGCGTCCACGGGTCCGTTGCCGGTGACGAGCGCCACGGTCTTCGACCCGTTCGGCGACGGCGCCCCCGAGAACAACGGGGACAGCCCGCGTGCGTTCGACAACGACCCCGGGACGTCGTGGTCGACGCTGAGCTATCGCGGCAGCCCGCAGCTGGGCAACCTCAAGCCGGGCGTGGGTCTGGTCTTCGACCTGGGGCAGCCCGTCAACGTCTCGCAGGTCAAGATCCTCACCGATCAGCCGGGCGCCACGGTGGAGATCCGGGCATCGGCGACGGCGGCTACCGACCTCGCCTCGTTCGCCGTCCTCGGCCAGAACCAGCTCCAGGCCGAGACGACGTTCCCGATCGCCTCAGCGCAGCCGGCCCGGTACTGGCTGGTCTGGATCACCGAACTCGTGCCGGACGGTGGGAACTTCTCCGCCTCGCTCGCCGAGGTGAGCTTCACCGGCGTACCAGCGGGCTGACGCGGGCGGCCCGGCGCGCGAGAGTCCCTATCCTGCCCAGATGCAGCCGCCCCGCTCGGACGCGGAGCTCCTCGCCGCGCACGTCGCCGGGCAGCCACGAGCCTTCGACGAACTCCTCCGCCGGCACCAGGATCGGCTGTGGGCCGTCGCGCTGGGCACTTTGCGCGACGCGGACGAGGCGGCTGACGCACTCCAGGACGCGCTGATCTCGGCGCTGCGGGGCGCCGGGTCGTTCCGCGGCGACTCGGCGGTCACGACCTGGCTGCACCGGATCGTGGTCAACGCGTGCCTGGACCGGATCCGGCGCCGGCGGGTGCGCCCCACCGTCCCCCTGCCCGATGAGGGCGCCAACGAACCGGCCGAGCCCAGGGACCGGGTGGCAGAGAGCGACTCCGTGCTGGTCGTACGGGAGGCCCTGCAGTGGCTGGGGGCGGATCAGCGGGCGGCCATCACCCTGGTGGATCTGTACGGATACTCCGTCGTCGAGGCGGCCCAGATCCTGGGCGTGGCCGACGGCACGGTCAAGAGTCGCTGCGCCCGCGGCCGGCTGGCGCTGGCCACCCGGCTCGGTCACCTTCGCGAGGAGTTCGGGGACCGGCCCGCTGTCGGGGTGGCGGCCGATCGCAGCCCCGCCGGCCGAGCCGAACCCGGGACAGATCCGGGGAACGACCCGGCCCGACTGGACGTCCAAGCCGAGCCAGGGTCCGCGCCCGCCGAGGAGGGAGGCCGATGAGCACCGCCACCTCGCCACCGGTCCACCCCGCCAGCGGCCCCCCGGACCGGATCGCGCTGGCCGAGCACGACGCCGGCCTGCCCTCGGACCCGGGGACCGGGAGGCACGTCGCGGCTTGCCTGCAGTGCCAGGCGGTGCTGGCGGCCCTGCGTGCGGTCCGCGCCGACGTCGCGTCACTGGTCGGTACGCCGATGCCCACGGCCATCGCTGACCGGATCGGCTCCGCGCTGACCGCGGCCCGGGCCGCCGAGGTGGACGTCGCCGACCACCCGGAGACCAGCTCCGGGACCGCCGCCCAGACAGCGGCCGAACCCGCCGCGGGATCCGAGACCGTACAACCGGCGACAGCGGCAGCGCCCGCCGCAGGGTCCGAAGGCGGCGCCCAGCAGTTGCCCGAGGCTGAGCCAGCGGGATCCGAGACCGGACAGCCGCCCGCACTGCTGGACGAACCGGACAGCGGGCGGCACCGGCAGGCCGACGCGGCGGAGCTGGCGACGTACCGCCGTGGCCGCTGGCGCAACGCCACTGCCGGCATCGCCGCGGGGATCGTACTGTTCGGCGGCGGGACGTACCTGCTCACTCAGCCGGGCGGCAGTGAGTCGGCGACCTCCAGCGTCGACTCCGGCGGATCGGTGTCCTCCGGGAACGACCCGGGCCGGCCGGCGGCGCTACCGAGCTACGACCGGGTCTCGCTGCAGGCCGCCGTACCGACCCTGCTCACCAGCGCCACCGCTGCCGGGGGAGGCGGGTCCGACGCCGAGTCGTCCGGGGAGGGCCAGGACCAGACGCACCGGGAGTGCTTGGCCGGCATCCCGGTCTCCGGGTCGACGTTGCTGACCTCGGTCCGGGCCCTGTACGAGGGCCAGGACGCGCTGATCCTGATCCTGGACACTGCGGATCCCGCGCGGGTCCAGGTCACCGTCGTGTCCGCGGACTGCGGCTCCGGCACGGACGTCACCGTGCTGGACGCGTTCGAGACCGCTCGGTGACCCCGGCCGGCGGGCCCGGCCGCGCGCCCGGGGCCAGGCCAGCAGGAATGTCGGACCCTGCGAGCATGTTCAGGTCAGCGACACCACGTGGGAGGGGTTGGCAACAGCGGTGACCGACACGGTTCGCAACGTCATCATCATCGGCTCGGGTCCGGCCGGGTATACCGCGGCGATCTACGCCGCCAGGGCCAACCTGCATCCGCTGGTCTTCGAGGGCAGCCAGTACGGCGGCGCGCTCATGACCACCACCGAGGTGGAGAACTTCCCGGGCTTCCCCGAGGGAATCACCGGCCCGGAGCTGATGGAGCACCTGCGCGGGCAGGCCGAGCGCTTCGGCGC
>JBBPYA010000101.1:0-7651 GCA_038200385.1 Mycobacteriales bacterium
CAGCGCCCCTGCGACGAACGCACCGATGATCGGCACGAAGCCACCGAGGAAGGTCAGGACGGCCAGCGGGATCGCCAGCGGGACGCCGACGATGAGCAGTCCGGCGCCGATCAGGATGCCGTCGATGAAGCCCACTGCAGCCTGCGACCTGACGAAGCTGCCGACGGTGTCCCAGGCCCGCGCCAGGACCGCCTCGATGTGCACGCCGGCCCGGGCTCCAACCGAACGACGCAACCAGGGCAGGAACCTCGGGCCGTCCTTGAGGAAGAAGAAGACCAGGAAGAGCACGACGACGAGCGTGACCAGCGCCGAGGTCACCGCGCTCACGCCGGTGATGATGCCCGTCGCGATCGAGGTGGCGCTGGACCGCAGCCGGTCGGTGATCGATTGGACGCCGGCATTGATCTGGGCCTCGGACAGATTCAGCGGGGGGCCGGTCAGCCATTCCTGAACCCTTGCGAGCCCGTCGCTCGCACTGGTCGCGATGTCGTCGACCTGCCCGACCAGCGGCGGCACGACCACGATGACCGCCCCGGCGAGGACGAGCAGTGCGGACAGCACCACCAGAAGAGCGGCCGGGGCCGGCGGCAGTCCCTTGCGCCGCAACCATCCCACGGGCGGCCAGAGCACGGTGGCCGCGACGATGGCAAGCAGCAACGGAAGCAACACGACCCATAGCCGCGAGACGATGGCACCCAGGATCAGAACTCCGACGCTGATGAGGGCCAGAGCAAGGCTCCCGCGGGCCAGCGTGGCGAGCCCGCGTCCGATCGCCGTACTCCGCTCGGTCGGCTTGGACATCGGCCACATCGTGCGTTCCCGGGTGGCGTCGGTCGACGGCAATGGTGTGGTCATCACGCCATCGTCGTACGCCGACCCCGCACCACGCCCTCCGACAGGCGGAGGGCTCGGTGCCCGGAACGGTCAGTCAGGAACGATCGGTCTTCACCTCAGCTCAGGCGTCGTAGTCCACCGTGAGAGCGTCGCTGGTCGGAAGCGCCTGACAGGTCAGGATGTACCCGGCGTCCAGTTCGGACTGGTCCAGGGCGTAGTTGCGGCGTAGCTGCGCGGTTCCCACCGTCAACTTCGCCCGGCAGGTACCGCAGACGCCGCCCTTGCAGGCGAACGGCAGGTCGGAGCGCACCGTCTGGGCCGCGTCCAGCACCGGCACACCACGCGGCAGCGTCAACGTCGTCGAGCGCCCGTCGAGGACGACCGTCACCTCGCTGCTCGGGCCGTCCACGGTCTGCTCGTCGCCGCGAACGGGTTCCGGTGGCACGTCGTCGACGTAGAACAGCTCCTGGTGCACCCGATCCGCCGGCACACCGGCCTCGCCCAGCACAGTGCGCGCCTCGGCCACCATCTCGTGCGGGCCGCACAGCCAGAAGTGGTCGACCGCACCGACATCGACCAGTGCGCCCAACAGGGTCCGCAGCCGCTGCCCGTCCAGCCGGCCGCTGGTGACCTCGGCGTCGCGGGGTTCCCGGGACAGCACGTGCACGAGCTGCAGCCGGGTCCCGTATCGGTCCTTCAGATCGGCCAGTTCGTCGGCGAACATCACCGTGCTCGTCCGCCGGTTGCCGTAGAACACCGTCACCGTCGACCGCCCATCGGCCAGCACGGTGGAGGCCAGCGACAGCGCCGGTGTGATCCCCGAGCCGGCCACGACGAACACGTGATCCCCCGGCACCGTCGTGTCGGTCGTGAACCGGCCCTCGGGCGGGAGTACGTCGATGGTGTCGCCGGGCCGGACGTCGTGTACCAGCCAGGAGGAGAAGAACCCGCCCGGCACCTCGCGGACCCCGACCCGGGGGGGCGCGCCGGCGGCGGCGCAGATCGAGTACGACCGCCGCTCGTCCCGGTCGCCCTGCCGGCGGCGCAGCGTCAGCGCCTGTCCCGGGAGGAAGGCGTAGTCTGCCGCCAGTTCGGCCGGTACGTCGAAGCTGACCGCGACCGCGTCCTCGGTGAGCTGCTCCACCCGACTCACCGTCAGTGGGTGGAACTTGGGGCGCCGCCGGGCCGGCCCGCGCCGGCTGCCGTCGGAGTCCCGGATCTCGCGAGCCACGGTGTCGCGACCGTCGATGACCTCGGGAGCCGTAGTCTCGCCCACTCAGATCTCCTTGAAGTGCTCGAAGGGCTCGCGGCAGCTCCGACAGCGCCGCAACGCCTTGCAGGCCGTGGCCCCGAACTCGCTGAGCTCCTCGGTGTCCCCGGATCCGCACTGCGGGCACGCCGCGCCGCGCCGGGTCGGGCTCAGCTGCAGCGGTACCGGACCGGCCGGACGTGCGGGTGCGGCGCCGGGGGGCGCGATCCCGCCGAGCAGCAGCTTGCGGCGACCCTCCGCACTGATCCAGTCCGAACTCCACGCCGGGGACAGCACGGTGCGTACGTCGACGTCGGCCCAGCCGGCCCGGTGCAGGGCATGGACGAGGTCCGCCCGCATGACGCCCAATGCCGGGCAGCCGGAGTACGTCGGGGTGATCTCCACGACCACGGTCCCGTCCTCGGTGCGCACGTCCCGCAGCACGCCGAGGTCGGCCAGGGTCAGCATCGGCAGCTCCGGATCGACGATCGCCTCGGCGACCACCCGCGGGTCCGGGCGCACCGCCGTACTCACCAGGTCGCCGCCGGATGCTCGCGGGCCAGGCCCTGCAGGGTCGCCAGCAGTTCGTCGAATCCGGGGGTGTGCGAGCCGGCCCGACCCGGACTCGGCCGGGGCGTCGGCCACGGTGGCACCTCGAGGGTGGCCTGCTCCAGAACGGTGCTCAGGACATCCCGCACTTCGCCGTCCACCACGCACGGATCCACGGCGATCCCGGCGGCGGCCAATCTTGCCTCCACCGCGGTGGCCGCCGGCAGGTCGGCGAGCAGTGGCCACAGCGCGTCGACTGCCTCGACGGTACGGCGATGCGACTCGGTGGTCCCGTCGCCGAGGCGCAGCACCCAGCGGGCCGCGTAGTCGCGGTGGTAGGTCAGCTCCGGCACGCCCTTCGCCGCAATCGCGGCCAGCACCGGGTCGCGGCTGTCACGCAGCCGGGCGAAGAGCGCCAGCCGGTACGCCGAGGCGGCCAGCAACCGCACCATGGTGGCGGCGAAGTCACCACCGTCGACCTCGACGAGGTGGTGGTTGACGAACTCCTCCGATTCGCGGAAGTAGGCCAGCGCGTCCTCGTCCGGGATGCTCCCGGTGGCAGCCGACCGCGAGCGACCGAGAACGCCGCACGTGCCGGCCCGGGCCAGCAAAAGGCGGGCCTGGCCGAGCAGGTCGAGGGCGCAGTTGGCCAGCGCCACCTCCTCCTCCAGTTCCGGCGCCCGGGTGACCCACTCGGTGAGCCGCTGACTGAGCACCAGGGCGTCGTCGCCGAGCATCAGGCAGTACGCACCGAGATCGGAGGCGTCCACCCCGTCGGGTACTGCGGTGTCCACGCCCGCGAGCGGGTCGTCGAAACCGGTGCCGAAGGCCCACTGGCCCTCGCCGCCGTGCGCCTGGTCCAGCGCGTCGTACACGGTCTCCTCGTGTCCGGCCATCAGCGTCGGCCCATCACATGTGCGGGACGGTGTCGGGGATGTCGTAGAACGTCGGGTGCCGGTAGACCTTGTCCCCGGACGGCGCGAACATCGGGTCCTTCTCGTCCGGACTGGACGCGGTGATGTCACTCGCGAGCACCACCCAGATGCTCACGCCCTCGTTGCGCCTGGTGTAGACGTCGCGGGCCGCGTGCACCGCCATCTCGTCGTCGGGTGCATGCAGGGAGCCGACGTGCACGTGGTTGAGGCCGCGCTTGCCGCGGACGAAGACCTCATACAGCGGCCATCGCCCGGGGGGCGGGCCCCCCGGGGACCCCCCGAGCCCCGAGGGAATCGACGGACCTATCGGTACGGCGCCGTGGCCGCCCTCCGCGGTCAGGTCGGCGCTCACGCCGCGGGCAGTGCGCGGTCGTCGTCGGCCCGCTTCGCCGCGTAGGCGGTGGCCGCTTCGAGCACCCACGCGTTGTCGTCGCGCGCGGCCCGCCGACGGGCGATCCGCTCGTCGTTGCACGGACCGTCCCCGCTGATCACGGCCTTGAACTCGCTCCAGTCGATGGCGCCGAACCGGTACCTGCCGGTCTCCTCGTCGGGGGCGAGTTCCGGATCGGGCAGGGCAACCCCGAGTACGGCGGCCTGCGGCACCGTCATGTCCACGAAGCGCTGCCGCAGCTCGTCGTTGCTGTGCCGCTTGATGCCCCAGGCCATGGACTGTGCGGAGTTCGGGCTGTCGTCGTCGGGCGGCCCGAACATCATCAGCGAGGGCCACCACCACCGGTCGACGGCGTCCTGCACCATCGCCTGCTGCCCCGGCGTACCGCGCATCATGGTCATCAGCAGCTCGAAGCCTTGCCGCTGGTGGAAGGACTCCTCCTTGCAGACCCGGATCATCGCCCGCGCGTAGGGCCCGTAACTGCTGCGGCACAAGGGGACCTGGTTGCAGATCGCCGCGCCGTCGACCAGCCAACCGATGACGCCGACGTCAGCGTACGTGAGGGTCGGGTAGTTGAAGATCGAGCTGTACTTCTGTCGCCGTTCGATCAGCTTGTCGGTGAGGTCCCCCCGGTCGGCGCCGAGGGTCTCGGCTGCGGCGTACAGGTACATGCCGTGCCCGGCCTCGTCCTGCACCTTGGCCAGCAGGATCGCCTTGCGGCGCAGTGATGGGGCAGCGAGCAGCCAGTCACCCTCCGGCTGCATGCCGATGATCTCCGAGTGCGCGTGCTGGGCGATCTGGCGGATCAGGCCCTTGCGGTAGCCCTCGGGCATCCAGTCGCGCGGCTCGATGCGGCGGTCGTGCCCGATGATCGACTCGAAGTCCCGCTGCAGCCCGTCGTCCGGCAGGTCCGTGGCCACCGACATCGCGTCTCCCATCATTACTGACCGATCGGTCGGTATTAGTCTGCCGCGCCGACAGCTCCGATGCAACCCTGGCCGGGCCATCCTGGGCCGGCGCGCTGTCGCAAAGTGAGACGACTTGCCGGGATCGGGTCGCGAATGCTGACGCGACGGGCGGACCCCGCCGACGCCGAGGCACCCGACGCGCGGCCGGCCGCCGACCTCACAGGAGAGCCGCCCGTGACCGAGTCCCGCGGGAGTTTCCGGCTGATCTACCGCAGCCGGGACCTGATCCCCTCCGATCGGCGCAAGGCCGGGCTGGGCGAGTTGTTCAGCGCGCCCTGATCGCGCACCGGGACGGCATCTCGCCGGCGGCCTAACCCCCCGCCCCTGCCGCCCCCCACGATCAGGTCACCTGATCGTGGCGTGACCTCGCGGGTGGTGGGTGGCCCGCGAGGACACGTTAAGGCCCGCGAGGTTCCGCTCAGGCCCGCGCGGCCCCGCTTAGACCCGCGCGGCCCCGCTCAAGTCCGCGCGCTACCGCTGAGCGCGGCAGCGACGAGCCGTCCGGGTCTCTGACCGATCGGTCGGTTACTGTCACGCCGACGCGCCCGATCGGAGGTTGCGATGACGTCGACGACGCGACGGCTGGGCGCGCCACCGGCAGCGGACCAGCTCGACCCGGAGGAGCGGATCTCCGTCGACGAGCTGCGGGAGTTGCAGCTGACCCGTCTGCAGTGGTCGCTTCGGCACGCCTACGACAACGTCGCGCTGTACCGGCGCAAGTTCGACGCGGCCGGCGTACATCCGCAGGACTGCCGCGAGCTGGCCGACCTCGCGAAGTTCCCGTTCACCACCAAGGCCGACCTGCGCGAGGGTTACCCGTTCGGGATGTTCGCCGTGCCGCGCGAGCAGGTACGCCGGATCCACGCCTCTAGCGGTACCACCGGGAAGCCCACCGTCGTCGGTTACACCGAGCGCGACCTCGACAGCTGGGCCACCGTAATGGCGCGCTCGATCCGGGCCAGCGGCGGCCGGCCCGGTCACCGCATCCACATCGCCTACGGCTACGGCCTGTTCACCGGCGGCCTCGGCGCGCACTACGGCGCGGAGAAGCTGGGTTGCACCGTCATCCCGCTGTCCGGCGGCATGACGCCCCGGCAGGTACAGCTCATCTGTGACTTCGAACCCGAGGTCATCATGGTCACCCCGTCCTACTTCCTGACCGTCCTGGACGAGTTCGAGCGGCAGCGCCTCGACCCGCGGAAGAGCTCGTTGCAGGTCGGCATCTTCGGCGCCGAGCCGTGGACCGAGCAGATGCGGGTGGAGATCGAGGAGCGGGGCGGGATCCACGCCGTGGACATCTACGGCCTATCCGAGGTCATGGGCCCCGGCGTCGCCAACGAGTGCGTCGAGAGCAAGGACGGCCTGCACATCTGGGAGGACCACTTCCTGCCGGAGGTGATCGACCCGGTGGCCGAGAACGTGCTGGCCGACGGCGAGTGCGGCGAGCTGCTGTTCACCAGCCTGACCAAGCAGGCGCTGCCGATCATCCGGTACCGCACGCGGGATCTGACGCGGCTGCAGCCGGGGACCGGCCGCCCGTCGATGCGGCGGATGGAGAAGGTCACCGGCCGCAGTGACGACCTGATCATCCTGCGGGGGGTCAACGTCTTCCCGACCCAGATCGAGGAGATCGTCCTGCGGGTCCCCGGCCTGGCCCCGCACTTCCAGCTGGAGCTGTCCCGGCGCGGACGCATGGACCAGTTGCTCGTCCGGGTCGAGGCGCGACCGGACTGCCCGGCCGACCGGCGCGGACCGGCCGCCGAAGAGGTCGTCACCGCGGTCAAGGACAACGTCGGCGTCACGGTCGGCTGCGACATCGTCGACCCGGAGACCCTGGAGCGCTCGCAGGGCAAGCTGCAACGGCTGATCGACCGGCGCGAGGCAACCGAGGGATCGTGAGTGCACCGGTACGCCGGGGACGCCCGGGCTACGACCTGGACTCCCTGCTACCGATCGCCGTCGAGGTCTTCAACGAACGCGGGTACGACGGCACGAGCATGGAGGATCTCGCCGCCCGACTCGGCATCAGCAAGTCGGCGATCTACCACCACGTCAGCGCGAAGGCCGAGCTGCTGCGGCTCGCGACCGACCGGGCGCTGGACGCGCTCGCCTCGGTCGTGGACGCACCGGAGGGCGACACGGCGATGCAACGGCTGGAGTACGTCGTCCGCGGCAGCGTCGGTGTCCTCACCGCGGAGCTGCCCTTCGTGACCCTGCTGCTTCGGGTGCGCGGCAACACCGACGTGGAACGCCGTGCGCTGTCCCGGCGACGCCAGCTGGACCACCAACTGACCGATCTGGTGCGGGCCGCCGTGGACGAGGACTCGCTGCCGGCCGGCATCGATCCGGCCGTGACCGCGAGACTGATCTTCGGGACGGTGAACTCTCTCGTCGAGTGGTACCGCCCGTCTCGGACGCTGCGTACCGACGACCTCGCCGACGCGGTGGTGGCCCTGGTCCTCGGGGGCCTGGGCCGACTCGGCGACAGTTGACAGGCAAGTAGTCACTTGCCTATGGTGGCGGGTGTGGGGGACGTGTTCAACGCCCTCGCCGACCCGACCCGACGGGCCATCCTGGACGAGTTGCAGGAGCGCAACGGCCAGACCCTGTTCGAACTCTGCGGCCGGCTGGCCACCAGGCACGGCCTCGGATCCTCCCGCCAGGCCATCTCCCAACATCTCGATGTCCTGGCGGCCGCCCGGCTGGTCGCCACCCGCCGCGAGGG